>CAZDLC010000001.1:0-49138 GCA_964506615.1 uncultured archaeon
ATCAACTGTAATAGCAACTATATTGATGTTAATGATAACAATAGCATTAGCAGGAATGGCTTACATGTATATTTCAGGAGTGTTCACGCCAATGACCCAAGGAATAGAAATAGCCGATGCTTATTGTGAGGAAGGTCCCGATACGGCGGTTTTTGTTGTCAGAAATATAGGAACACAACCTATCTCCCTTCCCGATGGAATAACAGTTACACAAACATCTCCCTCAGGAGCAACTGTGTCTATGACATGGGAGAAACCTACCGGAGGAGGTGCCACAGAGATTGCTCCTGGAGGTATAGTTATAGGAAAAGATGACTGCGAGGGCTCTGGTGGAAGAACTTGTATGTATAGATTTACTCCAGCGATGGGCAGGACCGTCACAGGATCAGTTTATTGTACATAAAATTTTGAATTTTCTCTTTTTTTAAATAAATTTACAATAGCCCAAGAAATTCTTTTTAAAGACATTTTTTACGTCTCTGATTTTTACCTCATTTTATTTTCCCATATCCTATTAATCTCCACCTTCCTGCTATTTGCCTAGAAATTACTGCCTTTTCTCCTTCTTCAGCACAAACAGGAATTTTTAAGTCAAGCTCAATTTCATCCTTTTTCACACTTTTAACTATGGCTAAACTTCTTGCAGTTCCTATGTTTATTAGCAAATTCTCATTAACTTTTATAGGTTCTAAAACTTGAAGTTCTTTTGAACCAACAACCCTTTCCAAGAAATTAACTTCTAAAATTAAGTTTTCCCTTACTTCTGGTAATTTCCCAGGAAAACCTACAACACTTCCTACCAAAGAATCTGATTTTGTTAAGAAAGGATCTAATTCTGTTAAAACACCTAGCAAACCTCCTGGTCCTGCTTCTTCCAAATTCATCCCAGCCTTTTGCAACCCTTTTACTTTTGTAAACAAGCTTTCATATTTTCCATTTATCTTTATTCCAGGCCTTATTTCAATTTCATCTTCTATTTTCAATTTTCCTTGAATTATCCCTCCTCCTAATACGCCCCCTTTCAAATCTTTTGGTTTTGTTCCTGGCTTGTTAATGTCAAAGCTTCTTGCAACCAGCATTCTTAAATCCTTACTTTCATCTCTTTTAGGAGTAGGAATAAAATTTTCTATGGCTTCAATTACGTAATGGATATTAATCCTTTGCTGGGCTGAAACAGGAATTATCGGAGCATTTTCTATTGAACTGCCTTTAATAAATTCTTTTATTTCTTCATAATTTTCTAAAGCTCTTTCCTTAGAAACTAAATCTATTTTATTTTGAACTATTACAACATTTTTTATACCAACAATTTCCAAAGCTTTTAAATGTTCCCTTGTTTGAGGTTGAGGACATTTTTGATTTGCAGCTATAACAAGTAGAGCGCCGTCCATTAAAGAAGCTCCTGTTAAAACTGTTGCCATTAAAGTTTCATGCCCAGGAGCATCTACAAAGCTAACAGTCCTTAAAATTTCACAATCAGAAAAGCAATATGGGCATTTTTGGCTAGAGCAATATTTTCCGCAATTCTTACATTTATAAAAAGTTGCATCTGCATATCCTAACCTTATTGTTATTCCTCTTTTTAATTCTTCTGAATGAGAAAGGGTAAGCTTACCAGTTAAAGCATAAGTTAAAGTAGTTTTTCCGTGAGCGACATGGCCTACCATTCCTATGTTTACTTCAGGAATTAGCTTTGGATTTATTTTAACTAGTTTTTCCACTTTTCTCACTTTCCTTTTTTTCTTCACCTTTCTCTTCTTTAACTTCAGGCTTTTTTTCTTCCTTCTTTTTCACAGGAACAATTTCTTCAATCGGCTTTTCTCCTTTCTTCACAATTTTACAATTTATCTGAACAATATCTTCGCTTATAGTATTTCCTCTAACAGTTTTCCTTCTTCTTTCACCCTTTTTTCTAGGATGGAAGCACGGCGGCCCAGTTAAAAGAACTTTTTTTCTTGCGCTACCTTCTACTTGAGGATGCATTGGAAAGCCATCTTTATCTGTTCCTCCAGTAATTTTTAAAACATATCCCTGCAAACCTATTAAATCACCGTTAAATTCCTCTCCTATCTTTTTTCCAATTAATCCCAAAACTTTACTTTGCTCTACCTCTAACTGAAAACTTCTTCTTGTTTCTGGATCAGAAACGACAAACTTAACTGTTGCCATATTCTTCACTTTATAAATTATTCTTAAAAAACTTTCAAATATTTATTATTAAAGAATTTGAGTTTGTTTATAAGTGATGAAATGAAGAAGCCAATTATAGATCCTTGGGGTGCAGTTTTGTTTAAAGATTATCAAAAAATAATTAAAAATTTTGGTATAACTCCTTTCGATGAAGAGATTTTAAGCAAATTACCCAATCCAAACAAACTTATGAGAAGGTTTGTTGTTTTTGGACATCAAGATTTGGAAAGAATTGTTGAAGCTATGGAGAAAAAGGAAGAATTTTGTGTTGTTAGTGGAATTATGCCTTCTGCTGAAAAACTTCATCTTGGGAATAGATTAGTAGTTGAAATGGTTAAGTACTTTCAAGACCAAGGAGGGAAAACCTATCTTTTAGTTGCAGATTTAGAAGCTTTAGCAACAAGAGGTATTTCCTTGGAAGAAGCTGAAAGAAGAGCAATTGAATTTTACATTCCAGCTTACATCGCCTTAGGGCTTGATCCAAAAAATACAAATTTTTATTTTCAGTCAAAAAATGAAGTTGTTAAAAATTTAGCTTATGAATTTTCAACAAAACTAACGATGAATGAATTTAGAGCTATTTATGGAGAAATAAATGCTGCAAAAATAATGTCAGTTTTAACGCAGATAGGCGATATACTCCATCCACAACTTAAAAAACCGATGCCAACAATAGTGCCTGTGGGTCCAGACCAATCTTGCCATATAAGAGCTACTAGAGATGTTGCAAGAAGGTATAAAAAATATAAATTCATTTTACCTTCAGCAACTTACCATAAATTTACTCCAAGCTTAGACGGAGAAATAAAAATGAGTAAGAGTAGACCTGGAAGCTACATATCAATTCCAGAAGATCCTGAAACTGCTGCTAAAAAAATAATGAATGCTGTAGATGGTGGAAGAAAAACTGCAGCCGAGCAAAAAAGGCTTGGTGGCGAACCGGAAAAATGCATAGTTTTTGAAATTTTTAAGCAGCATTTAATAGAAGATGATAAAGAGCTGGATGAAATTTATAATAAGTGCAAGAGTGGTGGATTACTTTGCGGTGAATGTAAAGCGAATGCAGCCAAACTCATAAAAAAATTCATGGAAGATTTTAACAAAAAATTTGAGAAAGCAAAAGATCAAGCTAAAAAGTTATTCTAACTCTTAACAAGTCTGGAAATTTAAATATAGAACGAAAAAAATAAGAATAAGAAGATGAAAGAGAAACTCATTATTTTAAAAGAAGTTAGCAATCCTTTAATTAGCGTAATAATTCCTACTTTGAACGAAGAAAAATATATAGAAAAGACTTTGCTTTCTGTCAAAGCCCAAACATTCAAAAAGTCTTATGAGATAATAGTAAGCGACGGAAAAAGCAAAGATAATACAGTAGAAATAGCAAAAAAGTACGCTAATAAAATAGTTATTTGCAATAAGAAAGGTATAAGCTTGGGAAGAAACTTAGGGGCTAAATATGCAGAAGGAAAATTTTTGGTATTTCTTGATGCCGATACTTTACTTCTTCCAAATGGTTTAGAAGAAATTTTTAAAGAAGTAAAAAAGAAAAATGTTGCCCTAGTTTCTTGTCCTGTTATTCCATCATCCTATAGCCCATTTAATTACTTTCTTTACTCCCTTTATAATTACTCAGCAAAGCAATCGATTAAAATGGGTAAGCCAAAGATAGCTGGAATGATAATGGCAACAAAAAAAGAATTATTTTGGCAAGTTAATGGATTTAATGAAAAAATGAAAATATGCGAAGACTTGGATTTTTCTGAAAGAATTTCTAAACTTGGAAAAATTAAAGTTACTGAAAAAACTTTTGCAATAACTTCAGATAGAAGAATAAAAAAATGGGGTAAGTTTAAAGGTGCTCTAAAATATTTGGGCTTATACCTTGGCTATCTTTTAACAAAAAAGGATATAGGCGCAAGTACCTACGAACCAATAAGATAGTTTTAATATTTTAAACTAAATTAAAAATTATGGAAAAAATTGTTGAGAAGCTTCATCCTACTGAAAAGAAAATAATTAAAATTTTGGAAAAGTTGGAAAAAGCAGATTCGCATAAAATTTCTGAGGAAACTGGCATAAAAAAAGATGAAGTAGAAAAGGCAAGCTTATGGGCAAAGTTAAAGGGTATGTTGAGTTTTAAGGAAGAAAAAGAATATTTTTTTGAATTAAGTAAGGAGGGAGAAGAATATTTAAAAGAAGGTTTGCCGGAAAAAAATTTAATAAAGCTTGTTGAAAAAGGGATAAATTCTGTCGAGGAAATTAAGAAAAAGTATAGGAAAAGTGAAATAGGGATAATTTGGGCTAAGAAGCATGGATGGATAACAATAGAAAAAGGGAAAATAAATTTAACAAAAAGCGGAAAAGGGATATTAGAAAAGGAAATTGAGCAAGAAAAACTTTTAAAAGAGCTTTCAAAAGGAAGGAAAAAATTAGAAGAGATTGGATTTAAAAAAGAAATATTGGAGGAATTCTTAAAGAGAAAGCTTGTGAGAAAAATAGAGGAAAAGAAGAAAATATTTTTTCTCACAGATTTAGGAAAAAAGCTTGCACCTTTAATTAAAATAGAAGAAGAGATAGACCAATTAACTCCAGAAATAATAAAATCAAAAGAGTGGGAAAAAAAGAAGTTGAGAAAGTATGATGTTTTTCTTCCAACTCCAAAGGTTTATCCAGGAAAAATTCATCCTTACAGAAAAATCATAGATGAAATAAGAGAAAAGCTTTTGAGCTTAGGCTTTGTTGAAGTTAGAGGCCCCTTAGTTGAATTAAACTTCTGGAATTGTGATGTTCTTTTTATGCCGAGCGACCATCCAGCAAGAGGAATTCATGACATTTTTAGCGTAAAGTATCCGAAGCATGGGAAAGTTTTGGATAAGCAACTTTGGGAAAGGGTAAAAGCAACTCATGAAAATGGTTGGATAACAAAAAGTAAAGGATGGGGCAAATGGGATTTTGAGCTTGCGAGAAAGCTTATTTTAAGAAGCCACTGTACAGCTGTTTCTGCAAGGGCTTTATATAAAATTAAAAAAGAGGATTTGCCCATAAAAATTTTTACCATAGATAAAGTTTTTAGGCCAGATGTTATAGATGCTAAGCATTTCATAGAGTTTGAGCATTGCGATGGAATAGTTATTAGCGAGGAAGTTAATTTTAAAAATTTGCTTTTTTACTTGAAGGAGATTGCATTAACTGTTGGGGCAGAAAAAATAAAATTTAAACCTAGCTATTTTCCTTTTACAGAGCCTAGTGTGGAAGGACTTGTTTATTATCCAAAGCATGGATGGATAGAATTTTGTGGTGCAGGAATTTTTAGGCCAGAAGTTACTTTACCTTTGGGTGTAGATGTACCTGTTTTAGCTTGGGGAATTGGTGTTGGAAGACTAGCTATGATAAAACTTGGAATAGATGATATTAGACAACTTCATTCAACAGACTTAGATTGGCTAAGGAAAAAGGTGGTTTAATGCCAACTTTAAGTTATAATAAGAATGATTTGATTTCTTTAGTAGGGAAAAAAATGAGCGATAAGGAGCTGGAAGAAATAATAAATTTAATTAAACCAAGTGTTGAGGAAATAAGAGGAGAGGAAATAATAATAGAGCAATGTGCTGACAGGCCTGATTTGTTCGGAATAGAAGGTTTGGCAAGAGCTATAAGGAGTTATTTGGGAATAGAAACTGGAGTTAAAAAATATGTTTTGGAAAACCCAAGCATAAGCATAACAGCAGAAATAGTTAAGCAAAGACCTTTTATTGGAGCTGCTGTTGTTAGAAATTTTAAGGCAAGCGATAAAGCTATAGAAAGTTTGATGAATATTCAAGAAGTTCTGCACGAAACTATGGGAAAGAAAAGGGAAAAGGTAGCTATAGGAATTCATGATTTTGATAAGATCTTTCCTCCGATAAAGTATACTCAAGTAAAAGGAGATGAAAGAATGATTCCCTTAGGAGAAAAAGAAGAAATGAGCCTGAAAGAAATTTTAGAAAAAACTGAAAAGGGAAAGAAGTATAAGCACTTAATTGCAGATTCATCTTTCCCAGCCTATGTTGATTCTAAGGGAATTTTTAGTTTCCCTCCTATTTTAAATTCTGAAAGAACAAGAGTAACAGAAAAAACGAAAAATTTATTAATAGAACTTACTGGTACAGAGAAAAAGTTAATAAATCAGGTTTTAACAATTCTTGTAACTAACTTTGCTGAAAGAGGATGTAAAATAGAAAGTGTAAAAATTAGGTATCCGGGAAAAACTGAAGTAACACCTGAGCTTAAAGAAGAAGTTTTAGAGCTTAATTTAAAAGATGTGAAAAAAATTCTTGGCCTAGATTTAAGTCCAAAAGAAATTATAAAACTTCTGGAGAGGATGGGATATGATGCAACTCTAATAAAAGAAAAGCTGGAAGTTGTAATTCCTTGTTACAGGTTTGATATACTCCATCCAGTTGATTTGATAGAGGATATAGCAATAGCTTATGGTTATAATAACTTTAAGCCTGAACCACCAAATATATTCTCAAAGGGGAAATTCCTAGAAATAGAAAAAATTTGCTCAAAAGCTAGGGAATTAATGATAGGCTTCGGATTTCAAGAGGTAATTAGACCAATTTTAACGAACAAAAATAAGCAGTTCGATAAAATGGGCTTGAAGGAAGAAGATGTTATTGAGATAGAAAATTTTGTTTCTGAGGAATATACTTGCATGAGAAAATGGATTTTACCTGGCTTAATAGAATTTTTATCATTCAATAAGCATGTTGAATATCCTCAAAAAATATTTGAAATTGGAGATGTTGTTCTTCCAGATGAAAAAGAAGAAACTATGAGCAAGAGTTTAAGAAAAATTGCATTCCTGACAAGCCATTCTAAAGCAAGTTTCTCTGAAATAAAATCCTTTACAGAAAGTTTTTTAACAAATTTTGGAATTGAATTTAAAATCGATGAACTTAAGCACAATTCCTTTATAGAAGGAAGAGTTGCAAAAATTGTTTTTGATAAAAAGGAAATTGGATTTTTTGGCGAAATTTCACCTTCAGTTTTAGAAAAATGGGAAATCGAAATGCCTGTTGCTGCATGTGAAATTGAGTTAGAAGCTTTACTTGAGCATCCAATTTACTAGTGAATCTATTAAGCTAAAGGATAATTTTCTTTTTTCCTTAAACGGGATTCCTTCGAGAAGGTGAGCTAGCTTTTTAATTTCAAAAGAGGCAGAGGAATCCGGATAAATCTGTAGTAAAGGTCTTCTCATGGATATGCTTTTAGAAACATTCGAATCTTCTGGTATTTCAACGAGAACAGGATAGCCGGTAATTTCCTCTACTTTTTCCTTACTTAGCTCAAAGCTTTTTCTTCCAACTCTGTTTAAAACTATTCCTGCAACTTTCTTGTGGATAGAAACTGCAAGTTTTGCAATTTTACTTGCATCTAAAACACTAGGCATGTCAGGATTTGCTACTATTAAGATTTCTTGGGCAGATGAAATTGAGGAAAGGGATTCTCTCCCAAGGCCTGGAGCAGAATCTAAAAGTATGTAATCATAATTGCCTAAAAGATTCAAAATTATTTCTGGCAATTTTCCAACATCAACTTCTTGTAAATCCATTAAGTTCAAGCTTCCTGGAAGGACTTTGAAGCCAAATGGATGGGGATATAAAGCATCTTTAAGAGTAGAGCCCCTTAAAACATCATGCAAAGTTATTGGAGCAAATTGTGTTCCAAGATGTAAGCCTAAATGGGGAGTAGATAAATTAGCATCTATAGCCACAACTTCTTCGCCAAGCTCTGCCAGAGCATAAGCTAAATTCGCAGTCAAAAATGTTTTTCCAACTCCACCTTTTCCAGAAGCTAAGGCAATTATCCTTGTCATCAAATATAATTTAGGTTTTAAGGTATAAAACTTATGGAATAAGAGTTAGAAAAACTTTCCAAAAGAAAATTTTATAAATTCTTAAATTATTAATTTTTTAGGCGAGCTGACAGGGTAGCTTCGCCCTTGTTCCAAAACAAGGGTGAGGAAGTTCCCTCCATCGAGAGCGCTTCGAAAGAAGCAGGCCGAGAGGTCTTCGTCAGGATCAGAAACGACACCCTTTAGCTTCGCTAACTATGAGTGAAAAATGAGTTGAAGCTAAAGGGATGAAACGGCCTGACGAGCTCGATGAGATGCAAGCCCTAGAGCGCTTAGACAAATGCTACCTTAAACAGAAGAGGGGCTACTGTCAGCACGCCTTTTTTCTTTTTAAAAAATAATTTTAATATTAGGTGAAAGTTTGGACATAACTTTACTTGTGATAATTTCTTTATCAACCATCACAGGCTTGATAGGAACTGTTTTTGGGCTTTTTCTGCTTTACCTTTCTTTAAAAATAAAAACCGAATTTCGCGAAGTGTTAAGATACGAAATAGATAAAAACAGAAAGTTATACCAGTTTCTTCGCGAAAAAGGAGGTGCTACGATAGTTGAAATAATTAGAAAAATGGAGGGAATACCAATAGACCATCCAGAATTTCCTATAAAAGGAATGAAGTGGGAAAAAATTTTAAGCGAAAGAGTTAAAGGTGATGTTAAAACTCTTGTGTTTTCAGGAGGGAAGTATTTTTTATCTGATGAAGTAAAAAGATTTTTTAAGTACGATGATCCAAGCGTTAGAGATTTATTAGAATACATTTATTTGAAGTACATAAAAAGAAGCATGTGAGGTTAAGTACGAGGTTTAGATTTTTTGGCTTTCCAGGAAGCTTAGAAAAGCCCCTGAAAAGCTGTAGTCCTATGGACTACTGAAATCTAAACTTCCTCCTTAACCCCATTAATAAGTTGTTTTACTCGCTTATAAACTTTTCCGATTTTCAATTTTATTAAAAAATTAAAAGAAAAAAATATTATGAGAAGGTTTAAGTTTATAGATATAACAACTGCTGACGTTGCTTTTGAAGCTTATGGAAAAGATTTGAATGAAGTGTTTGAAAATTCTGCTTTGGCAATGTTTGAAGTTATGATTAATACTAAGCAAATTGAGCCTAAAATTGAGAAAAGAGTGGAAGCAAGTGGAGAGGATTTGCAATCATTAATGTTTGATTGGTTAAACAAGCTTTTGGTTCTAGTAGATTCGGAAAATCTTGCCTTTTCTTACTTTGATGTTGAAGTTGATGAAAAGAATTTTAGACTTCAAGCTGTTTGTAAAGGAGAGGAAATAAATAGAGAAAAGCATGAAACAAGAACAGTTGTAAAAGCTGCTACCATGCATAAGTTAAGGATAGAGAAAAATAAAATTTGGAAAGCCAGAGTAATTTTAGACATATGATTCAAAAAGTAAATAGCGAGAAAGTTAAATTAATATTGTGGATGAAAGAAAGCTAGCTTTAATCCTTTCGATTTTGAAGGAAAATCCAAATCCAAAGTATAAATTAGAGCAATACTCTATTACACCAGAAATTGCTTCTCAAGCTCTTTTGCTTGCTAAGGAAGATATTAAAAATAAAGTTGTTTTTGATTTTGGTTGCGGCTCAGGAAGGTTTGCCATAGGAGCTTCTTTGCTTGGAGCTAAGCTTGCAATAGGAGTAGATGTAGATAAGGAAGTCTTAGAAATAGCAAAAGAAAATGTTAAAAGAGTGGAGGAAAAAACTGGAATAAAAATTTCAGAAAGGATAAAATGGATTTGTAAGAAAGTTGAAAACTTAGATTTAAAGGGAGATACTGTTATTCAATTTCCTCCTATGAGTAGAAATGCTGATTTAATTTTCTTGGAAAAGGCTATGGAAACAGGGAAAAAGGTTTATTCTTTTCATAAAGGTACGGAAGAAAAAAAGAATAAAATAGAGGAAATTGTTAAAAAATTCGGAGGAAAAATAAAGTTCGAGAAAAAGTTTAAGTATAAACTTCCTTGGATGGAAAAAGGCAAATTTGGCTATGAGCTTTCCTTTTTTTGCATAGAGCTCTGAATTTTTTTATTAGCCTCTTCTATTTCATTCAAAAATCTTTTTAACACTCTTGGTAAATCTTTAGGCTCTACTCTAACTATTTCTGCAGCTTTTTTTAGTATTTTGTCTTTTTTTCTCAGCTCAGAAAAATTCACTTTTGTCACCTAAATATTTTTCTATTATTTTTTTAGAAGGTAGGAAAATATTCTTAGGTAAATTTTTTAAATCAAACCATTCCCAAGAATTAATTTCTTCTTCCAAGTTTTTTGGTTCCCCATTAAATTCTTCTGCAATAAAACCTAAGGTTACAAAATGATTATCTTCAAAAATATCATTGTTCACACAAATGAATTTTAATCCTTTTATTTCCAAGCCAGTTTCTTCTCTAACTTCCCTTTTTGCGCATTCCTCAAAACTTTCACCAAATTCAAGCTTTCCTCCAGGAAGGGAATATGTGTTTTCTCCTGGCCTTTTATTTCTTTTCCCGAGCAAGACTTTTCCATCTTTAATTATCAAAACCCCTATACCAACTATAGGTCTCATTAAGTATTTATTTGAGTAATTAAAATTTTAAATGTGAATGTAAGGAAGGAGCAGTTTGTTTTGCACGTTTTAATAAGCTTTTTTTCTCTATTCTTAGGCTTAAGCATTTTCACTTTTTACATCTTAGCCTTTCTTTACCAAAAGGAATGGGTTTCTTCCCTTTTACTAAATTCTTCCCTTTTACTAACGGCAATCCTTCAATTCACTTCGAGCATTTTTTTAATTCTAACAGGTTTTTCTTTCTTGTTTTCTTGGAAATCTCTTTCAAAATTTAATGAAAAAATCTTGAGAAAAATGAGGGAAAATTTTGAAGAAGAATTCAAAAGGAAGAGGAAAATTATCTTAGTATTTCTCCTATTTATCGGAATAATTTCTATCCCGCTTTACTTTTTAGGAGCAATAGCTTATTTTGCAATTTTTCTTTTCTTAACTCTTTTGTTCCTTTATATTCTTCTCTAACTTTTTTAATTCTTTCATCTTCTTCTTCCATACTTTAAAAAGTCTTTCAACAGCTTCAGGCACATCTTCATACTTGCAATTTAAAATTTTTGAAACTTCTTCCAAAATTTTTTCACTTTCTTTTAAATAATTTAGCGAAACTTCACCAGAACAAAATTCTATTCTAACTATACCGTCTGCAATCCTTTTAGTTCTAAGTATAATAATCGGACCTACTTCCTTTGTTGAAAAGCAATGCAAGCCACCACATGCTTCATGTTCTTCACCAAAAGAAACTATTCTAACATTTTTTTCGTTCAGAGGACCGCCCTGATAAATTATGAAGCCATATTTTTTCTCAGCTTCTCCTCTCGGCAATACTTCAATTTTAACTTCAAAATCTTTATCTACAATTTCATTAGCAATTTTTTCAATTTTTTCAATTTCTTCTTCGCTTAAAGCTTGGAAGTGAGTTATATCAAGCCTTGCTTTTTCTACACTTTTTTCAGCTCCGTACTGCCAAACATGCTTTCCTAAAACTTTTCTTGAAGAATAGTTTACTATGTGAGTAGCTGTATGATGTCTTCTTAAAATTTCTCTTCTTTTTCCATCAACTTCACATTCAACAACTTTTCCTTCTTCTACTTTGCCAGGAAGCTTGTGAATTATTATTTTTCCAATTTTTTGGACATCCAGAACTTCCAAACCATCTATAAAACCTTTATCGTGTAGCTGACCTCCGGAAGTTGGATAGAATGCTGTTTGGTCTAAAACAACCCAATTCTCAAAATTTTTCAAAACTTTTGCCTTGAATTTTAACAAGTTTGGATCTTCATAAAATAAAAGTTTTGTTTCTGGTATACCAGCTAATTCAAAAGGAATTTTTTCTTCTTTTTGTTTTTCTTTCATATGCATTTCAGTAATCTTTGAGTAAAAGTCAGGAGGAATTTCTATTTTTAAACCTGCATCTTTCAGTTGTTCAGGAGTAATTCCTTCTGAATCATAAAGCTTAACCAATTCCTCTTGAGTAGGAATTTTTCCACTTTTTATATAACTTTCAACTAATCTTTTACTCCTTTCTTTTGCTTGCTTGTATCTTTCAATTTCCACTTCCAAAACTTTTTCGATTTGTTTTTTATTTTCTTCGAGATTTGGAAACAACTTTTTAAGCTCTTCTATATGCCAAAAGCAGATTTCAACAAAGTTAAAATTCCAGTTGAATTTATCTATGAAACTTAAGGCTCTCCTTAAAATTACTCTTAAATTGTAACCTCCTGCTGTGTTGCTTGGGATTCCTCCGTCTGAAATGGCAAAAACTAAGCCTCTAGAATGGTCTGCGATGGAATATAAAGCTTGGAATGGCTCTATCTTTTTCTTTAATTTTTCGACAGAAATTCCAATATTTTTTGAGATATTCTTTAAAGCAATTTCTATGTTGCTAGATTCTTCTACGTTTATCTTCCCACAAAGTCTAAAATACTTTTCCAAAATTTCATCAGTTTCTAAGCCACAAATTTCTTTCATTTTTTCAACTACACTACCAAAAACTGAATCATAGCTAGTTAAGCTTCCTTGAGTAATCCAGCAAAACCTTTCTAGTCCAGCACCCATATCTATTACTTTCTTTTCCATTTCTACAAATCCATTATTTTTAATTTCAAATTCAGTGAAAACTGCATTCCCTAGCTCTAGACCTTTCACATGATATTCTAAGCTTGGCCCGAAAGCATTAGGACCTAACCATACATCTTCTATAAAAACTATTTCCTCTGGTTTTATTCCAAAAACTTTTGTTAGTAATTGAAAATCTAAATTTATGCATTCATTTTTCCAATATCCTTTTTTTTCTTCAAATAATGAGCTTTGTTGTACCATGAAGAAGCAAGAATAGCTTCTAGAGTTCAAGCCTACATTTGGCAAATCGTTAAATCTTAAACAAGGTTGAATAAGGATTGAAGGATTTGCAGGGAACTCAAAGTCAAGCTTATCATCGCTCATTCTATAAAAATCTACTATACCGGCAATTGTAAAATATAAAGGGAACCACCTGCAAACTATAGGATAAGGTTTAAGTAAAGTATGCCCATTCGATACAAAAAATTTTTCTATTTCTTTCCATGTTTCAAATAAATTAAGCTTTCTTTTAGTAAGCGGCTTACCTATAAATTCATATTCTCTACAACTAGAATCGTTGCAAACTTCTTGCTCAGTTAAAGTCCAAAAAAACTTTCCACAATTTTTACATCTTTTTCTTTTAAAGCCAAGCTCATCGAAAAGCTCAACTTTCCAATATTTTTCTGAATCTTTTTGAAGTTCTTTTATCAAATCCTCTTTTGTTATCATACTATAATTTTTCTAATTGAAAGTTAAAAATCTATAAACTTAAGAAAGAAGCTAAGGTAGAATCCAAGCCTGAGAAGAATAGAATTGAAGCAAAAAGGAGGCAACCCATGCAATGGCTTCTTCTAACTTTTAAATAATTGCATAAAAGCCCGATAGAAGTTGAAGTAAAAGCTATTAGCAAACCAAAAATTCCTGTGAGCAAAAATATCATGAAAATCAAAAAAATTATCATTACTAAGCAAAGAATTCTATAATTTATTTTTTCAAGATATTTTGGAATTTTCTTTCCTAAGAAAAGAGTGAGCAATGCAGCAATTCCTGAGGAAAAGCAAATTATCCCTATGAAAAGTATAACTTCAAAAAAATTTATTTCACCTAGAATTCTTTGTAAAGCAACACTAGGGCCACTTCTAGGATTTGAAACTAAGTATAAAGAAATTAGGGAAAAAACCTCATTTCCTATGTTTATTCCGCTTAAAGTTATTAAAAAACTTCTTGCTTCGCTCATTTTGCCGATATATTGAGCTATAGAAGCTACCTCGCTTATTCCGACTGCAGGTAAAAATCCTGCAAAAATCCCAGCAACAGAGCCAAGAAACATTGATTTTGCAATTTCCTTTTTAGAAATTTTTAATTTGTTATCATCTTCTTGCTTAGGAATTTTAGAAGTTTCAGAAACGCTTATTATAAGAGTTGACAAGCCAAAGAATCCTGTTAAAATCGGGAATAGAACATTTTCCTGACTTACTAAGGAAGAATTCAAGCAAATAAACCCAAAAATCCCCGAAATTAAAAAAATTAAAGATGCGAAGAGGATTTTTCTTAATTTTCTTTCAGAAACTATCATGAAAATTACAAAACCCATTATTACCCAATGGATAAATGCTCTTGAAAATTTGTATAAAGCTTTGAACCATAGAGAAAAGATTGAAATTATAGCTAAAGTTAAAATTAACCCACCAATTCCTCCTATTACAGTTAATTTTATTGCTTCATATCCTCTTCCTTCTAAAAGCAACTTGTGGCCTGGTAAGACGGAAAGAGCTGTATTTGCCTCAGGTGCTCCTATGAATATGCTTGATATAAAATTCACGAAAATTTCTGTTACTGAAGTAGAAACTATTAGAATTGCTACGTAGTGCGGAGCCATTTTAAACCAAAAACCAAGGAATAGAATAAATGGTAAGAGCGTGTTGATATGCATACCAGGAATAATTCCTGCAAATACTCCAATAACAATACCAAATAAACAAATACCCAAAATTTCAAGCATCATCTTAACCTTAAATCTTCAACTTTTCTTGGAATTATCTGCAATTGTCCTTGGTATTCGTCTACAACTCCTCTTACTTCTAAAATTCTTCCGATAAAGAAATCCTCTTCCTCAATTCCATTTTCTCCCATTTTGTTCATCAAACTCGAAAAAATAGGAACCTGAATTTTTGAATTTTTTTCTTCTAAACTTAAAAATAAATGGCCTGCAGGATGTAATTTCTTATAAACTATTTTTCCTCTAGTACTTACAACTCTACCGATTAATTCATGGTTTATTTGAGATATTTCAATTTCAACAGGCTCAATATTTTTAGCAGCGAAATAAGTTAAAATCAAGCCTGTTAAAGAGCAAAAAGAGCAAGCTAGCAAAATAAATTTTTCTTCCATGATTTTTTGAAAAAATTGAAATAAAATAAAAAGTTAGAACCTTTTGAGTGGTTAATTTATCTGCTAAAAGCTATCTCTATTTTTTTATCAAAAAACTCTAAGCTACTTCTTATTTCCCCTTCTAATTTTCCTATTTCAACTTTGGCCATAATTTCCTCTTCTAATTTTTTAGAAAATCTCTTCAAAATTTCATTCGTTTTTTCATCCGAATTTAAAGTAAGTAAAATTTTTTCTTTAACATTAAAACCATAATCCTTCCTCATAGATTGAACTTTTCTTATGAGCTCTCTTATTAGGCATTCGTTAAAAATTTCTTGGTCAAAAGTTTTGTCTATGAAAATTGTTCCAAATTCAAAATCTAATTTAACCCATTCACCCTGTGGTAATTCTTCTCCAAAATGAATTTCCTTCGAGTTGCACATTCTAGCCAAAACATCCTTTGTAACTTCAACTGCCTCTTTAATTTTATTCTCCTTGCTTGAAATTAAAATCATTTTAACGGGCCATCTTAACTTAATTTTTTCTCTTTGTCTGAGAGAATAGCAGGCTTCTATAATCTTTTTAGCTATTTCCATCTTTTCTTCCAAGTTTTTATCGATTAAATTCTCATCTGGAGAAGGCCAGCTACAAAGATGAACTGATTTCTTCTTTTCCTTTCCATATTTTTTCAAGTTTTGATAAATTTCTTCTGAAATGAATGGCGAAATAGGAGACAAAATTTTAGCTAAGGTTATTAAAACTTTATAAAGGCAAGCTAAAGCAGCTTTTTTATCTTCATCCTCTTTAGAAATCCAAACTCTATCCCTTATTAATTTTATGTAGAATCTGCTCAAGTCGTTTACTATAAAATTACCGATTTTTCTTCCGACAAGATGAAATTCAAAATTTTCCAAATTTTCTTCTACTTCTTTTATTAGACTGTTGATTCTTGACAATATCCATTTATCCTCAACTTTCAAATTATATTCCTTAAGCTCAAATTCAGAAGAGTAAAGGAGGAAAAAAGAATAAGAATTCCACAAAATATTAAAAATTTTCCTTACTTCTTCTGCAGTTTTAAAGCTAAAGTTTTGCTCTTCCCAAGGAGCAACTTCCCAGCAGAAGTAAAATCTTAGTATATCTGCTCCCAATCTTTCGATAGCTTCACTTGCCCAAATAACATTTCCCAAAGACTTGCTCATTTTTTCTCCTTTTTCATCTAGAACCCAGCCGTTCATGCAAACTGTTTTGAATGGTGATTCATCAAAAACAGAGACACCGCAGAAAATTAAACTGTAGAACCATCCTCTTATTTGGTCTTGACTTTCATCTATAAGGTCAACCGGCCACAAACGCTCAAAAATTTCTTTGTTTTTAAATGGATATCCCAAAGAAGCCCATGGTGAAACACCTGAATCAAACCAAACATCCAGAATATCAGGAACTTTTTTCATGTCAGAGCCGCAATTTTGACAAATTAACTTTATTCTATCAACAACATGTTTATGTAAATTCAACTTCTTTGGCAATTTTTCCTTAGATTTGCTTCTTAACTCCTCTTCTGAACCTATAACTTCTATTTTCTGACATTTCTCGCAAATCCAAACAGGCATAGGTATTCCCCAATATCTTTGTCTTGATATACACCAATCAACTGCCTCGCTAAGCCAATTTCTAAACCTTTCTTTTCCAAATTCAGGAAGCCATTTAACTTTTTCATTTTCTTTAATCATCTTTTCCTTAATCAAATCAACAGAGAAAAACCATTGCTTAGTTAATCTAAAGATTAAAGGTGATTTGCATCTCCAGCACAATGGATAAGAGTGAATTACCCATGTAAAGTACAATAATCTGTTTTTCTTTTCCAATTTTTCAACAATTTTTTTATCCGCTTCTTTAACAAAAATCCCTCTAAACTCACCTGCTTGAGAATCAAATTTACCCTCATCATCTACAGGAGAAACAGAAGGTAAATTATAGTGCTGGCCAACATAATAGTCTTCTGGTCCATGGCCTGGAGCAACGTGAACACAACCAGAACCTTCTTCTGCATTTACAAAATCAAAAAATTCTGCCTTCATCTTTTCATATTTTTCTAAAATACCATGCTTGTAAGATTTTGATTTTAAAACAGGAATTGAAAGAATTATCCTATGGGCATTTTCTTGAGACTTGAGCTTTTCTTGAATTGGAACATCAAGCACTGGCAAATATTTTAAACCTGCTAACTCTTTCCCCAAGAACTTTTCTTCAATTTCATAATCTACCTTTACTAATTCTTTAAGTACAGCTTCTACCCTTTTTTCAGAAATTATTAGCTTTTCTTTTCCCACTCTAGCTTTAACATAATATTCGTCTGGATGAACAGCTATAGCTACATTACTAACTAAAGTCCAAGGTGTAGTAGTAGAAATTACTATATACTCATTATCCTTTCCAGCTATTTGAAATTTAACGTATATATTTGGATCTTTAACTTCCTCATAGCTATCTGTAACTTCATAGCCAGATAAAGCTGTTTGACAGTGAGGACACCAATAAGTAGGTTTTTCCCCTTGATAAAGCATTCCCTTTTCTGCCATTTTCTTGAAAGTCCACCACGCTGATTGTATATAATAATTTTCAACTGTTAAGTAAGGATTTACCCATCCACGCCATGCACCAAGCTTCTTATACAACTCAAGCCAAATTTTTTCATTACCTCTTGCTTTTTCTTCGCACTTTTTCATAAAATTTTCTATACCAACTTTTTCCTCTATATCCTTCTTAGAAGTTAATCCCAACTCTTTTTCAACCATGTTTTCTATTGGTAAGCCATGACAATCAAAACCTGGCTGAAACCAAGAGGAAAATCCCTGCATAAATTTGAACTTAGACCAAATGTCTTTAAGGGTAGTTGTTTTTATATGGCCAACATGAGGCTCAGCATTTACGTAAGGAGGACCATCTAAAAGATAAAACTTCTTTTTCTTCTTGTCGAAGCGAGTAATAATTCTAGGAATTTTATTACTTTCCCAAAAATTGAGTATCTTATTTTCTATAGCTTTGTGATTATAATACTCTACCATAGAATAAACTTTGGTAAAGGATAAATTAAAATTTTATTTTAGGCCGAAAAGTTATAAAAATAGTATCAAGAACTTTCTTTCAAAATTTTAATAACTTCACTCAACTCTACTTCCCTTTCAACCTTCCTTTTCATATCCCTTAGCCTAAACTTCTTTTCACTCAGCTCTTTTTCGCCGATTATTAGCACATAAGGAATTCCCAAAGAATCTGCATACTTTAGCTGTCTTGTCAAATTCCTCTCCCTTAAGTCAAAATCTGTTTTAATTCCATTCTCCCTTAACTTTTGAATTATTTCCAAAGAATTTTTCAAAACTTCTTTATTTAGCGTAGCTACGAAAATTTCTGTTTTAGACTTTTTTTCTTTTACCATCTTTTCTCTTTTCATAATTTCTATTATTCTTTCAATTCCTAAGCTAATTCCTGTTGCCGGGATTTTTCTTCCTGCGAATATCCCAATTAGCTCGTCATATCTTCCACCGCCTGCAATGCTTCCTATACTACTTCCCGCAGAAATTTCAAAAATAGGCCCAGTATAATAGTCTAAGCCTCTTGCCAAGCTCAAATCTATTTTAATTTTTGCCTTAACTTTCATCTTTTCAAGATAAAAGACAATTTCCCTCAATTCTTCAATCCCTTCTTTTCCTTCATCAAAATTCAATTCTTCAATTTTCTCAAAAACTTTTTGTGGAATTTCATCAGTTTTAATAAAATCAAAAATCTTTTTTATCGAATTTTTTGAAACTCCCTTTTCTTCCAATTCTTTTTTTACTTTTTCTTCGCCAATTTTTTCAATTTTATCCAAGCTCCTAAAAACATCCAAACTTTTTTCTTCTTCTATTTCAGCAAATTTTACTAGAGCAGACAAAATTTTTCTGTTGTTTATTCTAACTATAAAATCTTTAAAACCTAAAGAATTTAAGCAAAATACTGCGCAAGCAATTACTTCAGTATCAGCAAGCATGCTTCCTGAACCTACTATATCTATATCTGCCTGCAAAAATTCCCTTAGCCTGCCTTTTGAAACATCTCCGTAGCGCCAAACATTTTGGATTTGATACCTTTTAAAAGGTAATGGTAAGTTTGGGTTTGAAGCAACAACTCTTGCTAAAGGAACTGTTAAATCATATCTTAGCCCAACTCTTCTTTTCCCTAAATCTTCAAAGTTGTAAGTTTCCTTTAAAATCTCTTCTCCTCCAGCCCCTTTTGCTGAAAGTATTTCCCAGGATTCGAGAGCAGGAGTTTCTAAAGGCTGAAAACCAAACAATTCAAAAGTATTCTTAACTTTTTCCAAAATTTTCTGTCTTATTATCATTTCTTCCGGTAAAAAATCTCTTGTTCCTTTCAAAGGCTTGAGTTCCATAAAAGTTCCTCTAATTATATTTGTTTTATAATTTAGTTTAATGCTTTAGTGTCGAGGAGGTTCTGGTTCCCTATCCTTATAAACAGGGTATGCAATGTAGACTGTTTTAGTTAAGCAGTAAGAGAGTTTTACTAGGTATTTTTTGCCTTCTACTTCTATTCTGCTATATTTACTATCAGAAGGAAATGTACGCTGATTAAACTCTTTTACGGGTAAAATTTTTTCTATACAAAAATTTGCGCAATTTAAGTCTTCCACAAACTCTGAAAAATTGGTATAAATTTTCGTTTCTAACATTTTCATTTTTTCGATAGATCCTTCCGATACCATAGTATCACCTCTTTTGGGCCAGAAGCGGGATTCGAACCCGCTCCAGGAGTTCCACAGACTCCTGTGCTACCCTTACACCATTCTGGCCATCTTTCAGGAATAAGAATCAGTCTACCTTTTTTAGCTAGAATTTTCACTCTACAACCTTCAATTATCTTTAACTTTGCTCTTAACTTGATAGGAATAGAAACTCTTCCTTTCGAGTCAACTTTAGAAACAAAACTAAACAAAGTGAACTGAATCACTTTTCGTGAAGGCGCTTACCTCCCATATTTCTCCCTAAAAATTAAATTAGAGAAAGCTTTTAAATAGTTTGAGGTGGGACTAAAAAATTTTTATACCTTCATTTTACTTAGGAGTTTAACTGTATGCTATAAATTTTTCCGATTTATGAAAATAAATTCTTCTTTATTTTTTTGCCAAAAGTGATGCTAAACTTTTTTAAAAAGTTTTACAGCTTCTCTTAACTTACATATTTTTCAGAAAAAATTTTCGTGGAGGGTAATTCAAGCTAAAGAGAATTCGTTTCTTATTTTTTAAACAACCCTTCTTCCCGAAAAGTATGTTTGCTCTATTAAAAGGCCGCACTTCTTGCAAAACATTCCTTCGTTCTTTACTTCTACTTTCTCACTTCCGCATTCTGGACAACTTTCCATGCTCTCAATTTCTCTAAAATTTTTTAAATCCTTTTCTATTCGAAAATATGGAAAACCAAAAATTTAGGTTTGAAAAAATATTTTTCTTAAAGGATTTTGCCCAAATTTTTTAAAATAATTTAAAATTTTGAAGAGTGTATTGGATTGCATAATTTTAAATCTAACAAATCCAAATGAAAAATGGAGAATATGGTAAAGAGAATAGCTTGTGATACTTCGATAATAATAGATGGAAAAATAACCGAGATAATAAAAAAAGAAAAGGAGAAAGATTTAGAAGTTATTATACCTGTTGCTGTTTTAGATGAATTGCAAGCTCAAGCTTCAAAAGGAAGGGAGCCTGGGTTTATTGGCTTGGATGAGCTAAAAAAACTTCGTGAGTTGTGCGAGAAAAAGGGTATAAGGATAAGGTTTGCTGGGGAAAGGCCAAGCTTAGAAGATATAAAGCTTGCACATTCGGGTAGAATAGATGCCATAATTAGGGATGTTGCAAAAAAGGAAAAAGCCACTTTATTAACAGCAGATTATGTTCAAGCCTTGGTAGCTGAAGCAGAGGGAATAAGCGTAAAGTACATCCCTTCTGAAGTTAAAACTACAGGCTTAGAATTCGAAAAATTTTTTGATGAAGAAACTTTGAGTGTCCATTTAAAGGAAAATGTCCCGCCTTATGCAAAAAAAGGCAAGCCTGGAAATTTTAAACTCGTTAAATTAAGAGAAGAAGCTTGTACTACAGAAGAATTGGAAAAAATTGTGAAAGAAATTCTGGAAGCGACTAGAGTTAGCGAAGAAGGTTATGTTGAAATTGCAAGAAGCGGAGCAACTGTCATACAGCTTGGAAGTTATAGAATTGCTATAGCAAGGCCACCTTTTTCTGATGGGCTTGAAGTTACTATAGTTAGGCCATTAGTGAAGCTTAAGCTGGAAGATTATAAGCTTTCTGAAAAACTTATGAAAAGACTTAAAGAAAGAGCTGAAGGTATATTGATAGCTGGCCCCCCAGGAGCAGGAAAGAGCTGCTTGGCATCGAGCTTAGCAGAATTTTACAAAAGTCAAGGAAAAATAGTTAAAACTTTGGAATCTCCAAGAGATTTGCAGGTTAGCGATGAAATAACTCAATATTCTCCTTTAGAAGGGAGTTTTGAAAAAACTGCAGATATTTTGCTTTTGGTTAGACCTGATTATTCCATTTTTGATGAAGTAAGGAAATCAAAAGATTTTGAAGTTTTTGCAGACATGAGATTAGCAGGAGTAGGAATGGTAGGCGTAGTTCATGCAAGTAATGCTATAGATGCTATTCAAAGATTTATGGGGAAAGTTGAACTTGGAATGATCCCTCATATAATAGATACTGTAATTTTTGTGAAAGATGGTGAAGTTAAAAAAGTTTATGAATTAAGTATGAAAGTTAAAGTTCCTACAGGTATGACAGAAGAGGATCTTGCAAGACCTGTGGTTGAGGTTAGAGATTTTGAAACAGGAAAGCTTGAGTATGAAATTTATAGTTTCGGCGAGGAAAATGTTGTAGTTCCTGTAAGCGAGAAAGAAAAAATTAGCGCTATAGAAAAGCTTGCAAAAGAGAGAATTCTTGAAGAAGTAAGAAAGTACGACCAAAATGCTGAAATCGAATTTGCTTCAGGTGAAAAAGTTGTAATAAGGGTTGAAAATAGAGCTATACCTTATCTCATAGGTAAAAACGGTAGCAACATTTCTAGGCTGGAAAAAAAGCTTGGAATAAAAATAGATGTAAAGCCAAGAATACCTGCTCTCGGAAAAGAAGTTTATTTTGAAATAGAGGAAACAGGAAATAGCATAGGATTAAGGTTTAGTAAGGAATTGACAGGAAGGATTGCAAGCATTTATATAGGAGAAAACTTTCTATTTTCTGCTACTATAGGTAAAAAAGGCAGAATTAGAGTTAGCAAATCTTCTGAAATAGGAAGTAAATTGCTAGAAGCGATTCTTTCAAACAAAAAAATTAGGGCCTTTGTTTAAGTTCCAAACCTTCTTTTTCTTCTTTGATAAGTTCTTATTGCTCTAAGAAGATCTATTCTCCTGAATTCTGGCCAGTAAACCTCAAGAAAAACCAATTCACTGTAAGCAGCTTGCCATAGCAAGAAATTACTTATTCTTTCTTCCCCTGAAGTTCTTATAACAATATCTGGCTCAGGATAAGGTAAGGAAGAAGTATATAAAAATTTTTCGAAAGTCCTTTCGTTTATATTCTCTAACTTTAAACTTCCTTTTTCTACTTCTTTAGCTATTTTTTTAACAGCTTCTAAAATTTCATTCCTTCCGCCATAGCCTATTGCAAGATTTAAATTAAATCTTTCATTTTTCCTTGTTTTTTCTTCAAGTTTTTCAGCAAGTTCTTTCAAATCTGCTGGAAGTAATTCCCTATTGCCTAAGATATTAACCTTTACTCCTTCCTTATAAATTCTCTCATTTTCCAGAGCTTTTCTTAACTCTTTTCTTATAACATCTAAAACAGGTTCGAGTTCTTCTTTTTTCCTTCTTAAATTTTCTGTCGAAAGACAATAAAGCGTAAGGGAAGGGATTTTAAGATCTAAACACCACTCAAGCAACCTTTCAACATTTTTAGCGCCATACTCATAAGCAGAATTCAAATTTATTCCTTTACTTTTTGCAAATCTTCTGTTTCCATCGAGAATTATTGCTACATGCTTAGGTATTTCGCCATCTTTAACTTGCATTTCAAGCCATTTCTCATAAATATTATAAATTTTTAAAACTTTTAACAAACCTCTGAGCATTCTGGCACAAATGAAATTTGAATTAGTTAGCTTAATTAACTTTTCTTCAATACAAAATCGTTCTCAAGCCTTTTCCAAAACGAACTTAAATAATTTTGGCTCGATTGTAAAAGCTGTGCATTAAGGCTTACATTTTTGTTTAAGAAATTGAAAAGAATGAAATCGGAAATAGCTTAAAGTTTGTTTCTGATAACTTTAATAGAAAAATCCGTAAACTTTTATGTTGACGAAGATTTCTTGTTTTTCAGCAAAACTTCTACTTCAAATACTTTTGATAATATTCTTTTGCCTTACTTACAGCTTTTTCAGGATTTTTAAGGATGGGAAAACTTATACCAAGCAATTCTTCACATTTTCTAAAATACTCCTTAACTTTTTTGATATTTTCCTGATAAATTGCTAATCCTCCTGCTATTCTATACCATAATGCTGCTCTTGTTAAATCTCCGGATTCTTCGTATCTCTTAGCATTTTTATAAGCTTCTTGAATGCTAATTCCAATTTTTCTTGGATCAAGAAACATAGTTTGGTATAGTGCCTCATAAATCTCTTTATCTTCGCCACAAACCTCTTCTAACTCTGTTATTTTAACTTCTTCCTTAGGTTTCTCTTCTATCTTTTCTTCTTTCTTTTCCCAAAATTTTAATCTCATGTTAAAAAATAGAAGAAAAAAATTTAAAAATTAATCCGTTTCTATAAGCTTAGACTTCGTTAAAACTCTTATTCCCTTTTTTGTGAGCAAAATGTCATTTTCAATTCTACAGCCTCCAATTCCTTTAACATAAATTCCAGGCTCTACAGTAAAAATCATGCCTGGTTGAAAACTTATTTTTTTGATTTTTTTCCATTTCCTTTTCAACTTTTCCAGTTTTTTCTTACTCATTTTTTTCCTGAAATTTGGTTTTCCTATGGTTGGTAATTCATGAATTTTTTTGCCAATACCATGACCTAAAGAGTGGCTAAGCTTAAAACCTTTCTTTCTCAAGAAAGAGTTCACCTTTTCGTATAATTTCCAGCAAGGCATCCCAATTTTAATTGATTTTATTGCAATTTCATAAGCTTTTAAAGTTGCTTCAACGATTTTTCTTTCTTTTTCACTTATTTTTCCTTTTATGAAAGGAACTGTAACATCAGATTTATAACCTTTATAGCAAGCCCCAAAATCAACGTAGCCTAAACCTTTTATTATTTTATTAGTTGCTCTTGGCTTGGGATGAATCTTTGCTGATCTTTTACCGCAAGCAACGATTGTTCTAAAAGAAAGAGTAGCTCCTTGCTTTCTTATGTTTTTTTCTATTCTTCTTCTCAACTCTTTTTCTGTGATTTTTTCTTTCAAAGATTCTTCTATAATTTTTAAACAGGAATTAGATATTTCACAAGCTTTTTTTATAAGTTCAATTTCCTTATCTTTCTTAACTATTCCCATACAATAAATACAGTGTGTTTAATTTTTTGTAGGGAAAGTATCTTATTCATATAACTCTTCCCTAACAATTTTATTTTTCTTTACTTTAAATTAAAACATTCCCATTTTTATCGTAAGTTTTTATCATCCTACTGTTGCTTTATGCTATTAATCTCCCGTTTTTCATTACAAGCTTGTCGTCAAACCATATAGTAGGGTTTTTTATTACTCCATCTATATGCACTTTACTTTCATTTTTTCCTCCTATATTTTTATTATCGCCAAAAGCAAAATGGCATGTGCTATAAGCTTTTTCATCGTTTAAAATTTCGCCGATAATTTTTGCTTTCTTGTTCATCCCAACCGAAAATTCACAAAGAACTTTCGAATTTTTATCAGCTTTTCTAAGAATTTCTTTTAGCTTCTCAGCCTCTTTATCTCCTGAAATTTTTACTATTTTTCCTTTTTTAACTTCAACCTCAATTGGGAATTTAATTTTTCCAACTCCTACCATGCAAGTATCAAAAATTATTTTTCCGTAACTTGAGTTTTCTAGTGGCGCAATTCCAACTTCACCAGCAGGCAAGTTATGCAAGCTTCCTGGTTTATCCAAAATTCCATCATCAACTTGAACTTTCCTTTTTCCTTTTTTCAGAACTATGTTAGTTCCAATTTTTGTTTTTACTCTTATAGTTTTAGCTTTTTCAAAAATTTTTGCAAATCTTTTGCATTCATTACTTAATTTTTTGTAGTTAACATTTAGGGCAGGAAACATCTTTTCGCTAATTCCCGGCATACTAGCTATTCTTGCCCCAAAAATTCTAGCTTCTCTAACAGCCTTTGTATGAGTAAGGGAAATTGAGGTTATAGCTAAAATAACATCAGAAAATTTCATCGCTTCTTTTATGGCAAAGGGCGGTTCTCTTTGAGTTTCTTCCCTTACTTTAATTTTAGAAGAATAAACTTCTGCTCTCAGCTTCTCACAATTTTTAAAAAATAAGTTTGCTATATCTTCTTTTTCTTCATCAAAAATTATTAAAACATTTTCTCCGGGTTTTAAAAGAATAGAATTTCTCAAAACATTTTCAATCAAGTTCATTTTCTCACTGGCATTCCATCTTTCATCACAAGCTTTCCGTCAACGTATAAATTCCCGCCTTTCCCTTTCATAATCTTAATCATATCCTGATGAGACGATGCTTTATTTTTTCCGTGGTAAGCTCCTCTATTGCTTCCTATAGCTATATGAATTGTTCCAAATACTTTTTCATCAACTATAGTTTCTCCTACAAGCCTTGCTGACGGATTTGTCCCTATACCAAATTCAGCAATTTTATCCTTATCACCTGTGTTTGAATCTAAAAATTTTTGGAATATTTTCTTTTGAGGAGAATCAAACCAAGCAATTTTCCCCTTTTTAAACTCAACTTTTAAGTTCTTAACCAATCCAAAACCATGAATAACAACCCAATCGAAAATTATAAAACCATTTGCAGAATTTTCTAACGGAGCGACAAAAACTTCTCCGTCAGGAATATTTAGCCCAACATCACCTTTTTTAATATCTTCTTCGCTAATAATTCCGTCAGCAACTAAAATAGGCCTTCCCTTGATTCTAAAACTTAAATCTGTCCCATCATTTGCAACAATTCTTACTTCATCACTATTTTCCAAGACTTTTTTATAATATTCGCATAATTCCTTAACTTTTTTTGAGAATGTTGATTTTATGGAAGAGTAAAATACTTTTTTATAAGTTGAGTATGGAACTAGCATTTGGCTTTTAGGTTTTTTAATGGGCCATCCAAAGTAGCACCATCTAACTTTTTTCTTGTCTATTATTTCCTTGATTTTTTGGGAAGCTGGAGCACTAATCTTAGCCTTCTCTTCCAAGCCCTTAAGCCAGTTTATGTCTTCATCACCGCCCAAAAAAATTCTTACATCATAAGCTCCTGCAAAAAGTTTTGCTGTAACTGGAAGCTCCGCAGCAGTATCAAAGGGGATTAACTCTAAATGTCTTCTAGAATCTTTTGAGCTGTAAGTTAAATCAGTAACATGAGCCCCTTTTTTCCAACATTCTTCCAAAATAAACCTAGCAAGCTTTTCGCACTCCTTATCAGTCTTAGAGTAAACCAATCTTACAGTTTCTCCAACTTCTTTTTTGACAAAAAATTTTCCATCTTTTTCTATAATCAAAGGTCCAAAGTTAGGATCTTTAAGCTTTTCAACAACTTTCAATTCATTTTTACTTAAAATTTCCTTTGAAAATTTTTCCAACTTCAAAAATTTTTCAACTATTTTTCCAAACTTTTTCCTAGCTTTTTCTATTCCAAAATTTTTCTTTCTCCCAATTTTCATAGATTTTACAAGTAGTTTAGCAATTTTTCTTAGCTCAGCTTCAGAAAGCATAATTAATATTTTGTAAAAATAAAATTAACCTTACCTCCAGAAATTTCTTACCTCTTCTTTGAATTTTAAGTAAGCCTCTCTTTTGTTCATTTTTTCAGAACAAACTATAAAGAAATAAAGAAGATAATCCATTTCCTTTTTCTTGTCAGGGTTTTTTATCTTACTTATTTCATTTTCGTAATCTATCTTAGCGGCCCTTCCAAAAAAATCAGAAGTTTCAGGATTGTAGTTGTTTATTACTTCAACAATTCTTTCATAAGGGATTTGTTTGATTTTTTCTATGGATATTTCTTCTACTTCTTTCTTTTCCTTTCTAGTTCTTTTTCTTTTCTTCTCTTTTGCTACATATTCTGAAATAGCTTCTAAACCTTTTTCTTCAACTTTAACTTCCTCTTCAGTTACTTTAGCTTCTTCTACTTTTATCTCAGGTGGTGTTTGAATTTCTGGTACAACTAAAATTTCGGGAAAAAGATCCTTGTAATATTCTTTAAAAACTTTTTGAATTTCTTCTCTTGAAAGTTTATTTATAAAGGCAAGTCTGTGGAGTCTTTTTATATCTTCAACGAGTTCTTCAGCACCGCTCTCTTCAGGACTTTTATCTTCGTAATGGAAAAACATTGAGCCATCGCCTAAGTGGAAAGCTAAAAATTGGGAAGTAGAGCAATCTAGTTTAGGATATCTCTTTGAAAAAATTGGATTAAGTTTTTCTGCTATCAGAATTTTATCTTTTGCAAAAATTTCTTTTCCGCCAAAACTATTTGGCAAATAATATAGGGAATTGTTTCTTCTGCATATTATAGGAACTTTAGCAACAGCTCTTTTCACTTCTTCAAAAAGATTTTCAACAATTGCTTCTAAGCATTTATAACTTGGCTCACTATATCTATCAAAGTTTGTTATTTCTGCCTTGTACCATTTTCCAAAAAGTTTGTATTTAATGTATTTGCCTTTAACTATTCTTAATTCTCTAATTTGGCTTGTATCAAATGGTGGAAGAAAAATGCTTACTTTTTCAAAGAAATTTATCATGATTTTAATGAAGAGATAAGAGATTTAAAATTTATGCCCCCGGCGGGATTTGAACCCGCGACCTTCACCTTTCATCCTTATTTCAAGCCTTCTAGCTAAGCTAGAAGGGTGCTGCTCTATCCAAGCTGAGCTACGGGGGCTATTAATTATTTTAGAAATTAATTTATTTTCTTTTTTCATATTCTCATACAAGCAAAACTTTAAGTGATTTATTTAAAATACTTTTTTCGAGAGAAATGCATATTTTTTTGTCCATTTAGCCCTTTTAAAAGGTGCTCCTGCCCGAAACAAAGATTATAGCGCTAATTTTTCTACTAAAGACTTGTTCTTTGTTATTATAACACTTACTTCCACAAAAAGAATTTAAAACTTGAGTTCAAAATACTTAAAGTGGAAAAGAAAAGATTTTATTTTCTCCTATCTTTAGAAATCCTTTTCTTTTTCTCTCTTTACTTATTTTTTCTTTTCTCCAGACCTTACGAATTAGATGAATCTCTCTACATACTCTCTGGAAAAATGATAATTTTAAATCAGATGAACCCCATTTCTCCAAGTTATGAAAATCCTTTCACTTATATTTTCGGTAGCCCATTTGCTCCAATACTTTACGGCTTATTTTTCTTTGTAGGAGGATTTTTTATATCTCGAATAGTTTCTCTAATTTCTGTAATTTCATCTCTAATAGTTCTTTCAAAAATTGTTAAAGATTTTTTTGGTAAAAGATATGTTCATCTAGCGGTCTTTCTCTCAGGAATTTCTGCATCCGCTATTCTTCTTGCTTCAAATGCATTGCTAGATTCTCTTGCAATTCTTTTTTTAATTCTCTCCTTTTATTTTATCTACGCTAAAAGGAATTACTTGGCTGGTATTTTCATGGGAATAGCAATTCTATTTAAATTCTTCCTTTTTCTTCCGTCTTTATTAATTTTGCTTTACCTTTTAAGAAAAAAAGATTTGAAATTTCTGTATGGCCTCTTTTTAATTATTTTTCCTTATTTTATTTCAAACTATCCAGTTTTATTTCAAGTTCTAAGGTTCCTTATATCCAGGCCAAATTTTCAAAGCGTGGAGTTTAATTTTGCTCAAATGTTAAGAGAAATTTGGTGCTCATTTCCTGTTTCGATTTATGTTTGCACTCTTTTTTTGAAAGAGAAAATTGTGAGGGATAATCTAATTCTTTTAATTCCAGCTATTTCCCTTTTTCTATTCCATTTTTTATCTTTAAATTATGTTTCAGTCCCAAGACATATGAGTTATGCAATTTTTTCTTCCTCAATTTTAGCATCCGTTCTAATTCAAAAATATGAGAAATATAAGTTCTTTCCTGTCTTCCTTTTAATTTTCCTTCTTCTCCTCTCTTATCTAAACTTAAATCAAGCAATTAGTGCGATAAATAGTATGCCATCTTATGAGTTTGTGGAAAATGAAATAAGAGAAATAGAGGGAAATATTTTAGCAATAAATCCTTATATAGTTCATTTACTTAAGGGAAGTGATTTAAGAGATAAGCGCATAAAATCTTTTTTTGAAGTAGGATGCTATGAGCGTGAAGGTTTATACAGTGCTATAGTGAATTCTTCCATGTTTGATTATGCCATAATTTCTTCCAAGCCATATTTCTTAGAGTGTGAAAAACTACAGGAATTGGTTAGAAAAAGTTTTTGCCCCTTTAAAGTGATTAATTCAACAAAAAATGTTATAGAGATTTACTATAATTGTAATTTTTCTTCAAAATTCAAAAATTTTTAAATGAAACAACAATTTATTAGAAGAGGTTAAAGATGGATTTTAAAAAAATAGAAAGAAAATGGCAAAGAAAATGGGAAAGGGCTAGAATTTTTGAAGCTAATGTAAGCAAAAGGCCAAAATTTTTCATAACTTTTCCAATTCCGTATTTAAATGGAAGCATGCACATTGGTTCAGGGTTTACTGCATTGAGGTGTGATTGCTATGCAAGATTTAAAAGATTACAAGGTTTTAATGTTCTTTTCCCCCAAGCTTTCCATGCAACAGGAGAGCCAATTCTAGGAGCTATAGAGAGGTTAAAAAAAGGTGATAAGTCACAGGAAGAAACTTTCAAGCTCTATGGTGCTACTCAAAAAGATTTAGAAAATTTCAAGAAGTATGGAGCCGAATATGCAGCAAGATTTTGGGCTGAAAGATTTAAAGAAGATATGAAATTAGCAGGATTTTCAATAGACTGGAGAAGAAGCTTCCTAACAGCTTTGGACGAGCACTTCAACAAATTCATAGAGTGGCAGTATAATTTGTTGAGAAAAAAAGGTTATGTTAAGAAGGGAACACATCCTGTAATTTATTGTCCAAACTGTAAAAGCCCGACAGGAGACCATGACAGGCTAATAGGTGAAGGTGAAAGTCCGTTAGAATTTATAATAATTAAATTTTATTTTGAAAATGGAGAAGTTTTACCTTGCGCTACTTTAAGGCCAGAAACTGTTTATGGTGTAACAAACATTTGGATTAACCCAAATATAGATTATGTTAAAGCTTTAGTAAACGAGGAAGTTTGGATTTTAAGTAAGGAAGCTGCTTTTAAACTTAAGGAACAGCTTAAAAAAGTTTTAGTAAGTGAGGAAATATCTGGATTTGAAATTGTAGGTAAAGTTGTTGAAAATCCTGTAACTAAAGATAAAGTTTTAGTTCTTCCTGCTGAATTTTGCGACCCAAAAATTGGAACTGGTATTGTGATGTCAGTCCCTGCTCATGCTCCTTACGATTACATAGCTTTAATTGAATTACAAACTTATGAAAATGAATTAAAAAAGTATGGACTTGACCCAGAGAAGATAAGGGAAATTAAGCCAATTTCCATAATTAAAACAAATGGTTTCGGAGAAATTCCAGCAAAGGAAGTTTGTGAAAAATTTGGGGTTAAATCCCAAAAAGAAAGGGAAAAGCTTGAACAAGCTACTCAGTTTTTGTATAAGGAAGAATTCCATTCCGGGATTTTAAAGGAAAATTGTGGTGAATATTCTGGATTAAAAGTTTCCGAAATCAAGGAAAAGCTTACGAAGGAGTTTATTAAAAGAAAAATAGCTGATTTAATGTACGAGCCTTCGGGAAAGGTTGTTTGTAGGTGTGGAACTGAAAATTATGTGAAAATTTTGGAAAAACAATGGTTCTTAAAGTATTCGGACAAGAAGTGGAAAGAGCTTGCGAAAAAATGCTTGAAAAAAGCAAAAATAATTCCAGAAGAGGCAAGGGCACAATTTGAAGCAACGATAGAATTTCTCAAGGAAAAGGCATGCGCAAGAAAAACTGGTTTGGGTACTCCTTTACCCTGGGATAAAGAATGGAAAGTTGAAACTTTGAGCGATTCTACTATATACATGGCTTTTTACACTATCGCAAAAGTTATAAAAGAGAAAAAGATTCCTGCAAGTAAGCTTACAAGTGATGTTTTTGATTACATTTTTCTTGGAAAAGGGAATTTAAAAGAAATAATTAAAAAAGTTAAATTGAGCAAAGAAACTCTTCAGGAAATGAGGAAAGAATTTGAGTACTTCTATCCGGTTGATTTAAGAAATTCTGCAAAAGACCTAGTTCCAAATCATTTAACATTTTATCTCTTTCACCATGTTGCAATTTGGGGGGAAAAATTCTGGCCAAAAGGGATAAGCATTAACGGTTTTGTTAATGTTTATGGAGATAAAATGAGTAAGTCAAGGGGGAATATTATTCCACTAAGAGATTTGATAAAGAAGTATGGAAGTGATTTGGTTAGAATTAATATAGTAGCTTCTAATGAAGGGTTAAACGATGCAGACTGGAGGGATGAAACTATTGGAGCATATTCATCTAGAATTTCCTTTCTTTTTGACGTAGTTAAAAAAGTTAAAAATGCTAAGAGAAAGGAAATCAAAAATATTGATGTTTATCTTAAAAGTAAAATTCAAGAGATAGTAAAGGAAACAGAAAAAAATTATGAAGAGCTCAAATTTAGAAGTGCAGCAAAAACAGGTTTTTTTGACTCTTTAAAGGAAATTAAGTGGTATATTGAAAGAAATAGCGGAATAGAAAATTGCAATAAAAAAGTTTTGAGAGAAGTTTTGGAAGTTGTAATTAAAATTATTTCTCCCTTGCTTCCTCATATAGCCGAAGAACTTTGGAGCATTTTAGGTAAAAAAGGTTTTGTTTCAATTTCAGAATGGCCTAAGCTTGAGAAAATTGATAAAAAGGTTTTAGAGTTAGAAGAAAATTTGAAGAATTTAATTGAAGATGTTAAAAATATAATTAAAATTGCTGGGAAGAAAAGAAATTGTTATTTATACGTTTCAAGTAAAGAAGAATTCAACCATTTAAATGAAGCAAGGGATTTCTTGAAGAAAGCACTAGGTTTTGAGGAATTAACTATTTTTATGGCTTCTGATGAAAAAAGGTATGACCCACAAAATAAGGCAAGTAAAGCAAAATATGGCAAGCCAGGAATTTACTTAGAATAGTTAAGATAAAGATATGGCAAGTACTTCCACAACTCCTGCAATGAGAAGTAAAATTATAGAAACTGCTAAAAGCTTTGCGCTATCCCTAAAGATAAACCAAATCCATTTTGGCTTTCTTCTTGTTAATGCTGCAGAAATAAGACCTCCAGCTATAGCTCCTATGAAGTATGCAAGAATTTCTAAACTTCCGTGCGGGAAAAAAACCATTGCTGCCAATGGCAAAGCCTTTATTCCTCCTATACTTTTTGCAAGCATACCTATAGCTACAGCTAAAACTGAAGCATTCCAAGTTAATATGAAAATTGCTCCAGCTCCAAAAATGAATGAAAATAGAAACGAGAGGAAAAGAACTCCTATGTTGTTCGATACTATCCTGAAAAATGTGTCTGGAGATGCAAAACTACCTCTTATAGCATTAATCTCATTTATCTGATCTTCAAAAATTTTTTGGCTTAAGTTTTCTGGAAGAAGTAAGTAAAGAAGAGAGTAAGAGAAAACTATTGAAACGAAAAATATGGAAAAGATGAGAAGAATGTTTCTATGTCTTTTAATTAGGCCTATATCCCTTCTGTGCTGATAAAGTTCTTCTTCTCTTGCTTCTTCATATCTTAAAAGATTAACCATGAAAGGAGTTACAGCAATAGTTATAAGAAATGTCGTAAACATTCCTATAGAAGATTGAAAAACTGTATAAGAAATTAAAATACAAGTTAAGGAAATTGCTATTCCAAAAAAGAATAAAAGGTAAGGCCTTTTTTCTGCGGTTTTTACAGAAACGAGCTTTTCTATTACCACAAATTAAATTTATAAAAATAAACTATTAAAGTTAAAATGGGTCAAATGAGGCTGAGAATTCCAAAATCTGTAATAATTTCAAGCTTTTTAATATTCTTAATGCTAGGCTCTACTCTGATTTATTTTTTCACAAGCCTTTTAAGACCAACCGGAATGATAGCTCTACCAGAAAAAAATATTATAGATTATGAGCTTTCTTTGATGCAAGAAAATTTTGCGATACAAAAGGGTAAAACGCTTATTAAATTTTTTTACTCGAATGAATGCGAGGAATGCTTAAGAATGAAGAATTATTTAGAAGATATTGCAAGTAAGTATAAGGATCAAATAATACTTCAAGAAATTAGCTTAAATACAAGCTCTTACGAAATAAAGTTATCCAGCTTTTATGGTCAAAAAATCTTAAGAAATTCAACTGAACAAGAAATTTTCAAAGTACTTTGTGATTTAATGTTTTCTCCACCAGCTGAATGTGTAAAATTTGAGTGAGAAATTGAAGTTTGTTGGAATAGACCTTGCTGGGAGCGAAAAAAGGGAAACAGGATTTTGCGTAATGGATGAAAAACTTTTTGTTGAGACCAAAGTTTTGTTTAAGGATAGGGAAATTGTTAAGGAAGTTAAAAAAGCTAATCCAAAGGTTGTTGCTATAGATGCTCCTTTAGCTTTACCAAAAGGGAGGCCGAGCCTCGCAAAAAAATATTCAAAATTTGGGCACTTAAGAAAATGCGATAAGGAGCTTTTAAAGATGGGGATAAAATTTTTTCCAATAACCTTAGGTCCTATGAGGAAATTAACTGAAAGAGGAATTAAGTTGAAGAAAAAAATAGAAAAAGAAGGGTTTGAAGTTATAGAAACATATCCTGGAGGAGCGCAAGATATTCTGAAAATTTCCAGGAAGAAAGATCCAAAAAAATTGAAAGAAGGATTGGAAAGAATTGGAATTAAAGGTTTGAAAAAAGATGTTAGTGAACATGAATTAGATGCTGTAACATGTGCACTAGTTGGTAAAATGTATTTTGAAGGGAATTATCTTGCAGTTGGAGACGAAAAAGAGGCTCTTTTAATTTTGCCTAGGGAAAAAAAGTGACAAATGGTTCGCAGTTTCCTTTCAAGTCTTCACAGGAAGGAGTTCCCGAGCAGGGAATTAAATTGCATTCTCTTGCACACTTACAAAGGTTTTGTGAAATATTTTTATCGCTAGGGTATGAAGTTAAATTACAGTTAGTGCACCAATTAATCAAAGAGGTTTTACATATCTCACAATTTGCTGTAGAAGGAGAAATGTAAAGAGAATAAAGATAAATTGCAACTATCAAAACAACTAATCCCAAAGCTAGTAAGAGAATTTTATCATAAGCTATGCTCATAAACTATAATTATTAAGATTACTAAATTAGTTTTATGGAAAAGGAAAGGATAGAAACAGGAATTCCGGGTTTAGACAAGCTAATTGAAGGAGGTTTTATTAAAGGTTCTACTATTTTGCTTTGTGGAAGTACAGGAACTGGAAAGACAATATTTTCTTGCCAATTTATTTGGCATGGTTTGCAAAAGGGCGAAAATGGGGTTTATCTAACGCTAGAAGAAGAAAAGGAAAGTATAATAAAGTGTGCAGAAGATTTTGGATGGGATTTTAAAAAGTATATAAACCAGAAAAAGCTTATCGTTGAGTCTATATTTCCGTCAAGCTTAGAGGAGATAAAAGATACTATAAGGGAGTTGATAAGAAGGGTTGATGCAAAAAGGTTTGTTTTGGATAGCTTGAGTGTTGCTACTATGGGTTGGAAGGAGAGTGAATCGATACCAATAATTAGAAGAAGCGTATTTGAACTTGCAAAAACTTTAAAAGATTTACAAGTTACTAGCATCTTGATAAGTGAAATACCAGAAGGTGAAAACAAGTTGAGCAGACTTGGCATTGAAGAATTTGTAGTTGATGGAATAATAAGACTTCACTATCTTGAATTTACAACAGCAGATACACCAAGAAGCTTAGTAATAAGAAAAATGAGAAGAACGAATCATGAAACTGATATATTTCCTTTTGAGATTACTGAAAAAGGCATAGTTGTTAAAAGGGGGTAGTAAGATAAAGATTTATTAATTTTCTCATTTATCATAAATTAGGATTATTATGAGCATGACACTTCTTGTTCAAAAATTAGAAAAAGAAATTAGAAATAAGAGAATTAAAAACGGAGAAATTATTGAAAATAATGTTATCAAGCCTGTTATATATTCTTGGGGAAAGAGGCATTTGTTCTCAGATCCTGAATCAACCTTTCTCAACTTTAAGAACAGAACTTTGCCACTTTTCAAGGAGTGTATAAGGAATTTATTTAATATTACACCATCTACTGAAAAGGAAAATGCTGAATATCTTAAGACTTTAGATGAAAGAATAAATGAAGCTAACGAAGTAAATAAGTTTGACAGGACTGTAATTATAAGATACGAATTTGAAATTGGAAATGGTTTGGTAAATCTGGGTTTTAAAAAACTCTTAAAAGATCATTTAGATTTAAGAAAAGACCCACATTCGCTTAAGGAAGAAATAGATCTCATAAAAAAGGATGTTGGCTTTGCTGTTAGTAGATATGTTAAAAGTTACATAAGTACAGAAAAATCTATGTTCGGACCAAAAGGAATTTATTATACAGCCCCATTAGGCCAAGCTGAGTTAAAATTTGCATTCGACGAGATTGTTAAGTTAAAAGTTTCTAAAACTCCTTTATTACCTTCCTTAACTCCAAAGAATTACTGGAAAATAGGAATAGAAGATAAATCATTCATTTACGATATTTCTAGAATAATGGAAAATCTGTCTCAGCCCCACGGTCGTTTGAGATACTTTATTTCAAAGTACGGAACGCATCCTTTATGCTATCCAAATATGTGCTTAGACTTTCTTTTAGAAAAAGATTATGAATTGGTTGGAACTTATCTTAACATGATTGGGTATTTGGAAGTTCCTTGGTTCAAGTCTAAGCAATTACCCAAACCTCTAGAGTATGTTGTTTAAATTTCCTCCATATCTTCTTGAAGTCCTATTGTTGATTGCAATTTTTTCCATTCAATTTCATAGAGTTCTTCTTTTATTTCTTCAGGTGTGGGCAAAATTATTTCGTCAATTTCAGGAAAAGTTCTAATTAAGTTACTTCTTATTCTTGGTGGTACTTCATAAGGATAATAGCGAGGTAAATCTTCAGTTATATCGTATGAAATTATTTCCCCTTTTTCATCGCTTTTAAGTTCTAAGTTATACCTTGGTTGGCACTTGCCATAGTCGAATTGAGAAATGCATTCAAGCTGTTTAAGAAGATTTTGCTTAATTTTTCTCAATTTTTCTAGGGAAACTTCTGTTTCAAGTCTGTACAAATCTTCTACATTGTACCATATAGAAATTCCAGCTTTCTTATTATACTGTGAAACAACTTCAAGCATTTCCTCTATTATTCTATGTTTTTCTTCTAATTCTCCCATACTTTCCTAAAATTATTTTTACATTAAACTTTTAAATAGTTTATTATTTTAAAGGTTAAATCAAAAATTTACTTTAAAATTTTTAGTCAATTTTTTTAAGTCCCTGCCACCATTCGTTTGAGTTTACTTTCTCAAGTTCTTTTATTAGTTTTTTTGCTGAATTTGTTTTAAGAGTAAGAGAAACATTTTTTATCCAATCCTTTGCATAAGAATAACCTTTTTCCATTAATTCTTTTGCTGTTGCAGCTATTTCAAGCAGGTCAGCATCCTTAGCTATTAAAGCAGCCTTAGAATCCAAATTCTTAGTTTTCTTCCATAATTCAAATATCTCATTTCCAACTTCCCCAAGTTTTTCAACTTGCTCTTCAACTGCCCTTTCCTCTTCATATTCTTTCATATACCTTTTCGCTACTTTATGAATATCTCCAATTCTACATTCCTCCAATTCATGAAAAATTACTAAGGTACAAACTTCAAAAGGATTTGGGTAATTTTCCATTTTTGCAAGAACGAATGCTAGTTGAGCTGCTCTTAAAGTATGCTCTGCAACACTCTCAGGATTTTTTATTCCCAGTAGTTTCCAGCCTTCATGGTCTATCCTTTTTAGTTGTCCTAACTCAAATACCCAATTCCAAAAATCCCTTTCTTTCATTAAATCATCTAATTAAATTGTACCTTTTAAGGTATTTGTAGCAGTTTTCACACAGATAATAATTATTTACTCTTTTGGAATGAATTTGACAAACAGGAATTCTACAGTTATTGCAAATTGCAATAGCCTTTTTTCCACATCCAGAAAACACGCATTGCTTATCTGTTTTATCCATATTTTAAACTTGTTTAACTATTTATTTAATTTTTTCAAATATAGATTTCATTTTAAGACTATCTTGCTCCAAAATCGGACTTTCGGATATTATTGTTATGTTTAAATTTCTTTTAACAATTTCTCTTGCCAAAGGTTCGAAATCAGGTTTTTTTGCTTTCAACTCTAAATGATACCTTTCATTTCCTTTTCCTATACCACTTAAAGAAAACTGAACGCAAGTAAAGTGAGTGTGAAAGTGATTAAGTTTTAAAGGTTTTAGAGAATCAAAAATTTTTGGATAATTTATTAAGCCACCTTGTCTTGCAAATATATGGGCAAAATCTACTACAGGAACGCAATTCTTTACATCTTTGGAAATTTGAATTATTTCTTCTAAGGTTCCGAATGTAGATTGTTTTCCCGTAGTTTCTAGCCCGAGTTTAACTCCTTTAATCCCCATGCTTTTCATTCTATCATTTAAATCTTCACACTCTTTTTTCACTTTTTCTAAAGCCTCTTGTGTTGATAATTTTCCGTAAAAGCCTGGATGAAAAACTACAATATCAGCGTTCATAGCTTCTGCTCTCTCTGCAGAATCCAATATCATATTCTTAGAATTTTCGACCTTTTGTTTTTCCTCTGAGCAAAGGTTTATGAAGTAAGGTGCATGAACAGAAAGCCTAATATTTAGCTCTTTTGCAACTTCACCAGCTTGCTTTGCTAATTCCAAGCTCATCTTTACACCTCTAACAAATTCAACTTCCATAGCATTTAATCCAAGTTGAGAAACAGTTTTTATTCCGTTCAGGGTATTTTTCTCCTTACAAACAGTTGGTATGCCAGCTGGCCCAAGCCAAATCATTTTATCAAAATAATATTAGAATTTAAGCTATTTTTATGCTTATCCAAAGAGGAGATTCAAAATTATTTCAAAAACTATTATTCCTATGGAAATGAAAACAAGTTGTTCTGGCTTAATCTTTATAAGTTCTTCTCCTTCTTCAGAATACCTTAGTAATCCACCACTTCCCATTGGTATGTAAATTTTTTCTCTTGCCATATTTTCTTTTTATAGTTTAAGATTTTTATTTTTTAAATTGAATGAATTGAATGGGAAGATGAGAGAAGAGCTTTATTCATTAGCTGAAGATTGGCGAGTAAGAAAAATTTTTGAATATTTAAAAAGAAGCAGCTACGCATATTTAGATGAACTTTCTGAGAAGTTAGGGATTGGTAAAACTACCTTGAGGAAGAGAATAGGAGAAATGGCTGAGGTAGGAATAATTGAAATTAAGAGAAGCATAGAAGTTTATAAAGAAGAGCTTGAAAAATGGCACCCATGTAAAATTTTAATATCTTTAAAGAAAGGAAAAGAGGCAGAACAATTCGAAAAAATTTTGAATAATTATAAAGTTAAACAAGAAAATCTTCAATTTTGTATTTAAATTGAGAGTCTGATTTAATTTCTCCTCTCAATTTTAAGATTTCCCTTGCTAAGATCCAGAATATTAGGGCTAGCGATTTTTTTCCCTTATTGTTTGCAGGAATAACTAGATCTATATTCCTTATTTGATTGAAAGTATTGCAAATGGCAACTACAGGAATTCTAGCTTTAACTGCTTCGTCAACAGCCTGCTTATCTATGAGAGGATCTGTAACTAAAACAACATCAACATCGAAAAATTTTTGATAGCTTGGATTTGTTAAGCTGCCTGGCATAAACCTTCCGGCAACAGCATAAGCATTAACTGCTTCAGCAAATTTTTTAATTATGTTATGGGTTACTAAAAGCCTTCCGGCAACTAATATTTTTTTAGATCTTGCCAAAAATTTTGATGCAACTTTAAGCCTTTCATCTATAGTTTTTAAATTTAAAGTAGCAACTCCATCGCTCCTTATTTTATAGATAAACCTTTCCATATCTTTTGTTTTGCTCTTCATTCCTATGTGTATTCCTGAAGCTAAGTATTTTTGTTTTGAAACTAAAAGTTTTGGCATAACAAAAATTTTATGTTTTAAGATTTAAAAAGTTAGCCGATATAGGTTAGTTTTTCTTCCTTTGGTTTTTGAACTTTAAGCAATTGAGAAATTGCTTTCATTTCCACATTTTCTATTTTCTTCATAAATTCTTCCATTTCTTTAACTTTTCTTTCAATCTTTGATGTATCTATTTTTATATTCAAAATCTTAATTAAAACTTTAAGAACAACTTCTGCACTTCTGTGGTCTGGAATTATGGGGAATCCGGAAGTTTCTCCTAGTAAACAAACTCCTTTTATTCCGTAATACTTCCCAAAACCTATCAGAAGGCCTGAGGCTCCTACAATTGTGCCAACCTTTCCGCTAGAATCAAAATCTATGCCATACTTTGAATATTTCTTAATTAAACTTTCGTCATTTACAGCACCAACAACTTTTGGCTCTTTAACCTGCTCTCCTATACTTAGCCCACCTAAAGTAAACATTTCCTTTACGCCAAATTTTTTAACGTAATTCAATATAGTTTCAACAATCTCATAATGACCTTCTTGAGTAGTGCTTTGAGAATCTCCTATCAAGATTATAAGGTCTCTTTGCCCCTTTTTCTTAGCTTTCCAGTAATAAAACTCATTTTTAAGAACGTGAGCTACGCTATTTTGATGTAAAAGTATGAAGGGCATGAAATGGGAAGAAAGTAATTCTGCAAACTTTACTGCTTTAAGCTCCTCAACTAAATAACCTGCTGCTATTCTTCCAACATTTCCTACTCCAGGCAAGCCCTCTATAAAAATAGGGTTCTTCAACTTTGGTTTTTCAATTTCGATTATTTGAGTTACCATAATATATTGTTGGTTTTTATTAATTTGTGTTTTTTCTAGATTTAAAGTTCTGTTTTAATTTGAGTTCTTTTTAAAAGTTCTCTCCTATATTTTCCATATTTATCTTCTGGAGAAAATGGTGGTGGAATCGGGCTTACTGTTTTTTTACCGCATTTAGGACAAGAATCTTTAAAAGTATAAATTTTACAATCCAAGCATTTTCTCATCTTCATTTTATCATCTTATAGGAAACTAAGCTATTAACTTTTTCAGCCTCTTTAACAGCAAACTCTAGAGCTTCTGTTAACTTTTTTTCTAATTTTTTTGGGTTTTTGCCTTTTATTTTAACCATATACTTTGGAGCTGAAATATAAGTTATTTCTAAGCCAAAGTTTTCTTCTAAGCTCATTAGAACTTTTTTTATCCTTTCAATTCCATTCATAGAAAAATTTTTAATTTCCATTTCTGCTTTTATCTCTACTTCTTTCTCCTTAAAACTCTTTTTAATATTTTCAAGTAATGCTTTTTTCCATTCCTCTTTTATGTTAATTTTATCCAAAACCTTTTCATCCTTAGAAATACTTTCAAAAGCAGAAAAAAGGCTATCAAATTTTTCTTGTAAAATAAAACCAACTTCTTCATAAGCTTGGTCCAAGCTTTTATTCATTTCTTTAGCTGTTTGTTCAAGAATTTTTTCTGCTCTTTCCTCTTTTCTAAAATCGTTCCACTTATCTTTTTCATCCTTTTCGTTTACCCTTTTTAAACTCAAGCTTACAAAATTTTTTTGATAATCTATCTTAACAACTTTTGCAACGTATTGTTTTCCAACTTTAACAAATTTTTTAATATCCTTAACCCACTTTCCAGCAACTTCTGTTATATGGATCATACCTTCTATACCAGGATATTCTTCCAAATCGCACCATGCAGCATAAGGTGTAACTCTTTTAACTTTACAAATTACCAATTCGCCCCATTCTGGTAATCCTTTTCTCCTCGGCATTTTCTCTTATATAGATTAAGAAGAGAATTAATAAATTTGAAAATTAATTAAAAATATGGTTTATTATCATGTAGGAAGAGTTTTGGAAATTCTTTCAGAAAAAGATACAGCAAGCTCAGACCTTTCTGTCCAGGCTGTTGTGGAGACTTGGGACGAAAATATAATAACTTATCTTGTTGACCCAAAAATTAAGGACAAAATTAAAGTAGGTGATATAGTTTTGATAGATTATAATCCAACAGAAACTCAGCCATTCAGACCAAAAGAAATAATAGTTAAAGTAATTCCTGGAGAAAAAGGAGAAAAAGTTTGGAGTTACTATAAAGAATTCTTCAGAAAAAGACCGAAAATTAAGGTTAGTATGCCGGAGCAGCAATCCTATATAGGATAAATTTAAGAATTTTAAGTATGAAAGTGGTTTTGGACACATCTGCAATAATATACTTGAGCGATTTTAGGATTTTTGATGAGATGTTTACTGTACAAGAAGTTTTGAGTGAAGTTAAGGATAGGATAAGCAGCATGAAACTTTCAGCTTTAAACTTAAAAGTAGAAGAGCCGAACGAGAAATTCTTAAGGGAAATTGAAAAAGTTGCTGAGGAAACAGGAGACGCTGAGAAGCTTTCTAAGACTGATTTAAAGGTTCTTGCTCTAGCAAGAGAAAAAAGTTGTGCTATAATTTCAGATGATAGAAGTATACAGAATGTTGCTAAGAGGTTGGGGATAAAATTTATTTCCATTTTTAACAAGAGAATTTCTAAGTTCATAATTTGGGGAAAGTATTGTAAAAATTGTAAAAGGTTTTGCGAGGAAAAGATTTGTAGTATTTGCGGAAGCAAAACAGAGAGAAAACCAAAAGTAGTTGAGGAGATAAAGCCTTAATAGCTTTTGCAAACACATGGAACAGAATAACCTAGTATGTTTAAGGTTATGTTTGTTGGATAAAGAGATTTAGCGGCCCATTCTTCGCCTTTTATTTGGACTGTAACTAGAACTTCTCTTTTTCCATATTCTGGAATTTCGCATTCGCACTTAAAAACACCTGTAGGTGAAGTTTGTTTCCAGAAGAAAAGGAAGAAAATTGTTATGAAAACAAGAATTATTATAAAAAGAAAGAGCAGAGCTATTTGAGATTTCATAATTAACTTTAGACTTTAGATAAATTAAGGTTTTTTCAATTCTCTAAGTCTTTTCCTTAGTATGTAATCATAAACACTTTCTTTTCTCGGAGGCCATTCTCCAATTGTTTTCTCGTATAATTCCTTAATACTTGTTCTAACTAATTCGCTAAAGCTTGAGAAAATTTTTCCCTTTAAACTTCTAGCTTTTTCGTAAATATCTTCTTCAAGCTCAAATTCAACCTTTTCCATATCCTTTAATAAAGTTTTTTAAAATTTATAAACCTTAAAAGCGTTAATTTTAAATACTTTTCGATGTATAATTTTATTAACCTTTCGCTTTGAATATTTACTAAAAAGTGATAAAATGCCAAGAAAAAAAGTTAAGAAAGGAGCTTTAAGCTGTCCTGAATGTGGAAGTTATGAAATTATAGAAGATCCTTCAAGAGGGGAATTATTCTGCAAGTCATGCGGAGCAATTATAAAGGAAGATATGATAGATATAGGGCAAGAGTGGAGAGCTTTTGATTCTGAGCAAATGTCAAGAAGGGCAAGAGGTGGAGCTCCTTTAACTTTTACTAAGCATGATAAAGGTTTAACTACAGAAATAGGAAAAGGCGTGGGCGAACTTTACAAGGTCCCTGCGAAGAAAAGAGCTCAGTACTATAGGCTAACAAAGTGGCATAAAAGATTAATTAAATCAAAAGATAGGAATTTGAGCTTTGCCCTTTCAGAATTGCAAAGGATAGTTTCTTTCTTGAATCTTTCACGCTCTATTCACGAAAGAATAGCAAGGTATTATGAGGAAGCGGTTAATAAAGGATTGGTAAGAGGTAGGAGCATTGAATCTGTTATAGCAGCCTTAACTTATGCAGTTTCTCGCGAATTTGGTTCTCCAAGAACTTTGGATGAAATTTCAGAGGCAAGTGGAGTTGAGAAAAAGGAAATTGGAAGAACTTATAGGTATATTGCTAGAGAATTGGGAATAAGAATTCTTCCAGCAGACCCTATTACATTTGTTCCAAGATTTTGTTCTATGTTAGGACTAAGCGATAAAGTTCAGGCAAAGGCTGTGGAAATTTTGAGGAAAGCTAGGAAGTTTGACATTACTGGAGGAAAAGGTCCTACTGGTATAGCCGCAGCAGCTGTTTATATTGCTTGCGTTTTAGTTGGAGAAAAAAGGACTCAGCGTGAAGTAGCGGATGTATTTGGAATTACCGAAGTTACTATTCGTAATAGGTATAAAGAATTAGTAGAAAAGATGGGAATTGAAGAAGAAGTAGAAAGGAAAGCAAAAGAAGAGTAATTCTTAGCTCAAATTGGATAAGAGAAAAACAATTTGCCTTATTTCATATCTAGGCCTCCAACTAAAAAATCCTTCAGAAATTTTTATAGTTCCCTTATCGCCATTTACAGTAACTTGATACCTGTTAAAATCTTTTAAAAATTTTATTTTTGGTCTAAAGCTTATTACGCGCAAGCATTCAGGAAAATTTTGCAAGTATTCTTTAAATTTAGAATTGTTTTCTAAGCAATTTCCCCTAAGAATATCGTATATTAAGCCATTAACATTTTTAAACATAGCCTGCTTTAATTCCAAGGAATGGTTTGAATATATTTTTTGCAGCTCCTCAGGCTTAAGTTTTAAGGGAGTAAATTTAACTTTTAAAAGTTTTTCAAGTAGAGAAACTATTTCTTGAGTTTTATCATCAGGGCCGCGATATACTTCTAAGGTTTTAGTTAGCAAATTTATAAAGCAATAAATTCTTCTCAAAATTTTTGTTTTGCCATTTTCTTTAAGAAAAGATACTATTTCATCAGCATCCTCAGAAAAAACTTTTTTTAAACTTTCTTCCACATCTTCATAATACCAATAAGTTATAAAAATTTCTTCATTGCTATACCTACTAGGTTTTGCTGTAAACCAATAGCTGTTAAACTTTTTTTCGTTCAAAATTTTGCATATTTCGTTAATCTTGCCGATTCTTTCAAATTTAAAAATCGATATTGTAGGCATGGTTTAAAATTAAGATGAAAATCTGATATAGATTCATAACCTATCAAGTGGTGAATTTTCTAGCTTTTTTATCACAATAAATAATTAATTTCATTTTTTCCTCAACATCCTTATCCTTAAGCTTATGCTCTTGAGTTTTTTCTTCATCAAAAATATGAACAACTTCATGCCCAATTTTTGCTAAATAATTTGCAATATATCTTCTATGACACCTAAACCAAAAGTATTCACTACACAATATTCCTGCAATTTTTCCATTAATTATCTCCAAAAGTTTTTCAATACTTTTTGAAAATTCTTCTGTTTTTGAAAATGCCTCATATCCTTCCTTCCTATAACCTCCAAGTTCAGGAAAATGTAGATACTCAATTTCATTTTTGGGCAATTCCTTTTCAAGATTTTCTTTGTTGAAGTGGGGATATTTTGTGCTCTTAGGAAATCTTCTTACATCTACTACCAAATCAATTTTGAATTTTTTTAAAACAGAAATAAATTCGCTAAGAGTTCGCGTGCTATGTCCAATTGTATAAATTTTCATAATTTAATTACTTTTTCTCCTTGTCTTTAAGTACTCTTGCAAGCTCCCTTATTAATTTTCTAACATATTCTCTCATTTCATAAACTTCCTTGTCAGGAATTTTATCCAATTTCTTTTCTTCAGCAAGCTTTTTTAGCTCTTCTATTCTTTTCCACACATCCCAATAATAGCTTTCAATAAGCTTTGTATCTACAAGCTCTTTTTTGAATGCGATAGGAATTTCTTCTTCCTTTTCTGGAGCTTTCTTCAAAGTTTTGAGAGCAGTTAGTGCAGCCTTGTACAATACTTCATGCGTCCTCTCAAGTATTTTCTCCTTTTTTCTTATTTCCAAGGCATTTAACAAACTAAACATTTTGTTAACGAATTTTTCTGCTTTATCAATCCATTCGTCAACAAAAGCACCGCTTACATCTGTCAATTCCTTATGTTCTATTTTCTTTCTAATCTCGATTATTTCTCTAAGCCATTCAGCATATTCATGCTCAAGAATTCCTGGCTCAACTAAGTATTTTTTCACTTCCTCATAAGCTTTACTTGGAACAGGTGGCTCTAAACCCATGAACATCAAAACAGCTTGAGCTGTATTTAACATAGCATAATAGCAATCCTCAGCCAGCATTAAAAGCTTAACAGTTTTTGCTCTCATCAGCTTTTTCGGTGCACCTTCCATATAGTTTTCTATAGCCTCCCTTGTAGCAGGAATTCTTCCCATTTCTAAAAGCTTTTTAATTGGGGCAAAAAATCCTGTATCATAAATTGCAACCCCTTCCTTTATAAAATTGTAAATTATTGGGTGGCAAACTCTTGCATAATCCCAAAATTCTGTTAAAGTATAGCTTGGCTGGATAGAAATTTTTTCAGAAATTTTATTAGCAATTTTTTCAAGATTTTCATCAACTTTTTCCTGAAATTCTGGAGTTATTTTAAAATTAGTATCGTCTAAAACAACGAAAATATCAACGTCGCTTTTTGGTTTAAATTCTTCTCTTGCAACACTTCCCATCATAACTATACATTTTATGTACTTTCCGTATTTTTCAAGAACTTTCTTAGAAAATTTTTTAACAAGATCTAAAATTTCTTCTCTTGTTTCAACTTTCCCTTTTTCAACTTTTTTTCTCATTTCTATCCCTCAAACTGCAATAAGGAACTTCTTTACATTTTGGTGTATAATCATATCCTTTTTCATGTAATCCTAAGCTAACAATCTCAGAAACATAAGGGCTTCTTTCTCTTAGCTTTGCTGGATCAGAAGTTGGTATTCTATTGGCTGGTAACAAGCACTTTTCACCAACTTTAAATTTGCATTCTTCCATATTATTCACCCTCAAAAAATTCTTTTGGCAAGAGTTTCTTCATCCTTTCAACAATTTCTTTTGCTAAATTTAACGCTTTTTCTAAGTATGCTGTATCAACTTTCTCAACTATTTTATGATCTATATCCTTCCAAAGCTTATCCAATGCTTTGAATTTTTCTACAAATTCTGGTTCAAGCTTTTTTTCTTCAACTAACTTTTCTAAAAATTCAGGCAGAGCTTTCTGGTCTGGCTGAGCCTTGTAGAAATACATAACAACAGCTTGGCATGCATCTGTAGCAGCATACCTTAATTCAAAAATCATCGATTTCAAATCCAGCTCTAATTTTTTTAATCTTGCTTCGCTTGCGCTAGCTTTAAGCTTTATAGTTTCTTCGCTTGGAGGAATTAAACCCATTTCTAGCATTCTCTTAACAGGTTTAATAAAGCCAGTATCGTATATCGGCAAACCATACCTCAAAAAGTTTATTAGCTCTGGTGAGCCAGCCTTAACCCAGCTCCAAAATTCTGTTAGGGTTGTGGTTTGGATGTGCAAATCCTTAAGCTCCTGAGCAATTAAGTAAAGCTGTGTATTTACTTTTTGCAAATCTTCAGAACTTTTTGTGGCAGTATCGTCCAAAATTACCCAAACATCTATATCGCTACCTTCTTTCATAGTACCTTTAGCAGCAGAGCCAAATATAAGAACAGATTTAATAAGTTCTCCATATTGCCTTCTTGCCTCATTTGTAAATGCTATAACCTTAGAATAAATTTCCTTTTTTGGTTTTTCTTTCTCAACCAATTTTTCAGCCTTTTTCAATTCTTCTTCAAGCTTTTCTAAAACCATATTTATCTTTTGTTATCCCTATTTAAATATTTTTCTATTTTTAACCACTTATTAGTAAAAACAACTACTTTAATTCTTCTCTTTTCCATTTTTCAGGAGAAACTCTTTCTGTTGCAGCAGCACCTAGAAAAGTATATTCTTCTTCTGGAACTAATATTACTCCTTTTAATGGATCTAAAGCATGCTCAGAAATTATAGCTCTCTGCCTTTCTAAAGAAGCTACTTCGCCTGTTGCAAAACCGAAAAATTCTTCCATAGGAAGTTTTTCAGGAGGAACATCTTTTTCCAAAAATTCAACTATTTTCCTTAGCGCTATAACAGACTGTTGAATTGGGTCAGGTCCTCCACCCCTTTCAAAAACTATAAAATAATCTTTTTTATCTTTTCCAAAACCTTTTTTTCTTAGCTTGTACATAAGCTTGTAAAGATAGTACTGCTGCTCTGAGCCTAATGGAATTGGTATGTGAGCAGGAGCTAATGGAGCAGGATAGCCAGTATGTAAAACTAAAACAAGCTTTCCTGCATCTTCTGGCAATAAATCTATAACTAATTCTGGGTCTAACCTTAAGCTTAGTAAGTGTTCGAAATCCATTGCTATTGCTAAACATAAAAATCCTGCATCTTCATTTACTTGTTTAGCTAAGAGGTACATCTGAATAGGATTTGGTAGTCGAAGCCACTCTTCTATTCCTCTATGCGCCATAGGAGTTTCTAAAACTAAAGGCATCTTATACTTCTTAATTATTTCTTTAAAATCATGATAGGCTTTTTTTGGATTTTTATCCTGATTTAAATGGCCCCATATATATTTTGCAGAAACAGCAGGAACCCACAAATAGTTATACTTTCTAAAATTTTCATCGTCTATGCTCCTTTTCTTTATTCCCTTTTCTTTGGACCATTCTTCTACACTTTTTCCCTCGCTCTTAGCAAAAAATTCTAAAGTTGAATTTACTATATTAATCCAAAGAGGGTCATTATTCCTTTCCATCCATTTAGCAATTAAATAATAAGCAATTCTTTCAGGACCATAATGCAAACTTCTTGATTGAAGGGTTTCTAAAAATCTTGAAATTAAACTTTTTATTTCTGCCAATACACTTTTTTCTATCAAGATATCAGTTTCTTCTATTTCTTTTTGAGTAAAAGTTGCGTAAGATTTTCCCCATTTAACTTCATGCCCGCTCACTATACCTTCTATTTCCCTTCTTATTATTTCCCCTAAGCTATAGCCAAACATATCTCTCCAAATATATTCTTGAGCCCCAGTAGCATTACTTATGTCTGTGGATGTGATTTCTATTCTTTTTTCTTTCCATTTTTCAAAAATTCTTTTTGCAACATCCTCAATCTTTCCTCCAACAAGCCACTCTATTAACCATTTGTTTTCTTCTGTTTCCAAAAAATCTCTCAAAGGATTTCCAAAAAAGTCAACTAGCGAACAAGGTTGCAAATGCCTTTCTAAAAGCAAAAAAGGCTCTGACTCAGAAGAATGAATTAAAACATATTCGCACTTTATTTCTCCTGCCTTTTCCAAAATTTCTCTTAATCTTTCATGTCCAAACTTATAATCTGTTTCTATAGCAGAATCAAGCTCAGCAGCCTCAACACCAAAAGCTCTAGTTTCTGAGTGAATTGCGTATCTTATTCCTAAATTCCTTATTTTCTCCAAATCCTCTTTTAAATTTGGTGTTTTAAATTCAGATATAGATTCCAAATCAATCTGAACGAATTGCACACCCTTAGTAATGCAGTATTCAGCTTTTTTAGCCAAGCCAACATATTGAATTCTTTCCTGCTCTGCTGCAGCTCCAAATATTCCGCTTGAAACTCCTATTATGTAAGCCATTAACCAGGCACCCCAAAACTTTTCTT
>CAZDLC010000001.1:49238-54396 GCA_964506615.1 uncultured archaeon
CCGCTTGAAACTCCTATTATGTAAGCCATTAACCAGGCACCCCAAAACTTTTCTTTAAGTAATTAACAACCATGGCAAAGCTTCCTCCTGTTTCTCTTTGATGATATTTAGCCAATCTGTGATGCATTGCAAACTCATAAGGCCCTACTGCTCTGAAAAATTGAACTTCTAAACCAAAAGTTGAGAAAAATTTTCCAATCGCTTTTCTAATACTTCTTCCCAATTCCTTTATCTTTATTGGCTTTTTTTCAATTTCTTTCTCAGCTTTTTCTTCCATTCCATAAACTTTTCCGTAAGTTTCTTTTAGAATTTCTTCCAAAGGAAATGCTTTCCCTTCCTTTTTCACATATTCGCCAAGCATAACATTCATGTATTCTTCTAATTGCTTGTCCCTTGCTATTAGCTCTAAGCAATTTACCAATATTACATTTTGGGTTCTAGTTGCTGCATACAAATTCTCTATCCACAAATCTTCAAGTTGAGAGCCGTCAGGAAGCCTTATTACAGTTCTGTCCATAGGAATGCAAATAAAGGTAAAATAAGGGCTAAAGACCCATGCCTCTTTTCCGCCAAATGCAGGCAAAGATTTTCTGAATTGGTCTAAAAGCATTTCCCTAGCTTTATACAAATCATAAGTAGTTATTTTTACTCCATATTCCATTTCAATTATTGGTATAAAATCTCTTACAACTCTATCTATTGATGGCTCTTGAGGTAATCCATGAACTATTCCGTTCCAATTTGGCATAATTTTTTTAAGTTCTTCTATTTCTTTTTGGGTAAATCCTGCCTTAGTAGCAGGGATTTCATCAAAATATTCTCTAGTAACTTTATACTTTTCTGCAACTTGAAATGGTTTCCATGCCCAAACTACAACTCTATCCAAAGAAATTGCTTGAGCTCCAGTTCTTATGAAAGCTGATTTTAAAATGCTTGATCTTCCCGAAGCTGAGCTTAAAGCATCTGTTATCATCTTATACCTTGCAAGCGTTGGTTTTAACATTTCCTTGTATTCATCTATAGAAGCTCTTCTGGCTTCAACCAATCCCAAAATCCTTTTATACCTTTCCTTTACATTTTCCTTAAACATTTCCCTCCATTCTATATAAAGCTTGTTTTTTGTTGCGAGAACAACTCCCTGAGCTTCTGAAACCTTTAGCTTTTCAGCAATCTTTTTTGGATCTTTATCTTCATCAGTTAACTTCATAAAATCTGCTATTATAGTCGGCCATCTTGGTGCTATGAGCTTAAGGGCTATACCTTCTCCTGTATGAACATCAACTTGGTCTATGAATATAGCTCTTAAAGTCTGTTCCCCTTCCCTAACTAATTTTTCACCTTCCTCTTTTTTCCCTTCTTTTATAAGCTTTTTTCCATTTTCTATCTTCAGAAAATAGTCCATGTATTCTTGATATTTCCTTAAATCGTGCAAAACAAGCTCAAAATCTGAAATTGCTCTGGAAATACTTGCCAAACCTTCTTTAATCCTTGCTTCTAAAGCTTCTTTCTGTCTTAACGTCATCTCGTAATATTCTCTAAAAACAGGAGAGACAAAAATACTTTCTTCTATTTTTGCTGTGAAGAATCCCCACTTGGGCAATTGAAAAACTAGGCCATAAAAAACCTCGCTAACTTTTCCCATAGATGAAGTAAAATCCAACAGCATTTCACCTTCATAAGGAATAGCATTTATCATTTCTCCTAACTCGAACTTAAGCTTAGCTTCAGGTCTTTCAGGTGGTATGAAAAACCAAGGTCTTGGAGCAGGAAATTCCGGTATAATTAATGCCATAATATTAAATTAATTTTTTGAAACTTTAAGATTAAAGACGAAGCAAAACCAAACCCAAAATCATCAAAATTATTCCAATTAAGACACCAGCTCTTTGCATTTCAAAGGGTTGGTATGTTGGATGGGCAAAAGGGAACTTTATTACAATTAACAACCCTAAAATAAATAAAATTCCGCCAGCTATTTTATTTATCATAATTTAAGTAATTCCCATCCAAGATAAATAAGTATCGGTCCGAAAAAGAGTTGAATTAAAAATTTTCTTGAATCTTTAGCATATACTATACCAAAAATAAAAATGCTTCCGAAAAACAGGAAAACTGCTCCTAAAATTTTTGAAAACGGAAATGGCATAAATTTTATTAGTTCTAAAAATTTTTCAGCCATAAATTTTTACTTCTAACAAAAATTTATAAAATTTTTAGTTTTGCAAAACCAAATTCTTAATATGCCTGTATTTGCAAGAACAAAGCTTATTATACATGACGATTGCTTATCACCAGCTCCTGGGAGTGTGCTACCAGGAGTTCCATATTTATTGTTAAATTACCAAGGACCGAATCCGCAAAAACTGTATGAAAAAATAAAAGAGCTTTTTGCAACAATTTTCAGGCATGATCCAGGTGAATTACAAGAAAGGGATTTTGTTTGGGATAAGAGCGAAGCTGGAGAAAAGTTTAGAGTAAGGTTTGAGTTAATTAAGGACATGGACAGATTCACTTTTCTCCAAATCATAGTTACTTTAAGCGGTGAGGCAAAACCAAGTAAAGAATTTGGAAAGGAAGGAAGTGCTAGTGTGAGAATAGAGGGAAGAGTAAGAACAGAATATCCTCAAGATACTTTATGGGAAAGGAGTTTGCTTTACGAAATGATTAGAGTTTTCTATCACAGAGTAATTTATGAGGAAAGAAGACAAAGGTATAAAAATCAGTGTAGAGAATGGCTTTTGAGATTTCACGAAGAACTAAAATCTTTTCTTAATATACTACCGAGGGAAAGGTAATGGCAGTTTGGATTTTTGAGGATGATTGCCTTTCTCCTGAAAGAACTATAGTTATAGAATATTCTGGCACTGATCCTTTCAAAGCATGTAGAGCTTTAAAAGAAATGCTAGGAAGGATATTTGAAGTCGAAACAATAGATCTTTGGGAAAGGGATTTTAGGTGGGATACAAGTTCTGACCCAAGAGGTTTTTATGTTAGGATGTATGTGAATAAAGGAATAGACGCAAGAACAAGAATGATAATAGAAGTTATAATGGAAGGTGCACAGCCATCAGATCCGGCAAAAAAGGGAAGGCTGAAAATAAGTATTAGCGGAAGGTTAAGAACAGAATATACTATGAAATCCTTTTTTCAAACATTGCCAATATACAAGTTTTTCGTTTGGCTTTACCATAAATTGTTTTACGAGAATGTTAAAAGGAGTTATATTCATTTATGTAATAGGCTTATAGACCAATTAAATTATGAATTAAGAGAATTGCTTAAATTGCCATTGCCTGAATTGGTGAGATAATGGGAATACTTTCAAGGATAAAGGAAAGGTTTGGGAAGAAAAAGGAAGAGCCTTTGGAAGAGATATCAATTCTAGAAGAAGTTCCAAAAGTAGAGCCTGCAACTTTAGAAAACGTAAAAGCTAAAATGGATTTGATTTTAACTCAAATGGAAAGTTTGAGAATACAAAACGAAACTTTAAACGAAAGACTCAAAATTATAGAAAAGCTTTTAATTGAGATAAAAAAGCTTGCAACTAGCTAAATCTTTTAAAAACAAAATGAGTTTCTATTCTTTTATTCCAGTCTATGTAATCTTTTAAAATTCTTAAAGTAAGGTCTTCTGCTTCTGCTACTTCAGAATTGTACCTTTTTCTTGACCTTAGAAAAAGCATTCCATCCTTCGTTAAATAAATTTCTTCGTAATTTAGCCCCTTTAATTTTTCTTCAACTCCTTTTTTCCTTTTTAACTTTAAACTCAACCAAAATGGATTTGGCTCGTTGTTACCTTCATTAAGAATTTCTTTTTCTATTTCCTTTATTTTTGCCTTTATTCCAAAGTTTTTGCATGTTTTTTCAAAATCCTCCTTTTTTCCTTTGTATTTTCCTATAGCATCTATAGTACCGCTTACACTATCAACATAATCGCAAATCCTATTTGCAGTAAGAATTTGGGCTGCAGGAAAAAATTCATCGCTCCTTTCTATTAAAATCAAAAATTTTTTATACACTTAATTAAAACGGAGTTAAAATATTTAAATTTCATCCCTACAAGATTCGCAAAGCCATTCTCCATTAACTTTTTTCAAATCATCAGAAGCGCTTCCACAAGATTCACAAATCCCTATTTCTGAAAGAGTTGCTTCTTCATCTTCAGCTATAATTACAGGCTCAACCTTTCTCAATTTTAAAACATATCCTGTGCCTAAAAAATCAAAGTTAAAAAATTGTGCTAGCTTTCTAGCTAAATTCAAATCCTTTTGGAAAAGCCACCAGAAAAGCTCATTTATATAGCAATATGGACAAGCCATAACGTCAAAAACTCTTTTGCATTTAATACATTTTACCTTTTTTTCTAGGCTTGCTGATGAAAAGAATCTTGAAAACTTTTGATGGAAAAGGTTAAACTCTTTTAATAGCAAAGAATCTTCTGCAAATAAGAATTTTTTAATCGAGTTTGACAAGCAATCTACACAAATAAAATTATACAATGGCTCTAAACATACTTTACAAATTTTTGTTTCGTCCATTTTCTCGGGAATAATATTAAAATTTTTAGAATATTTAAACCTTTCCTATAAAAAGTAAAATTTAAATACTTAAAATGAATATTTTTTTAAGTGAATTTTGATGAAAATTAAAAAATTTTTAGATGAGGCTAATCTGAAAATAATTTCAGAGCTAACAAAAAACGGAAGAATTAAATTAACAGAATTGGCAAAAAAGCTTAACGTGACGCCTGCTGCAGCAAAGGAAAGGGTTGAAAGACTCATAAAAAAGAAAATAATTTTAATATCGGCTTTAATAAATCCTGAAGAAATTTACCCTTTAAGTGCATGCATAGGAATAGAAGCAGATGCTGATGGAACGAATATAATAATAAGGAAGCTTAGGAATTGTCCTTTAGTTTTTCACCTTGCAAAAACTTCTGGAAATCATAGCTTAATAATAAACATGGTAGCAAAAGATATTTCACAAATAGAAGATTTTTTGAACAAGCAAATAAGGTCAGAACCTGGGATAAAGCATGTTGAAGTAAACTTAAGCAATTCCATAATAGTTCCGAAGTATTTGCCTTTAAGGTTTTTCCCTTCCATAGATCCAGAGTATGTTGCTTGTGGATTAAGAGTAGACGATGAAGAGAGATGCCC
>CAZDLC010000002.1:0-29958 GCA_964506615.1 uncultured archaeon
GAAGCGAAGAAATATACTTTCCTTTATCTTCAGGTGTTTATTGTCTTGGAAAAATAGTAAATAAGGAAAAAGTCATAGTTTCCATAGGGGCAAATGTTGCCTTAGAAAAAAGTTTGGAAGAAGCGAAAGATTTTTTAAATAGAAGAAAAGAAGAAATAGAAAAAGCTTTAGAGCAAATTGAAAATGAAATTTTAAATTTGCAGCTTAATTTAAAGGTTTTAGAAAAGGAAATTAAGGGAGAAAAAGATGTTCAAAATTCTAAAGAAAAAACTTGAAAAAATTGTTGGTTTAATTTCAGAAAAAATAGAGAAGAAAAAGCCTGAGGACGTTACTGAGGTAAGGAAGAAAAAAGTTACCAAAAAAGAAATAGAGGAAATTGAAAGAATTAAGCCTGCAATTACAGAAAAAGTAAGACCTGAAATTATTAAAAAAATTCCTTCTGAAAGGGAAATTGAGAGGAAATTGGAAGAGCCAAAAGGAGTTGTTAAAAAAATTGTAGGGAAATTAGTTAAGAAAGTTAGTGAGAAAAGAATAAGCGAAGAAGATTTAAAGCCAATCCTAGAAAATTTAGAGGTTGATTTAATAGAGGCAGATGTTGCTTACGAAGTAGTTGAAAAAATTAAATTAGATTTAATGAACAATTTGATAAATAAACCGATAAGAAGAGGGAAAGAAAAGGAATATGTGTTAAATGTTATAAAACAAAGTCTTTTAGAAATTCTTTCAGTTCCTGCAATTAATTGCGAGGAAATAATTAAAAAAGCAAAAAATGAAAATAGGCCTGCTCTTTTTCTATTTTTAGGATTTAACGGAACCGGAAAGAGTTTATCATTAGCAAAACTTGGCTTTTGGCTTAAAAATAAAGGCTATAAGGTTTTGGTAGCTGCTGGTGATACTTTTAGGGCTGCAGCAATTCATCAGTTAGAAGAGTATTCAAAAAAGGCTGGACTACAAGTTATAAAACAGAGCTATGGAGCAGACCCTTGTGCAGTAATTTTCGATGCAAGAAAAGCTGCTGAAGCAAGGAATTACGATGTAGTTTTAGCAGATACGGCTGGAAGAAGCCATACTGATAAAAATTTAATGGAAGAACTTTCGAAAATTGTTAGGGTTAACAAGCCAGATTTAAAAATTTTAGTTTTAGATAGCTTAACTGGCTCAGACGTAATAAACCAATTCGAATTTTTTGATAAAGCAGTGGGAGTAGATGCAATAATTTTTTCTAAAGTTGACGTTAATGAAAAAGGTGGCAATATCCTTTCAGTTTGCTATAATTTTAAAAAGCCAATTTTATTTTTAGGTAATGGCCAAAATTTGAATAACTTAATAGAATACAATCCAAACCTCTTAATTTCTTCCTTGCTCACTTAAAACTTTTGATAAGCGAGTCTATAAATTTTTCAGCTATTCTATAGTAAAACTTGCTTATTTCACAATCTATCCCGCAATACTCTAATGCTTCTTCTAATGGAGCAAAAAAGTAAAAATTAACTCCCAAGTAATTTAAATCTTTTTCGCTCAAGGCTTCTTTACCTTGAAGAAGTAAATGGCTAACTTTTATTCGATAAAGAGGTGAGCATATATACTTGCAACCTTTACAGATATTGTTTTTTATAAACTTTAGTTCACTCCTTATTTTTAGCAATTTTTCTATTTCCATCCTCAAAATATATTTTAAAATTAAAAATATTTAAGGAGATTATGCTGGAAAGCCTAGGGAAAAGTCTTTCAGGTTTGATTAGAAAAATAATCCATTCAGCTAGTGTAGATAAAAAAGTTGTAGAGGAAATTTTAACTGAACTCAAAAAAATTCTTTTGCAGGCTGATGTAGATTTAAAGCTTGTAAATGAGTTAGTTGAAAAAATAAGGAAAAAGTGTTTTGAAGAAAAAATTCCAGCAGGCTTAACTTTAAGGGAATATGTTCTAAAGCTAATTTATGAGGAGCTTGTTAATCTCCTAGGCGGAAAACCTTCTGGCCTTGTGGGAAAGAAAAAAATAATGCTTATTGGCTTGTTTGGCTCTGGAAAAACCACAAGCCTGATAAAAATTGCAAAATATCTTCAAAAACAGGGATTAAGGCCTGCTGTTTTGGCTTTGGATTATCATAGACCTGCAGCAGTAGAGCAACTAATCCAACTTTCAAATAAAATTAATGTTCCAGTTTATTGGAATAAAGATAATGATCCATTTAAAGGAGCAGTAGAAGGTCTGGAAAAGTTTAAGGCTTATGATTGTATTTTAATAGATACAGCAGGTAGGAGTGCATTGGATAAACAACTTGCAAATGAGTTGAAAAGGCTAGGAGAAATAATAAAGCCGGATGAAGTTTTATTAACTATTCCTGCAGATATAGGAAAGGTTGCAGGGCCTCAGGCAGAAGAGTTTAACAAACTAGTTGGAATTACAGGAGTGGTAATAACTAAGATGGATGGCACAGCTAAGGGAGGAGGAGCTTTGAGTGCATGCTCAGCTACAGGAGCAAAAGTAAAGTTTATCGGTACAGGGGAAAAAATAGAAGATTTAGAAGTTTACAATCCTGAGAGATTTGTTTCTAGATTGCTCGGCTTAGGAGATTTGCAAACTTTGCTCGAAAAAGCTAAGGAGGCAGAAATAAAACCAGAAAAAGTTGAGAAAATTGTTGAAGGAAAGTTTACATTAAACGATTTTTATGAGCAATTAGAATCTTTAAGCAAAATTGGCCCGCTTAGCAAGATAGCAAGCATGCTTCCTGGTTTTAATCTAATTAAAATTCCGGTAGATTTAGAGAAACAAGAAGAGAAATTAAAAAGTTTTAAGTATATTATTCAGTCGATGACACCAGAAGAAAGAGAAAAGCCTGAGTTAATTAATGCGAGCAGGATTAAAAGAATAGCGAAAGGTTCAGGAAGGCCAGAATCAGAAGTTAGGGAATTGCTTGAGCAATATAACAAACTTAAAAAACTTATGAAGAGCTTGGGCGGAGCCAAGGGATTGCAAAGAGGAGCTTTAAAGCAATTAGCAAAGCAGCTTGGGTTTAAAATATAATTTTTTTAAATAATTCTTATGAGAGAGTTCATCTTAAGAGCTTTAAAGGCGTTTACTTCACCAAATTTTAGTTTGAACGATTTGCCAGGAGCAGGAAGAATGGATTTGGTTTGTAGATGTATTTCTAGTGCATTATGGATTTCAAATGATTTGAGAAGAGATACAAAAATTCATGTTGTCTTGGAAGGTAAGCCGCTTCCACCAAAAACAATAACTTTTTATGGAAAAGAATTAAAAGGTTTAAGCCCTGATGAAAGGAATATAGCCTCTCATATAAGGCTTGCTTTAAAAAAAGGTTTAAATTTAAAAATGAACGAAGAAGTAGAGGTTTGGAGTGGCATAAAAATTGCAAAAAAGAGTTTTGAGAGTTTGGTAAAGGAAAAGGCGAAGGAATTTCAATTAATTTATTTGCATCCAAAAGGAAAAGATATAAGAGAATTTGAGTTTAAAGAAAAAGTTTGTTTTGTACTTGGTGATCACATAGGAATTCCCAGGAAAACAGAAAAGCTTTTGGATAGAATAGGAGCTGAAAGAGTTTCGCTTGGCCCTAAAGTTTATTTAGCTTCGCATTGTATAACAATTGTTAACTATGAGCTTGATAGGCGTTTAGGATGATAGAAAGTGCTGAAAAAATTTTAGAAAAAAGATATTTGTGCGATAATTGTCTTGGAAGAGTTTTGGCAGGCCAATTACTATCTGGAATTTCAAATAAAGAAAGGGGGAGAATAATAAGGTATTTCTTAGCATTTTTATTCGATTCAGGCAAGGATATTAAAGTAGATTTATCAAATTTTTACGGGATTAGGTTCAAGAAAAGAAAGGTTAAGGTAGAAGAGCAGAAAGAATGTTTCGTTTGCAAGAATTTTTTTGAAGAAAAAATTGAAGATTATGTTAAAAAAATTTTGGAAAAGGTAAAGGGAATAGAGTTCAAAAATTTTTTAATTGGTACAAAAGTTAAGCCCGAATTCTTAATTTCAGAAGAAAAAATATGGGAAGAAATTGGAATAGAGAATGCAGAATCTATTAAAACTGAAATTAATAGAGAAATTGGGAAAAGAATTGAGAAAATTTTGAAGAAAAAGTTTGAAAGGAAAAATCCTGAAATTACAGTTTTAGTTGATATGGTAAATGAAAAAATAAAACTTCAAATTCAGAGCCTTTTCATTTATGGAGAATATAAAAAACTTAAAAGGGGCTTTCCTCAAGCAAAATGGGTTTGCTCTAAATGCAAAGGAAAGGGTTGTGTTTATTGTAAGGGCGAAGGTAAACTTTACAAAACTTCGATTCAAGAAATAATTGAAAGACCTTTGCTTAAGAAAACTAAGGCTAAAAAAAGCTCTATACATGTAAGCGGAAGAGAAGACATAGATGCAAGATGCTTAGATTGGAGACCTTTCGTAATAGAAATAAAAAATCCTTTAAAAAGGAAGATTGACCTTAAAAAAATTCAGTCTGAAATAAATAAATCAAAAAAAGTTAAAGTAAGAAATCTCAAGTTTGTTCAGAAAAATTTAGTAAAAATTATTAAGGCTGAAAAAACAGACAAAACTTATTCTGTTCTAGTTACTTTTAAAAAACCTGTAGAAAAGGAAAAGCTAAAGAATCTTAAGCTATTGGAAAAAGAGCCTATATTGCAGCAAACTCCGCTTAGAGTTTTGCATAGAAGAGCTAAGAAAACGAGAAAAAGAATTGTTAAAAAAATATCCTGGAAAATTTTGGGAAGGAATAAAGTAGAATTTAAGATAACTGCTCAAAGTGGTTTGTATATAAAAGAGCTAGTAACAGGAGATGAAGGAAGAACGAAGCCAAATATTTCTGAAATTTTGGAAAATGAGGCTAAGAAAATAGTTTTGGATGTTATTAAAATCCATAGGAAATAATTTTATTTTTTAATCCTAAAGTAGAAATATGGTAAAAAAGTCAAAGGGTTTTAGGTCAGGAACAAGAAAAAAACTTAAACAGAAAGCTAGGCCTGCAATAACAAAATTTTTGGAAGAATTTAAAATAGGCGAAAAAGTCATAATTTTACAAGAACCTTCAAGCCAGAGGGGTATGCCACATCCAAGGTTTAAAGGAAAAATAGGAAAAGTTATAGAAAAGAGGGGAAAAAGTTATATTGTAGAAATAATAGATGGAAATAAGGTGAAAAAGGTAATTTCAAGACCAGAGCACTTGAGGTTGGTAAAGTGAATGTGATAAAGGAAGAATTTATACCTGATGCAAAAGCTAAGGAAATTTTGGAAAAAATTTCAAAGGAAAGAGAACTTAAATACGAGCAGAAAAATTCCTTAGATTTGATTAGAAAATTTGTTACCATAGATTCAAAAACTGCAGAAAAAATTTTTCAGGAATTAGGGAGTATAGAAAAGCTTAGGGATAGGCAAAAGGTTGCTATAATCAATTTTTTACCAAAGGATGTTGAAGAATTAAGGGTTGTTCTTCATAAGGAGTATAGTAGCTTCTCAAAGGAAGAAGTGGAAAAAATTTTGGAAATAGTTAAATCGAATATCTAATTCTGGTGATTAGAATGGCAAAGGATGAATATGTGATAGTTTTAGATTTTCTTCCGTACGGCAAAGCTAGCGATAAAAAGTCTGAGCCCATTGCTCAAGTAATAGGCGAGAAATATTTTAACCTTCTTGAAGTTGTTATAAAGGATAATTTAACGGTTAAGCCAGGAGATAGGCTTTACATAGGCGAAGAAAAAAGGGATCATGTAAAGTATGTAAAGGGGAGGATAAGCTATGATGAATTAACTGGTTTTGCTAAGGCTGAATTAGAAAAGGTTTTGGAGAATATAATTATAAAGGAGGAAAAAAGGTTTGTTAATTTATTCAATATTGCAGGGCCAATAACAACTAGGCTCCACAGCTTAGAATTACTTCCTGGCATAGGAAAGCGTCACCTATGGCAAATAATACAAGAAAGGAAGAAAAAACCTTTTGAAAGTTTTAAGGAATTGCAGGAAAGGATTAAAATGCTTCCTGAACCTAAGAGGATGATAATTAAAAGGATTTTGGAAGAGCTTAAAGGTGAGGATAAGCGAAGATTAATAGTTGGTAGCAATTTAATTTAGCATTGACCGCTTGTAGAGGAAGTTGAACTGCTCAATGTTTGGTTGCATTCTGCTGGCTTTGTTATAAAACCAGAACATATTGCTTGTTTATATGCTTCTGGTGTTCTTGCCCCTTGGTATAACATGTCATTAATAAAAACTGTTGGAGAACCTCTCACACCATATTCTTCATTAAGTCTTATTTCATTTTCTAACAAACTTCTTGCCTCATTCTTCTCACAATTTTTAATTTTTTCAACATCTATTCCAAGTTCTCTTGCGATAGGCTCCCAGCATGTGTCTGCATTTCTTGAGTTACATTTGCTATTTACTTTCAAGACAAAATCCCACCATAAGTCATGAGAATAATACTTCCAAATGCAAAGTTCTCTAATATCTTGATTTAGCTCTTGTATTCCGTGCATAGAGCAATATCTTCTTTCTTCATCCAAGCAATATTCTGGATAATTTCCATAATTGCTGTAAATCACATAATGCGGCTCCCACTCAACCTTATCTTTCAAAAGTCTGTAAACTGGCTCTAACGCAGATTCCGCATCATTGCCATACGGGCAAAAGCTCATCACAAAAAACTTAACATTTGGCTTTTCTCTATCAGGAGCGTCAAACTCAACTTGAGTCCCTTCTCTTGCTATTTTTTTATTCATATCTAAAGCTTGAAGGAAGAGATAACTTCCTTCCATCGTAGCATAAACTGGAATACTTTGGCCTTGATAAGAAACTAAAATTTTATATACACCCTTTTCCTCTTCAACTGAAATTAATGAAGCGCTTGTTCCAGGAGCAACTAAATTATTGTTTATGTAATCTATAACTTTTTTTCCTATTTCTTCCTTGCTCAAGATATTCATCTTAACAAATTCCCCTGTTATTACTGTTCTTGGAGTTAAAATCCATCCAGCCACTAAGATTATCGAAATTATAGTTAGAAGAATGGTTGAAACGACCCATCTATTTAAGCTAGTTAGCTTTATAGTTAATTTTTTTCCCTCAATTTGTTTTTCCTCTTTACTTTCCTGTTCTTCCATATCCTCAATATTGTTTAGTAATATTTAAATATCTAATCTCTAAGTCTTACTGCAATAGCTACGGATATCCAAAGCAAGCCACCAAGAAGAATGAGAACAAAGGCTATTAGCAATGCAAGAGAATAGCTCAAATCATCAACCCCTAAGCCCTTTTCTAAGTGGCCTGCTATCATGGAGCCAAACAAAATGCAAATAGTCCCTAAAACCCAGAACAATGCCATTTTCCAGTTTCTCTTCATCATTAATCTTAATTAGTTTTTAAATAAGTTAAATTTTGATTTTTACAAGCTTCTGCTTATTTCAACAACTTCTACTTCCCCAACCCCTTCTAAACTTTTAATCTTATTTTCAATTTTTTCCAATTCCCCACTTTCCTCAGGCACAAGCTTTGTTACTTTCAAAGCAACAAGCCCAAAAGCTATGGGTTCTCTTTCAATCTTTTGAGGCGAAATTTCCTTCTTAATTCTTTCTTCTAATTCATTCAGATTTATGTTGATATCTGCAGGCATAACTTTAAAGCTAACTATAACTTCACCCATCAAGGACCCTCGAACCCACATTTTTTACATTTGTAAGTATTTCCTAAAGTTTTGCAAGTAGAGCATCTTACTATTAATTCCTCTCCACAATTTGGACAAAAAAATTTAACAAAATTGTCCTTAGCTAAAATGTTTGTGTTGCAAGTAGAGCATTTCAATACCATATACTCACTTTATTGAAAAGTTATTATTTAAGTTTAAGCTTATATTTTTTAAGCCCCTGTAGTCTAACCTGGATAGGATGGAAGCTTGCGGTTAAAAGTAAAAAGCTTCAGGTCCGGGTTCAAATCCCGGCAGGGGCATCAATCTATGGAAAATAAGAAATTTTTATCTTTCTAAAAAAATGCTATGAAAATAAAACTCATAAGCACAGATATTGATGGTGTAGTTTTTGATGTAGATAGTTCTTGGAGAGAATTTCACAAACAGCTTGGTACCTACGATATAGAAAGGCTAGAAAGATTGAGAAAACTTTACCTTAACGGAAAAATAAGTTATTTGAATTGGGCAGAAGAGGAAGTAAAAGTTTGGAAAGGACTTTCTTATTCAAAATTCTGTCAAATTGTAGAAAATTTTCCTTTAGTTGATGGGGCAGAAGAAACTATTAAAGAACTGAAGGAAAGGGGTTATTATCTTGTTGCTATTTCCTCAGGTGGTTTACACAAACCTGTTGAAAAAAGGTTAAAGAGGTTAGGTTATGATGAAGTTTATTCAAACGACCTTGAAGAGATTAACGGTATTGTTACTGGAAAATTTATTCTTAACGTGGAGCATCATAATAAGCATCCTATTCTTGAGAATATACTTAAGAAGTTAAAATTAAGTTGGAACGAATGTGCAGTTGTGGGCGATGATATAACTGATATAACTCTTTTAAGAAGAGCTGGCTTATCCATAGCTTTTTGTCCCAAAAATATGAAATTAATAAAAGCTGCTGATGTTGTAATAGAAAAAAAGGATTTAAGAGAAATTTTGTCTTACCTTTAATAAATTTTAAGATTGCTTTCTTATTTCAAAATAACCTTCATAAAATCATGAGCAACCTTTGTATTTTCAAAAATTTTTTTTGCCTCTTCTTCCAGTTTTTTCGCATCTGTATATCTTCTGCTTATATGCGTTAAAATCAATTGCTTAACATTAGCTTTTTTTGCAATTCTTGCTGCTTGCTTAACATCTGCATGTCCTTTTCCTTCTTCCTCTTCAAGAAAAGTTGCATCATGTATAAGCAAATCAGAATCCATGGAAATTTTAACCATGTTATCACAAGGTTTTGTATCTCCTGAATAAACAATTTTTAATCCTTTTTTTATTTTTCCCACATCTTCTATTTTAATTTTCCTTCCTTTGTAAATTGCTTCTTTATCTTTCTTTAATTTTCTTAACCAATATCCTCTTTTTAAGCCAAGCTCCTTAAGCTTTTTTTCGTCAATTTTCCACCTATCCTTTTCCTTAAAACAATAAGCAACAGATGGAATTGTATGTAAAACAGGAATAGAGTAAACTTCATATTCTTTTGTCTCATCTATTAAACTAATTTCATCTCCTTCTAAAGGAGTATTAATTGGCTTAACAGGAAATCTGCATCCAAAATATCCAAGTTTCAAAATGTTTGGAACGAACTTTTCAGCCTCTGGACCAAAAATTTTTAGCTCTTTCTTCCTTTTTTCTAAGTTCATCGTTTGAATTAGAGGAATTAAACCAGCAAAATGGTCTGCATGCCAATGTGTGATAAAAATTTTATCAATTTTCATAAAACTTATGTTAGCTTTCATAAGTTGCAATTGAGTTCCTTCACCACAATCAAAAAGCAAAGTATCCTTTTCTTCTCCAAAATATTCTAAAGCAATAGAAGGATGATTTCTTTCCTTACTAGGAATTCCTGAAACTGTGCCCAAAAAAGTTACGATTATCATAATTAAATTTCATAAAGAAATTAGATTAAGCTTTCCTTTTCAAAGTACTTCCTTAAAAATATCCCAAAATTTTTATCTTTCTTAACTATTTCCATTATTTTTTCATTTTCGCAAATAATTTCAAAATTTTTGGATATTTCTTCTGCAACATAATTTGGAATTCCTTTTGCTTTCAAAATCTTCACATCTTTATTCAAACTATCAAAAAGCTTTTCCCTTGCAGTTAAAAATTTCCTTTTAACTTCAAAGCACCATTTATTATTTTCTATAAACGGCCCAACTAAAGCTTCTCCCTTATACTTTTTCAAAAATCTTTCTGAATCGTCAAGGTCAAAAATTTTTGGCCCAACTCTCTTTTGAACAAAAGGTAATTTTGAAACTTCCATTTCGAATAAAATTATTGCATTTTCTTTTTCATCCGTATAAACATCTTTCCTCAAAACCACAAACTCATTTTCTCTTAAAATTTTCTCAAGTCTTTCAGCAGTCCTTCTAAGTTGAGGCCATAAAATATCTGGGACAACTTTGGGTGCTTTGAACTTAAGCAAGATTATTTCAGTTCTTCTTTTAATTTGGTGTAATACAAGCTCATTTTCTTCTATCGGCTTAATTTCTCTTGGAAAGAAAAACTTTCCGCTTGGATTTAATAAAAATTCTTTTGCAATTTTTTTGAAAATGTAAAAGCTTTCTGAAGAAACTGCAGCAGCAACATTCCTTTTTTTATCTACAGGGTCTATAACTATTAAAGGCTCTTCCCTAAACATTTTCCTCAACTTAGGATACTCGCTAACTTTATAAAATCCTTCTAAGTCAATTATTTCTCCTGGCTTCCAGTTAACACAATTTTTAAGTAGCTCAATGAATTTTTTATAGTAAATTATCAGCAATTCACACAAATAACCCGAAAAACCTTGAGTTTTTGCATCAGCTCCATATATTCCATTGGCTTTTAAAAATTGTTTTAAAAGCCTTACCTCATCGCTCATCAAACTAGTTAAATTTTTTTCTATATACTTCACGTGAAAAGGTGTTCTATCTACTGCAGACTTAATTTTTTCCGGACTTTTTACTTCGTAGCATGGCACTATATCAACTCTTACCCCTTTAACTTCACCAGATACATAAGGATGTTGAGCATATTCTATTTTGTACTTACCCTTAACTTTTTCCATAACTTCTTTTCCTATTGCTAGTCCAAATTCTTCAAGTTTTTTTTCAGGAAGGTTTGGAGGTAGAAGAATAAAAACATCAAACTCCATTTTATCAGCAAGCCATGTATCTCTAGTAACACTTCCAGCCAATATAGCCTTTCCATGAAATTTTTTTGCTTCTTCATTTGTTATTTCAAGTACTCTCTTAGCTATTTCATTTAACTTTTCTTTTTCCTCTGGTTTTGGCTTAATGTAAGCTAAAACTTCTTTAAAAATCTTTTCATATTCTTCCATTTTTTGCCTTATTTGATATTTGAAACTCAGAATATAAATTTTGAAATTAGCTTAAAATTTTTGAAACATATGGTCCATCGTAAAAATAGCCTTGATTTAAAAAATATTGTTTTACACCAACTCCAGCTATTACTACAATCTTCTTCCTGTCAAATTCTTCCTTTGCTATTCTTTCAGCTTCTGTAAGCAACCTTTTTCCATATCCTTTGTGCTGCCACCCATTACCTTTTTCTCCAACAGCCAAAATTTTTCCGTAAGTGTGCATTTCCCTAACAATTGCAGATGGCATTTCATTTATTTCCTTTCTATGAGCTTTTTCTGACGGTATCCTTAGCCTTAAAAGTGAGATTAAAATATCTTGCTTTACATCCTCAAAAGAAAGGAATATTTCTTTTCCTTCAGAAGCTTCATATTCTCTCCTAACAAGTTTTATATTTTCTTCCTTAGGTCTTATACCAAACTTTTTTTCTACATGTCCAACTTCCCTACATCTTGTGCATTTGCATTTTTCCCCAATTTTTACTAGCTCTTTAAAGAGAACTTCTCTTAAATTGCCAATCTTAGGTCCAGCATCTACTTCACTTAAAGAGTAATCTCTTAAAATTCTCCTTATTCTCATGAAGGGTGGTATTTTTCTTTTAACTTCAACTAGAAGTTTAATAGTTTCTTCTTCATTCAATGGCTTATAACTGCCATTTTTCCACATCTCGTACAATTTAGTACCTTTTAAAACCATTGTAGGATAAATTTTCAGCTCGTCAGGAATAAACATAGGATTAGTAAAAACATTTTCAAACATTTCAAGATCTCTTTCAAAGGAAGATCCTGGTAGTCCAGGCATTAAATGAAGCACAACTTTAAATCCAGAATCTTTTGATATTCTTATCGCATCTTCTATATCCTTAACAGAATGCCCTCTATTAGCAATTTCAAGTACATCCTCAAAAATTGATTGAGCACCAATTTCTACTCTTGTTATACCCATTTCAAGCATTTTATCAACATGCTTCTCCCTGCAAAAATCAGGCCTTGTTTCTACGCTTAAGCCAATGCATCTATTCCTTGCATTTTCATTCAGCTTTTTAGCTTCTTCAAGACTTTTACTTTCTTTTTCGTTCAAAGCATCAAAAATTCTTTTAATAAACCATTCTTGATATTCTTCCTCAAAACCAGTAAAAGTACCGCCAACAACTATTACTTCAAATTTATTTCCACTTTGGCTTAAATGTCCCATAGCCTTATAATGTTCTACTCTATTTCTTGTTTGAAGAAATGGGTCATAATTGTTAAGCAATGCCCTTCTTATAACAGGCTCAGTACCAATATAGCTTTTAGAAGCATTTTCAAAAGTTGGGCAATATATGCATTTTCCCCAAACACATTCTTTTGGCTTTACAGCTAAGGTAATCATCAAAACACCAGAAATGGACCTAACAGGCCTTTTTATAAGTATTTCTCTAAGAATTTTCTTTTCCTCTTCATTGCAAAAACTTAATATTTCAACTTTTTTTGGAATTCTCCCTAGCTTATGCTTTCTGCTTATCTCTTTAATTTTTTTGTTAGCATTTTTCGGGTCCTTTTTAAGAGCTTCTATTATTTCCCTTATTGCTTCTTCCATAACTTTTACCTTAACTTAAAGAAATTTTAAGTTTATTTCACTACTTGAGAATAGTAAAATTTATATATCACTACTTACTAATGATAAATATGAAAAATAAAGAATTAGAAACACAAATGTTTGAAGAACAACTTTTTCAAGCAAAGCAGGCTTTATTCAAAGCAAGGAGTGTAAGAGAAGTAAAGTTTTTGCAAAATAAAATAAACTACTTAATGAAAAAGCTCAAGGAGAAAAGCTAAGCTTCGCAAATAGAAACAAAATTTCCATCATCGCAGTAAAACTTTTTGATTTTAAATCCAGAGCTTATTAATTCTTCCTCTATTTCTTTCCTGTTGTATAAGTGGTAAAACCTTTTGTAAGTTTTGCCATGGTACTTCCATTTCTTATAAGTATCGCCAAATTCAAACTTCTTTTCAAAAATGCTGGAAAAGAAATCGATTAGGAATTGCGGAAAGTATCTCCTCCAAACAGTTATCAAAATTTTTCCATTATCTTTTAAAATCTTCTTTACCTCTTTAAGAACTTCTATCCTGAGCTTTTTTGTTGGTAAGTGATGCAAAACTCTAGTAAAAATTATATAATCAAATGCTTTTTCTTTAAATGGCAAATTTAAAACATCGGCAACTAGTAAATAAGCATTAAACCCTCTTTTTTTAAGGAATTTTTTTGCCTCTCTTATCATTCCTTTTGAAAAATCAAAGCCTACGCATTTAAACTCCTTTTCTAGAAAAGGAATTAAATTCCTGCAATTGCTACACCCTATATCTAAAATCAAACCTTGATTTTTAATAGAATTTGAAAATTCTATAACTTCTGGAAGTGGCTTAGCTCTTAAATGGGACCAAGAATCTGCTATAGTTTCATAAACTTCCCTTAGCCTTGACCTTTCCCTTAAAATTTCTTCAACTTCCATGTAAAATCACTTTTAATTCAAAATAGCCCCGCCCGGATTCGAACCGGGGTCACAAGCTTTCTCTCGCTTGACCAGAGGCTTGTATGCTTGACCGCTACACCACGGGGCTTCGAAATAAATTTAAACTTCAATTACTTATTAATTTTTGTGAAAATCATGGGTGAACGGGAAACAGTCAGCTAATTCTTTTATCTTTAATTTAATTTCGCATAATAATCATAAAAGGAGAGTAGTATGAGAATTTTACAATTACACTCAGATTTTATTCAATACAAGCTTGTAAAAAAGGAAATTGCTTATGCCGAAAAAGCTGAGAAAAAAGAGGAAAAATTTAAAGACATAGTAGTTTTATTTACTTGCATAGAAAAAAATGACGATGAAAAAGTTGCAAAAGAGGCTATAGAAGAGGTTAAAAAGTTCTTAGAAAAAATAAAGCTAAATAAAATTTTAATTTATCCTTATGCTCACTTGAGTAATAATTTAGCAAAACCTAGAGATGCTTTGGAAATTATAAAGTTTATGGAAGATTATGCAAAGAAGCTTGGCATAAAAACTTACAGATCTCCATTCGGCTGGAATAAAGCATTTTCAATTAAAATCAAGAGCCATCCTTTGGCAGAGCAATTCAAAGTTTTTTATCCAGGTGAAAAGAAAGAAAAAGTTTCAAAAGCTTTGGAAGCTGAAGAAAAAATCAAATCTTATTGGTTTATTTTATCTCCAGAAGGTGAATTAATACCAGTAGAAAAATTTGATTTTTCAAAACATAAAAATTTAGAGAAATTTGCGAATTACGAAATTTCTAAGTCAAGAGCTGTTCAGCAATTTCCTCCTCATGTTACTTTAATGAAAAAATTAGGCATAGCTGATTATGAGCCGGGAAGCGACCCGGGAAATATAAGATGGTATCCTAAAGGAAGGTTGATTAAATCTCTTATAGAAGAGTGGGTTACAGAAAATGTTATAAATTATGGAGGAATGGAAGTTGAAACTCCAATAATGTACGATTTTCAGCATCCAGCTTTATCAGATTACCTAAATAGATTTCCGGCAAGGCAGTACATAGTAACTTCTGAAGATAAAGAGCTTTTTCTTAGGTTTAGTGCCTGTTTTGGGCAATTCTTAATGGTCAAAGATTTTCAAATTTCTTACAAAAACTTGCCTTTAAGAATATATGAGCTAACAAAATACAGCTTTAGAAGGGAAAAAAGCGGTGAGATAGTAGGGTTAAGAAGGTTGAGAGCCTTTACTATGCCTGATGTTCACGCAATTTGTAAGGATTTAGATCAAGCTAAAGAAGAAATGATTAGAAGGTTTGATCTTTCAGTTTCTGTTTTATCTGGAATTGGGTTAAAAAAAGAAGATTATGAGCTTGGAATAAGATTTACTAAGGAGTTTTATGAAAAAAATAAGGAGTTTGTTCACTTGCTAGTTAAAAAATTTGGAAAACCAGCTTTAGTAGAGATGTGGGAGGAAAAGTTCTTTTACTTTGTTTTGAAGTGGGAGTTTAATTTTGTAGATAATTTGGGAAAGGCTTCAGCACTTTCAACAGACCAAATAGATGTTGAAAATGGTAAAAGGTATGGAATAGAGTTTACTGACGAAGATGGAAAAAAGAAAAATCCTATAATTTTGCATTGCTCTCCTTCTGGTGCAATAGAAAGATGCATATATGCTCTTTTAGAGAAGGCATATAAGGAGGAAAAGGAAGGAAAGGTTCCTTCTCTTCCCTTATGGCTTTCTCCTATTCAAGTAAGGATAATTCCAGTTTCTGATAAGTACTTGGAAGATGCTCTTAAAATTTCTAAGATAATTGAGGAGAATAAAATAAGAGTTGATGTGGATGATAGAAAAGAAACTGTTGAAAAAAGGATTAGGGATGCTGAACTTGAGTGGATACCTTACATAATAGTTTTTGGAGAAAAGGAGAGTAAATCCAAAAGGCTTTCTGTAAGAAAGAGGGAAGAAGGAAAAATAGAGGAGATGGAAATAAGTTCTTTAATAAATGAGATAAAGGAAAAAATAAAGGACATGCCGTTTAAACAGCTTTCTCTTCCAAAACTAGTTTCTCAAAGGCCTCAGCTAGCTTAATTCCTTTGAATGATTCCAAGCCAAGTTAAATAAGGGTTCTAAAACATTGCTCGCGGCATGCTCGCTTTTACTCCAAAAAGCTATTTCTTGAGTTTCTGGTATTTCCTTAGAATCAGTTAAACCAAAAATTAACTGACTTCCGTCAACGATGTAAAGCCTTCCTGCTATTGGCAATTCCTTTCCAATAATCCTTATTTCGGCTAAGCTTCCCAGAGCTTTTATTGCCTCGCTTGCTCCTTCTGTTTCGCTTAAAGCAATTTTAATTTCAACCCCTCTTTCCTTTGCTTCTTTTAGAATTTCAAAATGATTTCTATAAAGTTCGTTCAACCCTTCTGATGTTGTTACTATGTTTATCTTTTTCTTTGCATTCCTAAACATATTTTCCAGTTGCTGGAAAATGGAGTATTTTCCTCTTATAGAACCTGTTATTTCTTCAGGAGAAACAACTTTTATTCCTTTCTTAAAAATTTCATTTAATTCTTTCATTATAGGCGATGCCTTAAGCTCTTCTATCCTTTCTATAGAAGTTTTTAAATCATTTTCTAATTTTTTCTTCACATTTTCTAAGGCTTGCTCAGGAGGTATTGCAACATACTTAATTGGTTTTCCTGGTTGAACTATAACAAAACCCTTTTCTGCCAAAGTTTGCAGAACATCATAAGCTCTGCTTCTAGGGACATTTGCTATTTCAGAAAGCTCCCCTGCAGTAGAAGTTCCTCTTGCAAGTAGAGCAACCCATAATTTTCTTTCATACAAGTTTAATCCTATAGCCTTTAATGCATCTAATATTTTTTGCGAAATCATCTTATCCTCTGTTTTAACTTAATAGTAATTTAATATTTAAACTTTTTAAAATTAGGATAGTAAAGTTTAAATTTTTATCCAGCTCTTCCCTGAGTTTTGTAAAGTTCTTTAACTCTTTCTAGAGTATCAGCTTCTTCCGGGCCCTTATCTTCCCTCAATTTAACAAGTCTAGGAAATCTTAAAGCATATCCAGATTCATAATTCGGCGATTTCTGTATTTCTTGATAAGCAACTTCAACAACTATCTTAGGTTTGGTCCAAACAGTCCTACCTTCTTCTTTAATTATTAGCGGCTTAAGCATTTCTGTCATTTGTTGGAATTGCTCTTCTGTTAAGCCAGTTCCCATCATCCCACAAGTTAAAAATTTTCCTGTATCTTCATCTCTACAAGCAAGTATATAAGAGCTTAACCAATTGGACCTTATACCAGTTCCCCATTCTGCACCTATTATAACTAAATCTAAGGTTTCCATTATTGGCTTAATCTTATACATAGTTCCTACATGTCTTCCAAACACATACTTAGCAGAAGGAACTTTGAGCATCAAACCTTCTTGTTTATTTTTCAAAGCATCTTCGTAAAATTTTTCTAGTTCCTTTACATCATCGGTAAAAATCATCTTCGAAAGCTGGAATTTCCCAGGAACAACTTTAACTATTTTTTCTAACATTTCTCTCCTTTCCTTTAAACTCTTTTCAAAAAGCATTTCGCCATCAAGATAAACCAAATCGAATAAATTGACTTGAACAGGTATTTCTTCAACCATTTTCTCTATATCATACTTCCTGTGAATCCTTTGAGAAAGGACTTGAAATGGTAAGGGAGTTCCTGTTTTTTTGTCTATACCAATAACTTCTCCTTCAACTATGCATTCTTTTGCATCTAAGCATTCTCTAGCAAGCTTAACTATTTCTGGAAACTGCTTAGTAACATCTTCTTGCCTTCTTGTAAAAATCCATATTTGGCTATTCTTTTTCTGGATTAAGGCTCTCATTCCATCATACTTCCACTCAGCAATTACTTTTCCAAATTCCTTAACCACTTCTTCTATATTTTTCGCAGCTAAGCCAAGCATAACTTGTATAGGCCTTCCTATTTTCACTTTAACCTTTTTCAGACCTTCCTCTCCTTCTTCCTTTGCTATTTTTGCAACTTCACCATAATCTGAAAGAATGTTCCATGCATACTCAACCAATTGGGTCAACTCTTCTTTTCTTTCTTCCTTCCCTTTTAACAAAAAAGCTTCAACTATGGCATCTCTAATTATTCCTTCAGCAACACCTACTCTTAATTCTTCCAAAACTGTTCTAACAACATATTTTGCTTCTTTTGGTTGAGAGGATACTAAAAGCTCAACTATAAGATTCAACTTCCTTTCTTGTGAACCTTCCCCTGTTTCGAACGCAATTTTTTGTAAATTTTCAAAAACTTTCTCAACTGTAAGTTTCTTTTTGAAAAGAGTGACTTGCTTTTTCTTTTTAACTAGTTCTTCTGCAGTTAATCCAAGATCTCCTCTTTTCTTAAAAATTTCTTCAACCTCCTTTTGAGAAATTCCGGTAGATTTTGCTATTGCTCTTATCATGAGTTGGGTTGCAACTCCCAGCTCATACTGAGAGTAACTTGGAAAAACTTTTCCATTAACTAGTAAAACAACTTTTGGCAAAAGTTCAGGGGGAGTTTTTTTAAGTAATTCTGAAAGAATTTGAGTTTTCTTAATTTTTGAAGTTACACTTTCTAGTTCTTCATAAGTTTCTGCAAGGATTGAGTAATCCATACAATTTTTTAATAATAATACTAATTTATAAATAAGAGGAGTGAGTGAGGATGAGCAATGAGTGGACTTATGGTTTTTGTGAAACATGCTTGAAAAATTCCCATGAAAAAATTAGGATGAAAAAGGAAAAAATAATTTCTTGTAATCCAAAAGAGAATTTTTTCAAAGAAATGTGGGTTTGTCCGGTTTGTGGTGCAACAAAAGAATTGTAAATTAATTTTCTATTTTTTGGAAAGTGCAAAAACTTTAATTTAACTTAACAAAAAGTTTATTAGGGAAAATGGACGTTTTTAGAGCAATAGTAGAAAGAAAAAGTATAAGGAAGTTTGAAAAAAAAGAAGTTGATGACAAGCTTATTGGAGTAATTCTTTACATGGCAACTATGGCACCTTCTGCCGGGAATACGCAAGAATGGAATTTTATAGTTGTTAAAGAAGAAGAAATAAAGAAAAAGCTTGCAAAAGCTGCTCTAGACCAAAATTTTATTGCAGAGGCTCCAGTTGTTATAGTAGTTTGTGCTGATTTGGAGAAAATAAGTTTGAGATATGGAAAAAGAGGGGAGCTTTTGTATTCGATACAAGATACTGCCTTAGCTATTCAAAACATTTTGCTTTCAGCTCATGCTTTAGGTTTGGGCTCATGCTTTGTTGGAGCTTTCGATGAGGAAAGAGTTAAAAGTATTTTAGAACTTCCGGATAATTTAAGGCCGGTAGCAATAATTCCAATAGGATATCCTGCAGAGCAACCAGAAAAGCCAAGGAGAATTAATTTTGAAAATTTAACTTGGCTAAACAAGTATGGAAGAAAACTTGAGCTTGCCTTAGCAGTCCAGCCGGGTGAAGTAAAAATCGATTATCCAAAGCCGATAGGGAATTTAATAGAGGATGCAATAAAGAAAAGCAAAAAAGTTAAAAAAGAGAGATTAACGTTTGAGGAGTTTTTAAAAAGACTCGCTAAGTAATTTAAAATTTAAAAAGAAATATTAAAGAGGTGGAGAAATGAAAAAATTGATTTTTTTAATTCTCTTCCTTTCCTTTTTATCAGTTCCTGTATTTTCACAAGAAGTTATAGCACCAACAGATATAACTTGTTATACAGGCGAAATAAAACATATAGAAATTTTAATAAGGAATGACAAAAATTTTCAGGACGATTTCTTAATTTCTGTTTTTCCCCAGAACATAGAAAATATTAGGATAACATCTGAAAACTATTTTGTTTCTATTCCTCCAAACTCAGAAAAGAAAATTAGCATTTCTATATCAGTTCCCCCTTGCATAAAAGAATTTTCATCAGCATTTTCAATAAATGTTAAATCCATAAAAACAAATGTTGTAATCCAAAAATTGGTTTATTTAAATGTGAAAGGGAAAATTGTTTGTTTAACTAATTTGATTATAGATAAGAAAGAAGTAAATCCTGAGGAAACAGTTTCTATTGAGATTTCCTTTACCAATCCAGCAGAAGAAAGTTCGCCTCCTATTTCTATTAGAACTTTTATAAAAGATCCGGTTGGAAATACAGTAAAGGCTTTTGAAGAAAAAATAGAAAAGGTTGAGGCAAAACAAACTAAGAAAGTTCTTTATACTTATCGCGTAGCCAAATACGACAGGCCTGGAAGTTTTGAAGTAAGTGCTTTATTGCTGGATAACTTGAACAGGGAAGTTGATTCTATTAAAAGCAGTTTCTACGTTAACCCAAAGTATACTAACATTCCAGAAAAAACTAGTCAGCTAAGCATACTTTCTTCCACAGTTACTATAAAAGTTAGAAATGAGGGAAATTCTCCCACTCCTTCCTTTTATATTTCAGAGTCATTACCGGCTTTTGCAAGCTTTTTCTTCCAGCCAGAAAGAAAGCCAGATAAGGTTGAAACTATTGGAAATTCTGTGATATACTATTGGCTTATAGAAACTATTAAGCCTGGGGAAGAAGTTACAATAACTTACAGGATTAGTTTGTTGAACGTTTGGCTGCTTTCCTTAGCAATAATATTCCTTGGTTATGTCGGATATAAATTTGCATTTACTCCGATTGTAGTTAAAAAATCTTCTTACGTCGGAAAACTAGAACCTGAAAGAGAAATAACAGTTTCAATAGAAGTGAAGAATAGAAGCAGACATACTTTGGAAGATGTAAAGATAAGGGATTTTGTACCTTCTATACTCAAGCTTTCAGAAAAATTCGACACTCTCAAACCAAAAACAAAAAAGACGAGTGGTGGAGTTTACTTATTCTGGGAGTTGAATTCCTTAAAGCCTGGGGAAGAAAGAATTTTAACTTATAAAGTTAGACCTGCACTTGAAATCGGAGGAGTTTTAAATCTTCCAAAAGCAGTTATGAGTTATTTAGATAAGAAGAAAATGAAGAAAGTTTCTTTATCAAAAACAATAAGCCTTAAATCTGTGGGATAAATTTAAAAATTCTCGATTTCATTTTATTATTTAGCCCCAGGTAGCTCAATCTGGCAGAGCAACCGGCTGTAGATAAGTGCTGTTGCACTTGTTGGCAGCCTTTGCTCGGGCACCGGTGGGTTGGGAGTTCAAATCTCCCCCTGGGGATTTTAAAATTTGTAGCCAGAATAAGCAAACTTTTTAAATTCTTAAGTTAAATTCTATTTTGCTAGCGGACCAAATCGGAGGGGAAACACCCGTTCCCATCCGAACACGGAAGTTAAGCCCTCCGGAGATCTGGGTTGTACTCTCCCGAGAGGGAGGGGAAATCCAGGAAGTCCGCTAGCAATTTGCCTCGGTCGTCTAATGGTTTAGGATGCAGGTCTGTCACACCTGCGATCCGGGTTCGAATCCCGGCCGAGGCGTGACTATTTGTTTAAAGCGCTATTCAAAAATTTTATATGCGGGAAAAAAATTTTCTACTCAAAATTTGCAAACTTTTTATTTTAGTTTACTGTTAAGTTGTAATGCATAGAACATAAAAACCATTTTTCAGTTAGTAGAATCAGTATTATAGAAGCACTATCTTTTGCCACATCGTAAATCCAGACTATTAAACAGGAAAGAAGATACCAAGCAATAATATCTAGGATGAAATTCAAAATGTTAAAGTTAGAAGAAGCTTTGTATTCTATTCCAGGAGTAATTTGAATATAGAATATTAGGGGAAATCCAATTTTAGATGAAGTTCCAAATCCAATAAGTGTTTTTGTGCCAAAATAAGCTGAAATAAATGAAGATAAAATAAATAGAATAAGAAGCATTACAATCTTTCTCCAATCCGGTTTGATAAATTGTTTAAGATTCATTTATATTAAGAATTTCTTTGAATGATTTTATAAAACTTTCAGTGTTTTAATTCTATTTGCACAAGTTGGTAAATAGTAGAGTTAAATTAGTTTAAATTGGAGCTTGATGGTGCTAGCACTTTAAAATTTTAAACAATGAAGAGAAAGTTTTAAAATCAAAAAGTTTAAATATTATTAAAGTTAATGTTTAAGATAATCTTTAAGTTACCTGATTCATATGTCAGAATTTGACGTACTTTCACATAAATTTGTCCCTAAGCATGAAGTTTTAAAAGAAGAAGAAAAGGAAGAATTGCTTAAAAAATATGGAGTAACTTTAAGACAATTGCCAAGAATTTTATCATCTGATCCAGTTGTTAAAGCTTTAGGAGCAAAGCCTGGAGATGTAATAAGGATAAGAAGAAAAAGTTTAACTGCAGGAGAAGCAGTTTATTACAGGGTTGTTGTAAGAGGTTGAGATTTTGAACGAAACTTTTTTAACTCTCTTAAATACCTTTGTTAAAGAAAAGGGTTTAGTAGCCTACCAAATAGACTCTTACAACGATTTTATAAACAGAAGAATACCAAAAGTTTTGAAGGATATAGGTGTTATTAAGCCAGATGTCCCTGAATTGGGCGATTTTAAGATTAAATTGGGTGAATTCAGAATAACTCATCCTTGTGTTAAGGAAGCTGATGGTTCAATAAGAGATATTTTGCCTATGGAAGCAAGGATAAGGAATTTAACTTATGCAGCTCCGATGTACGTTGAAATGACACCAGTTTTAAATAATATAGAAAGTGAAACAACGACAGTCAACTTTGGAGATTTACCTGTAATGGTAAAATCAAGTATATGCCCTCTTTCAACAATGTCAAGAAATGAATTGATAGAGGCTGGGGAAGATCCTGATGATCCAGGAGGCTACTTTATAATAAACGGAACAGAAAGAATTTTGGTTTTGGTAGAAGAAATTGCACCAAACAGAATAATAGTAACAAAAGTTGATACACAAAATATAACAGAAGTAGCAAGAATACACTCAGAAAAAGAAGGTTATGTACAAAGACATCTCCTAGAAAGAAGGAAGGATGGAATAATTACAATAAGTTTTGCCAATGTTACAAGATTGCCAATTTCAATATTACTTAAAGCTTTGGGCTTAGAGTCTGATAAAGATATAATAACAGCAATTTCCCTTGATCCTGAAATTCAAGAAGAGTTTTATGTTAATTTGTATGAGGCTGGAATTTCTACCCAAGAAGAAGCTTTGGAAGAAATAGGAAAGTTTCTTAAGATACCACAAAAAGACCAAAGAATTTCTAGAGCAAAAAGGCTTGTAGATAGATACTTATTGCCGCATTTAGGTCAAAGACCTGAGAACAGGCTTGAAAAAGCTCTATTTTTAGCAAAAGCTATTTCAAAAATTTTAAAGTTGCACTTAGGAAAAATTGAGGAAGATGATTTAGACCATTACTCAAACAAAAGGTTAAGGCTTGCAGGCGATTTGCTTGAAATCCTTTTAAGGTCAATCTTGCTTGGTAAATGGGGCCTTATAACAAGGATAACTTACAATTATCAAAAGCTTACAAAGAGGGGTAGGTTACCTCCACTTCAAGCAATAGTTGAATCAAACGTTTTAACAAATCAAATAGTTTCTGCTTTAGCTATAGGTTCATGGGTTGGAGGAAGAACAGGAGTAAGTCAAAGGTTGGAAAGAGGTAGCTATACAAAAACAATTTCTCACATGAGAAATGTTCTTTCACCTTTAACTTCTACACAAGAGCATTTTGAAGCAAGAGAATTACATCCAACACATTTTGGTAAATTATGCACTAGCGAAACACCTGAAGGAGCAACCATAGGTTTAAGAAAATATCTTGCAATTCTTGCTCAAGTAACAAAGGGTGCGGATGAAAGGGAAGTAAAGGTTATTGAAAATTTGTTAAAGGTGAAAAAATGACTGATGTATTTTTAGACGGAAGGTTTATTGGTTCGGTTGAAAATCCAAAGGAATTTGTTAATGAGATAATTGAGAAAAGAAGAAGAGGAATTATTTCACCTCAAGTAAACGTTGCTTATCATCCTCACTTAGATGAAGTTAGAATTCTTTCTGATTCAGGAAGGATAAGAAGACCTTTAATTGTAGTTAAAAATGGAAAGCCTTTACTTACAAAAGAGCATATAGAAAAACTGAAGAAAGGAGAGATTAAGTGGGATGATTTAGTTAAGGAAGGAATAATAGAGTATCTTGATGCTGAAGAAGAAGAAAACACTTTAATTGCTTTAAGGGAAGATGAAGTTACAGAAGAGCATACTCACCTAGAATTAGACCCATCAGTTATACTTGGTTTTTCAGCTTCTTTCATTCCTTACCCAGAATTTAATAGAGGCGATAGAGTAAACTATGGAGCAAAGATGATAGGTCAATCCATAGGCCTTTTTGCTTCGAATTACTTAAGTAGAACTGATACAAAATCGAATGTTTTAATTTATCCTCAAGTACCTCTTGTTCAAACTTATTTTCATAGAGTAATAAATTATGAAAAGCATCCTTCTGGTGCAAATGTAATAATTGCCTTAGCTTGTTTTGATGGATATAACATGGAGGATGCTATAGTAATAAACGCTAGCTCAATTCAAAGAGGTCTTTTCTGGTCTTTTATGTTTAGAACATACGAAGCAGAGCAAAAGAGATATATGGGTGGGCAAGAAGATATTATAGGAATTCCAAAGCCAGGTGTTAGGGGATATGCAGGCGAAGATGCTTACAAGCATTTGCCAGAAGATGGTATAGTAAATCCAGAAACTATTGTAAATTCTGACGAAGTTCTTATTGGAAGGATTTCACCCTTAAGATTTCTTGGAACTATGGATCAATTTATAACTGGAATAGAAAATATAAGGGAAACTTCTGTTAGATTGAGGCATGGTGATAAAGGTATTGTGGATAGGGTTTTTATAACTGAAACTGTAGAAGGAACAAAACTTGTAAAGGTTGTGGTTAGGGATTTAAAAATTCCTGAAATAGGAGATAAGTTTGCAAGCAGGCATGGACAAAAAGGTGTTATTGGACTAATAGTTCCTCAAGAAGAAATGCCATTTACTGAAGATGGTATAGTGCCTGACATAATATTTAATCCTCACAGCATTCCTTCTAGAATGACTATAGGCCAATTACTTGAAATTCTTGCAGGTAAGGTTTCTGCAATTAAAGGCGAACCAATAATTTCACCGCCATTTAATCCATTTAGCGAAAAAGATATAAGAAGCTTGCTTGAGCAATATGGTTTTAAGAATGATGGGAGAGAAGTAATGTACGACGGAAGAACAGGAAAAAGATTTGAGGTAGAAATTTTCATAGGAAGTTGTTTCTATCAGAAATTGGACCATCTTGTTTCCAATAAGATTCATGCAAGGTCAAGGGGTCCTGTAACTTTACTAACAAAACAACCAACAGAGGGAAGGAGCAAAGAAGGTGGTTTAAGGCTCGGTGAAATGGAAAAGGATTGCTTAATTGCACACGGTGCTGCACTTGCATTAAAAGAAAGATTTGATTCTGATAAAACTGCTGTACCTGTATGTACTAATTGTGGAATGGTTGCTATTAATGATAATATAAAAAATAAAAAGTACTGTCCTGTGTGCGGTGATTCAAAAATAGTTGAAGTTGAAATGAGCTATGCTTTTAAGCTTATGTTGGATGAATTGAAAAGCATGCTAATATATCCAAAAATGTATGTGAGGGAAGAATGATGCTAGAAAAAATAACTTTTAGCCTTTTAAGTCCTGAAATGATAAGAAAAATGGCAGTAGCGAAAATAACAAAAACTGAGCTTTATGATGAAGAAGGTTATCCTATAGAAGGCGGTTTAATGGACCCAAGGCTTGGTGTTGTTGATCCTGGAGTAAGATGCAGAACTTGTGGTGGTAGAATTGGTGAATGTCAAGGTCATTTTGGTGTTTTGGAACTAACAAAACCAGTAATTCATGTTCATTATGCAAAGTTCATCTTCGCTTTGTTAAAATGTACTTGTAGAAAGTGTGGAAGAATTTTGATTAGTGACGAGGAAATTAAAGCATTAAAGGAAAAGAAGGCTAAGATTAAGGAAGTAGTTAAATACATTAAAAAGAAGTGCCCGCACTGTAAAGCTGAGCAGAAGAAATTAAGGTTTATTAAGCCATATACTTTTGTTGAAGATGGAAAAAACTTGAATCCTGAAGAAATAAGGGAAAGGCTTGAAAAAATAACTGATGAAGATTTGGAATTTTTGGGCTTCAAGGGTATGAGGCCTGAATGGACTGTATTGTCCTTATTGCCAATCCCTCCTGTAACAGTTAGGCCTTCTATAACACTCGAAACAGGAGAAAGGAGCGAAGATGATCTAACTCATAAACTTGTTGATATAGTTAGAATAAACGAAAGGTTAAGGGAAAATATTGATTTGGGTGCACCAGATTTTATAATAGAAGACTTGTGGGAACTTCTTCAATACCATATTGCAACTTACTTTGATAATGAAATATCAGGAGTTCCGCCAGCAAGACATCGCTCTGGAAGAATTCTCAAAACTCTTTCGCAAAGACTTAAAACAAAGGAGGGAAGGTTTAGGGGAAATCTTGCCGGAAAAAGAGTAAACTTTTCAGCTAGGAGTGTCATAAGTCCTGATCCTTTCTTGGATATAGATGAAGTAGGAGTTCCAGAAGTTATAGCTAAGGAGCTTACTGTTCCTGTAAGAGTAAATGAAAGAAATTTAGAAGAGATAAGAAGATTGGTTTTGAATGGACCTTCTACATGGCCTGGAGCTAATTATGTGATAAGGCCTGATGGAAGGAGGAAAAAAATACTTGAAGAAAACAAGGAAGAAATTGCAAAAGAATTAGCCCCTGGCTATATAGTTGAAAGACATTTACAGAATGGTGATATCGCTTTATTCAACAGGCAGCCTAGCTTACATAGAATGAGCTTAATGGCTCACAGAGTAAGGGTAATGCCGTTTAAGACCTTTAGACTTAATTTATGTGTTTGTCCTCCTTACAATGCAGATTTTGATGGTGATGAAATGAATTTGCACATACCACAAACAGAAGAGGCTCAAGTTGAAGCTAGGGAGTTAATGATAGTTCCTAAGCACATGAGAAGCCCAAGATTTTCTGGTCCAATAATAGGTGCTTGGAGAGATTTTATTTCAGGCTTGTACTTGCTTACAAAAGATGAAAGAAAGCTGAAGAGAGAAGAGTTTGTTCAGCTAATAAGGTCTGTAAGCGATGATATAGAAATTCCTGAAAAGGAAAGCATGAGTGGAAAAGAAATTTTCAGTTTATTCCTTCCAAAAGACTTTTCAATTCAGTATAAATCCAAATCCGGAGAAAATGTTGTAATAAAAAACGGTAAATTGATGGAGGGTGTTATAGATTCAGCAGGTGTGGGAGCAGAAAACGGAAAAATAATAGATAAAATAGAGAAGGAATATGGCCCAGAGTTTGCGAAGGAATTCTTGTTCAAAATTTCCAAGCTTTCTATGAGTTTTCTGATGATGAAAGGTTTTTCAACAAGTATTTCAGATCACGATTTGCCAGAAGATGCTAAGAAGAAGATAAATGAAATTATAGAAAAAGTAAGGAAAGAAGTGAATATGCTTATACAATCTTATGAAAAGGGGGAGCTTGAAGTTTTAATAGGGAGAACGCCAAAGGAAACTTTGGAGAATTTAATTAAAAGAAGGCTTAATAAATGCTTGAATGATGTTGGAGAAGTAGTTGAAAAATTTGTGAAAGAAAATTTAACGATAGCAATGGCAAAAAGCGGGGCAAGAGGAAGCTTAGTTAACTTTGTTCAAACTTCTGCTCTAATTGGGCAAGAAACTGTTTTGGGTGAGAGAGTTGAAAAAGGATATTATGAGAGAACTTTTCCTCACTTCAAAAAAGGTAATATAAGTTTAGAGGCAAAAGGTTTTGTCGCAAGAAGTTTTAAAGATGGTTTAACACCTTTTGAATTTTTCTTCGATGCAATGAACTCAAGAGAATCTTTAATGGATAAAAGCTTAAAGACAAGACATTCTGGATATATGGAAAGAAGATTAGTAGGAGCTTTACAAGATTTGAAAGTTGAATATGATGGTACTGTAAGGGATAGTGCAAAAAGGATAATTCAGTTTTCTCCTGGTGAAGATGGCTTAGATCCTTCTAAAATAGAAGTTGGTGGTTTAAATGTCAGAAGAATTGCACAAAGATTATTTGGATGAGATTGAATTACCAGAAGCAATAAAAAAAGAGATAGAAAAAGTAAGCGATGAAATGAAACTTAAGAAAGAAGATGTTAAAAAGCTGGAAGAAGAAGTTAAAAAGTCGTATCTTTCTTGCAAGTTTGAACCAGGTGAAGCTATTGGAATAATTGCTGCTCAAAGCATTTCTGAGCCTGCTACGCAAATGACTATGCGTACTTATCATTTTGCAGGTTCTGCAGGAATAAAAATAACTTATGGTTTGCCAAGACTTATAGAAATTTTTGATGCAAAAAAGCAAGTTGAAACACCTTCTATGACGCTTTTTCTTAAAAAAGAATTTAACAACATGGATACAGCTAAAAAAGTTGCTGAGCAAATAGTTGAGCAAAAAATAGAAGATTTGGTAAAAGAAGTTTCTATAAATTTAAATGAAAATACTATAGAAATTGAGCCGAGAGATTTAAGACAAATATCAAAAATCGAGAAAAAAATAAAGGAAAACATGAAAGATGTTAAAGTAAGAGTAAGAAAAAAATCTATAATAGTTGAGCCTAAGGGTGAAGTAACTTTTAAGGATTTACAAAAGTTGAAAGTGAAGCTTTTACAACTTCATGTTGACGGAATAGAAGGTATAGAAAATGCTGTTGTTAGAAGAGAAGGGGATGAGTGGATTATTACTACTATAGGCTCTAATTTAAAGGAAATTTTTAACATTAAGGAAATAGATGGCTCGAGAAGTTTTACAAATGATATACATGAAACTGCAAAAATTCTTGGGATAGAGGCAGCTAGAAATTTAATAATAGAGGAAGCTTTAAAAACTATGCAAGAGCAAGGATTGGATGTTGATGTTAGACATATTACGCTAGTAGCAGATATAATGACTTTTACTGGCGAAGTAAGGCCTATAGGAAGATATGGAGTAGCAGGTTCAAAAGCTTCTATTCTTTCAAGGGCAGCTTTCGAAGAAACTATTAAGCATTTGGTAAGAGCTTCTTTAAAAAATGAAACAGACGAATTCCTAGGAATTTTTGAAAATGTGATGGTGGGGCAAGTAATTCCATGTGGAACAGGGATGTTCGATGTCGTTGCAAAATTCGAGGAGGCTACTTCTTAAATTATTTAAAATTTAATTTTTAAGTGATTTTTATGGATTTGGCACGAGAAATACAAGCTGCTTTAAAGGAAAACAAAGTAGTAATAGGATATAAAGAGTCGATAGATTTTATTAAATCGAATAAACCAAGGTTAATTGTAGTGGCGAAAAACATTCCTGAGAACATGAGAAAAGAAATAGAGCACAATGCTAAAATTTTTGGTTTAGAGTTAGTTGTTTTTGAAGGAAGTAGCAAAGAGCTAGGTATTATTTGCGGAAAGCCATTTCCAATTTCAACTCTAGTTATTAAAGGATGAACTATGGTAGTTACATTCGACACAGAAACAATAAGAATGATAACACTTTTTGAAAATATTACTAATGCAAGTGTAAAGGATTGTATAATAGATTATGAATCTAATACTGTTTACTTTGTTGTGGATGAAGGAAAAATGGGAATAGCTATAGGGAAAAATGGGAGTAGCATAAAAAATGCAGAAAGAATAATGGGAAAGAATATAAAGATATTTGAATTTTCGAAAAATTTGAGTGTTTTTGTAAAGAATCTTATTCAAAAAGTTGAAGAAATTAGGATAAAAAGTGAGGGCGAAAAAATTATAGTTGAAGTGAAAGTAGAAAAGAAGTTTAAACCTCTTATAATAGGAAGAGATGGAAAAAGGCTAAAAATATTTAAAGAGATACTTGAAAGAAATCATAAAGTGAGCGATTTAATAATAAAGTGAGAATATGGCAGGAGAGTTTGCTGCAAGGAAGTTAAAGAAAAGAAGAAAAAAGTTTAGATGGAAGAAGGTAGATTATAAAAGAAGGATGCTTCAGCTGTGGAAGAAGGATCCTTTAGAAGGAGCTCCTCAAGCAAGGGGAATAGTTATAGATAAAAGGTTTGTTGAGCAAAGAAAGCCATGCTCTGGCTTAATAAAGGCAGTAAGAGTTCAACTTCTTAAAAATAATGTTCAGGTTACTGCTCATGTTCCTGGCGAAGGTGCTTTGGATATAATAAATGAGCATGATGAAGTTATAATAGAATCCATAGGAGGTTCACAAGGCGGACCAAAAGGAAGTATGTGGGGAATTAAGTATAAGGTTGTTGCTGTGAATGGTGTAGCTTTGAGTGAAATATTAGCTGGTAAGAAACAGAAGCCAACAAGGTGA
>CAZDLC010000002.1:30058-40546 GCA_964506615.1 uncultured archaeon
ATGGAAGAAATAAAAATTTTTGGTAAATGGAGTACAAAGGGGGTTGAGGTAAAGGATCCAGGGCTTGTAAGATATATAAATCTAGAGCCAAGAATTTTTCCAAGGTCTGGAGGGAAATACGCAAAGCAACAGTTTTATAAATCTAAGATGAACATCGTGGAAAGGCTAATGAATAAATTGATGGTTCCCGGGCATAGAGGAAAAAAGCATGTTATAAGTTCGGGAAGATGTGTTGGTAAAACTTCTATTCAATACAAAATTGTTAAAAGAGCTTTTGAAAAAATAGAAGAAATAACTAATAAAAATCCTATTGAAGTTTTGGTTAGAGCAATAGAAAATGCTGCACTAAGAGAAGAGATAACTTCTTACCAGCTAGGAGGAATAATAGTAAGGAGAGCTGTTGTAACTAGCCCTCAAAGAAGGGTTGATTTGGCAATTAAAAATATAGTTCAAGCTGCTTACAGAAAGGCTTTTGGAAAAAAGGAAAATATAGTTGATGCTTTAGTTGATGAAATTATAGCTGCTTATAATAATGATGCTAGCAAAAGTGAAGCGATAAAAGAAAAAGAGAGAATAGAGAGGGAAGCAGAAGGAGCAAGGTAGAATCTTATTTTGAGTTTTTCTTTTAGGATATAAACCAAAATTACGAATAATTTTTAACTCAAGTTTTCTGCTTAAATTACTCATAACATCTTTAAAACAGGAAATTGCAATTGATAGTTAGTGTTTATGATATGGGTAGGGGGTATTTGAAAATATTAAACATTCATTTAGATGAAATATGAGCAATAAATGGCTAAGAATAGTAAAAGAGTATAAAGTAACAAGTTCAGAAATATGTTATAACAAGAAAGCATGTTGCCAGCAGAAAAATAGAACTTGTAAAGAAATTACCAACTGAAAGGTGCAATATTATAATAAGGCTGAAAAAGAATAATGATAATATGAAAAAAGTTAGATTGGATTTGTTTAAATTGCATGAGGAAAATGATAAAAGTAAAGGATCAATAAAGATTATTTTAACAAGTCAGTTGAAAAAAGTTATAAAAGATATTATTGAAGAGATTAAGGAAAAGAAGAAGTTAAGCACGTATGAACTATCAGAGAAACTTGGAATGCGTTACTCGACGCTAAGAATGTCACTTGTAAGAAATAGATTACCACTAAACTTTGTTAAAAAATTGTTAGATTTTTGTCCTCATAAGAAAGCTGAGGTAATTGATGAAATAAGAGAACTTTCGTCAGGAACAGGCAATACTTATGTTAGGGTTAAAACTCCAAGATTTCTTACAGAAAATCTTTGTAAAATAGTTGGAGCAATTATTGCAGATGGTAACTTATATCTTGGAAAAAATAAACGAAAATGGCAAATAAAAATAGGTGATCAATACAAAGACAACCTGGAATTACTTTCTAAATGGTTAAACCGGGAATTTGGTGTGAAGTTCAAAGTTAAAAAAGATAAGAAACATCGTATGTTCTATATAGAGTTTTCAAACAAAATAATTTTCAAGTTTTTAAATAGAATATTTGACATTAAAATTGGTAGTAAAAGTTCCACAGTAGGCATGCCAAATATCATAAAGAAGTCTGCCTTTAATTACCATATTGCATTTGCTATTGGTTTATGTATGTTTGATGGAGGTATAGGCTTCGGGCGTTGTAATTTCAGTTTGAGTACAAAAAGTAAAAAATTAATCGAAGAATTTAATAAAATTCTAAACAAACTAGATATAAGTTACTCATATAATGGATTGCCAAATCGTGCAAATGGTCTATATCAAACCGTAGTATGGAGCAAAAATGACTTGAGAAAAATTTTAAAGTACTTGATTGAGCCGAATACGACCAAATGGAGACAACTATATATTCTCTTAAATGGCTTTAAACATTATAACTATAAGAATCTAGAGTTAGTCGATATTCTATATCCTTTGCAAAGAAAGTCTGCTGTTAGATTTTCAGATATAATAAAACTTTTTAAAAAGCATAATTTATTGACTAAAAAAGAAATCCAATTAAAGTTAAACAGAAGCGAGAGGACTGTAAGATCATTATTGAATTCTTTAGAAAGAATGAAATTATTAAAATCTACCGTCAATAACTCTTATAAAGTTTGGAGTAGAAATTTTAATTTAAAAGAAAAATAAAAGGAGGTGAATAATTGCCAAAGAAAGAAATGAAGGAAAGGATCATAGAAGTAATGAAAGATGTAAGAAGAATCAGAAATGTTGCTACTTCCAGTCATGTACACCATGGGAAAACAGCACTCACTGATAATTTGATGGCAGGAGCTGGTATGCTCGCTGAAGAAATGGCAGGCAAAGTAATGTACACCTGGTTTGATGAACAAGAAAGAAGAAGACAATTAACAATCTATGGGGCAAATGTTTCTATGGTACACGAATATGGGGGAGAAGACTATTTAATAAATCTTGTCGATATCAATTGGGAACTACCCAATTGACGATTAACCCCTGGCCATGTCGATAGGCTTTAGTCCCGACAATTTGGCGGTGACGTAACTAGAGCTATGCGTGCTGTTGACGGTACAATAGTTCTAGTTTGTGCAGTAGAAGGAGTAATGCCACAAACAGAAACAGTTTTCAGACAAGCTTTGAGAGAATATGTCAAGCCAGTGCTATTTATAAACAAAGTAGATAGGCTAATAAAAGAGTTAAAATTATCGCCAGAAGATATGCAAAGAAGGTTTGAAGAAATTATTAAAGATGTAAATATTTTAATTCAAAAGTATGCTCCTGCTGAATTTAAGGATAAATGGTTAGTAAGTGTTGCTGATGGAAGTGTGGCTTTTGGTTCAGCAACAAAAAGATGGGCAATTTCAATTCCATACATGAAAAAAACTGGAATAACTTTTAAAGAAATAATTGATCTAACCCTTCAAGGAAAAGAAGATGAACTAGCAAAAAAAGCTCCTTTGCATCAGGTTGTTTTAGATATGATAATAAAGCATTTGCCAAGTCCTTTAGAAGCCCAAAAATATAGGCTTCAAAAAATTTGGAAAGGTAATTTAGAATCAGAAATAGGAAAGCAAATGCTGGCTTGCGACCCTAACGGAAAGCTTGCTGCTATTGTTACAAAAGTTGTTCCTGATCCACACGTAGGATTTGTTGCTACAGCTAGAATTTTTTCAGGGAAAGTTTTTAAGGGGAAAGATGTTTATTTGATTGGCTGCAGAAAAAAAGAAAAAATTCAACAGGTTGCTGTTTACAAGGGAATTTTAAGAATTCCTGTAGAAGAAGTTACTGCTGGAAATATTGCAGCAATAGTTGGAATTCCAGAAGCATTTACAGGAGAAACAATTTGCGAGCCAGATAATATAATAGAGCCTTTTGAAGAAATTAAGCACTTGTTTGAGCCAGTTGTTACTAAATCTATAGAGCCAAAGAATCCCATGGAATTACCAAAACTTGTTGAAGCTCTCAAAAAGATTAGTAAAGAGGATGCAGTTTTACAAGTTAAGATAAACCAAGAAACAGGAGAATACCTTGTTTCTGGTTTAGGTGAATTGCACTTAGAAGCAAAAGTTGAAAATAAGTTGAAGGAAATGGGAATAGATGTAACGATGAGCAAGCCTATTGTTGTTTATAGAGAAACTATATTCGAAAAATCCCCAACAGTTGAAGGAAAAAGTCCTAATAAGCACAACAAATTTTATATTTGTGTTGAACCTTTAGAAGAAGGTGTTTATAAAGCTATGGTTGAAGGAGAAATTCCAAGTTCAGTAGTAGTTAGAGGAAAGGATTTGGAACTTTTCAAAAAACTCTCTAAGTATGGTATGGAATATGATGAAGCTAAAAATGTTGCTGTCATACATAACAAAAGCGTTTTTATAGATTTGACTAAGGGAGTGCAATTCATGAACGAAGTAATAGAAATGGTAAGAGATGCTTTTATGGAAGTTATGGAGGATGGTCCGCTAGCAAGAGAACCTTGTATGAGAGTTAAAGTTAAGCTTTTGGATGCAGAGCTACATGAAGACCCTGTTCATCGTGGTCCAGGTCAAATAATGCCTGCAATAAGATATGCAATAAGGCAGGCTATGCTAAGAGCTAATGCTACCTTGCTTGAGCCTAAGCAAGTAATTAGGATAGATGTTCCTACAGAACTTATGGGCGAAGTTATAAGGGAAGTAGAAAACAGAAGAGGACAGATTCTTGAAGTTAAAGAAGAAAGGGGGGCAAGTATAATTCATGCAAAGATTCCAGTAGCTAACATTTTTGGTTTTGATACTAGCTTAAAATCAGCAACTTCTGGAAGAGGATTTTATAGCTTAATAGAAATAGTTTTTGAAAAAATACCTGAAGAGCTGAAAGAAGAAACTATAAAAAGTATAAGGAAGAGAAAGGGATTGCCTGAAGAAATACCTAAGCCTGAATAGCTTTTTTAAATAAAAACAAACTTTTTATTTGCTTTTTCTTAAATATTAATAGTGGAAAAATGGTAAGAGAAGTTGAAGAAGAGTATGAGCTAGTTCCGCTTTCTCCTATAAGAAGACTTGAAAAAAGAATTGAAAAATTAGAAGCTTCATCAGGAATTGATGCAAGAGAATTTTTAAGGGAGATAGTGGATATTATTAGAATGAATCAGCAGCTTGTTGATGAATTAGCAAAGGCAAATGATGCATTAAGAATAGAGATTTCCAAGCTTCCTGGAAGGTTAGAAGAACTAATTTCAAATTTAAATGAATTGCTTTCCTATATAAAAGCTTCTGCTTCAGAAGCAACTATTCCGAGCGAAGCGTTTAAGCCTTTGATTGAAAAGTTGGATCAACTCATAGAAGGAAATAAAAAGTTAATTGAAAGTAATAGCGAAGTTATTTCTGTTTTGGAAGAAATAAAGGAAAAGTTTAAAAAACCTTTAGCTGTGCCAGCACCGCCGCCAAAAATACTTCCGCCAAAGCCATTATTGCCAAAAGAATTGGAGAAAAAACCAATTAAAGTATGATGGGAATGAAAAAGGCTCAAGTTGATATAGTTTCTGCTATAATTATTGTTATTATCGCTTTCTCCCTTTTTTCTGCTGCATATTTTTGGGGAATGCCTTTAATACAAAAAAGGCAAGATACTGCATTAATAGAAAGAGCTTTTAAGTATTTTGACCCAAACAATCCAAATTCCATAGGAAAAAGAATAGAATATGTTGCAAATTTTGGTGGAGAGCAAACTTTTTCCATAGATTTAGATGGAATATGGATTTTAAATGAATATACAGAAGCAAACCCGGAAAACAATTCTTTACTATTTACTTTTTCCTCAAAAGTTTCTAATGTAGCACCAAATTTTGGTTGGATACCTTTTTCCCCAAACATTCAAGAAATAGGAAAACTTGGTTTAGATGAACCTTCTGTAATTTTTGAAAGAGCTGATTCTTCTGGCGGAAGATATAACATAACTTTCAGAGTTTGGTTTAGGGAACTTGAAAATATAGATGGAACAAAAGGATATAAAATAAATTTAATAAAGCATGATGCTGGCAGAAAAATTTCTACTTCTAAATACCTTAAAATCTCGAGAGGAGATATTATAACTGCCACAGAAAACGGAAAAACTTTAACTATTACAGAAATCAAAATTTTACTTGTATGAAAGCAGTTTCGCTCATAGTTCAGTTTATCCTTTTTTTCTTAATTGGCTTATCAGTTTTTCTTTCTGTAGGGATGTTATTTAGCAATCAATATGTTCTTGTTAGGGAAGATATATTAGAAGAGAGAATAAAAAATGTTGCAAATTATTTTGCTTCTCAAATTATTTCTCTTTATATTTCTTGCATAGAGTGCGATTATGCAAGCCTAACAATAAACCCAGAAAATATTCAGCACCCTTACAAAATATACTTGCATGAAGATAATCTAACAATTTCTGTTTTGGATATTGGCAAAAATTATTCTATAAAATTGAACAATTTTAACCAAACCTTAATTTTTTCTGGCGAAGCTTTTTCTGGAAGACCAGTAATTTTAACTCTGGAAAAATCTAATAATAAATTAAGGATAGAAAATGGTTAAGCTGGGAAATTTGGTTAGAAAGGCAAAAGAAGGTTACAAAATATTGCAAATGAGAAAGGCAGAAGAAGCTGCTTTGGCACCTTCTATACAAGTAACTACTCAATTTCCTTCAGAACTTAAAGCGGTTTTTGAGGAAAAGGAAGAGGAATTTAAATTCGAGGGTTTTGAAATACCTCAATTCGAGGCAAGAAAGGTAAAGCCTGGAGGAATAAGCAGGGCAGAGGAGGAAAAGATTAGTTTAACATATCCGCTTATACCAAAAAAGCCAAAAAAGGGTGAGAGAGTTTTTTGTTATGCTAAGATATTTTGGGATCCTAAGATTGATAAATATGTTTACCATGTTATAGAGCCTAAGCTTTCGCCTAGGCTGCAAGAAATTTTTAAAAAAATTAAAGAGCTACTAGAACAAAAACTTGACATAGATTTTTTGAAAATTAAAAGGATTGAGGCAATAGAGTATTTGAGGAAAAACGTAGATGAACTCTTAGATTTTTTTGGGTTTAGCATTTCAGAAGAGGAAAAACAAAATCTTTATTATTACATAGAGAGGGACTTTGCAGGTTTGGGGAAGATAGAACCTTTTATGGTTGATGATGAAATAGAAGATATAAGCTGCGATGGTTTAAACACTCCAATTTACGTATTTCACAGAAATCCAAAGTTAGGATCTTTACAAACTAATGTTGTTTTTGATGATGCAGAAGAGCTTGATTCTTTTATTATAAGGCTTGCCCAGCTATGTGGAAAATCTGTTTCTGTTGCAAATCCCTTAACAGGAGGGACTTTACCAGACGGCTCAAGATTACAAGCTATGCTAGCTACAGATATAGCAAGAAAAGGAAGTAACTTTACTATAAGAAAATTCACTCACGAGCCCTTAACACCTGTGCATCTATTAGTTTATGGCACAGTAGATGTTAAAGTTTTAGCTTATTTATGGTTTGTTGTTGATATGGGAAGGAGCATATTAGTTTCTGGAGGAACTGCCTCTGGCAAAACAACTTTACTAAATGTTTTATCTTTATTCTTAAGACCAGAAAGAAGGATTGTTTCTATAGAAGAAACAGCAGAGCTTAAGTTGCCACATCCACATTGGGTTCCTTCTGTTGCGAGAACTCCGATGGTTGTTGAAGAAGGAAAAAAGATAGGGGAAGTAGATTTGTTTGACTTGTTAAGGGAAAGCTTGAGACAAAGGCCAGACCATCTTATAGTAGGAGAAGTAAGAGGAAAAGAAGCATATGTTTTGTTCCAGCAGATGGCAACTGGGCATCCAAGCCTTTCCACAGTTCACGCAGAAAACTGGGAAAAGCTTATGGATAGATTAACTTCTCCACCAATTTCTTTACCAGTAGCTTTACTTGGAAGTTTGGATATTGTTGTTTTCATGATGAGGGGAATGTATAAGGACAAGCATGTTAGGAGAGTTACGGAAGTAGTTGAAATTGTAGGATTGCATCCTAAGAAAAGAACACCAGTTACAAACACAGTTTTTAGGTGGAATTCTCTTTCAGATAAGTTTGATGTTGTAAATAAAAGTTATGTTTTGAAAAAAATTTCTGAAACTTCTGGCTTAACTGAAGAAAAAATAAAGGAAGAATTACAAAGAAGAATGCTGATTTTAAACTGGATGAAGGAGAAGAACATAGTAGATTATAGGGATGTTTACCATGTTATAACAACTTATTACAATTATCCTGAAAGGGTTATATCTGCAATTTTAGAGGGAAGCTAATGGGTTTTGTAGAAAAAATTTCTATGAGACTTTTTCACGATTTGGCCTTATTCTTAGAGCCGATTTTTCCTGAGCTTAGGGATGATTTAAGAATGGCAAGGATGAGAATCTCTGCTCGCGAATATATAGCAAGGTCTATTTTCATAGCATTTTTAGTTTTCCTAGCAGAAGTTCCGCTCCTTTCTTTTATTTTTGGCTTGAGCCTACAAACCTTTTTATTCAGCTTTGTTTTTTCCTTTACAATTTCGATTTTTTTAGCAGGTTGTTTCTTTTTCCTTTCTTTAAATTATCCCAAGCTTATAGCAAAGGAAAGAGCTAAGAAAATTGAAAAAGATTTACCTTTTGCCACCCTTTTCCTTTCAACAATAGCTGGCTCAAAGCTACCGCTCTACAGAATCTTAAGAATTTTTTCTGAATTTGGGGAATATGGAGAAATTAATAAAGAAATTTTAGAGATTGTTAAAGGTGTGGAAGCTTTTGGTTTAGATATAAATACTTCATTGCAAAGAGCTATAGAAAGAGCACCTTCTAAACCTTTCAAGGATTTGCTTTGGGGCATGCTTTCCATAAATAAAACAGGAGGAGAAATGGATGTTTTTTTAAGGGAAAAGGCAAAAAATTTCATGGAAGAATATAGAAGAAAATTATACGAATATTCTAGGCAGCTTATGTTTATAATAGAAATTTACTTAACTTCAATAGTTTTGGGAGCGATTTTCTTTACAATACTAACAGCTATAATGGGTGGAATGGCCGGTGGTGGAGGCTTAATAATAATTCAGTTTTTGCTCATAGTTGTATTCATACCATTAATTACTTTTGGCCTTATATTTGTTATTAGATCAATGAATCCAGGAGGAGAATGATGAAGTTTGAAAAGGAAATTAAATTTTTAATAATTTCTTTAGCAGTTTCTGCAATTTTAATCTTGATAGGAGTTTTGAGCAGAGATTTAGGAGTAATCGGAAATTCCATCATTCTTTCAACTTTAGTAATAGTTGGACCTCAAATTTTTTTCAGACATCAAAAGCATAAATACTTGAAAGAAATGGAAACAAGGTTTCCAACTTTTTTAAGAGATGTGGTTGAAACAATTCGTTCAGGAATGCCTTTTCATCAGTCAGTTATTTTGAATAGCAACATAGATTATGGAAAGCTTTCAATCCATGTTAAAAAAATGGCTCATCAACTTTCTTGGGCAATCCCCTTTGATAAAGCTATAAACTATTTTTCCCAAAGAGTTAAAGAGAGCAAAAAACTTTCTTCTGGCTTAAGAACTATAAGAGAATCTTTTAAGTCCGGAGGGGATGTTATTTCAACTTTAGAATCTGTTGCAGATAGCATGACAATAGTTGAAGAATCTGAAAAGGAAAGGAAAAGTTTGTTAAGCCAGTATGTAATTCTAATGTATGCAATTTCTTTTATGTTTATTGGTATTGTTGTTGCGATAAATAAACTTATGATACCCATTTTTCAAGTTGCTGCTGAAAGTCAGGCAGGAGCTTTTGGAATGGGCGGAATGGGCTTAAGTTTAACTAATCCCTGCTCCCAAACTATAGGCTTTGGCTATATGATTTGTCAAGGTTTTGATGTGATTTCAAATGCTTTAGGAATAGGAAGTGTTTTTGAGGAAAAGAACATAGGAGCTTATTATGTTTCTCTATTCTTTTTAATGAGTGTAATAGTTTCATTTTGTTCTGGAATAGTTGCTGGGCAAATAAGTGAAAATTCTATGGTTGCAGGAATTAAGCATAGTATAGTAATGGTTTCGGCAGTAGTAGGCTCTTTCTATATCTTAGTTTACTTAAAGCTATTAGGAGTTTAAATTTAAGCTAAAATTTAAAAATTATTAATTGTGAAGGCTCAATTAAGTTGGGAATTTGTTGCAACGGTATTCCTTTTTATAATTTCAACAGTTTACTTTCTTTTTGTAATTTTTCAAATTTCTCCCTTTATTAAATATGGAATTGAGTCAGAAACAAAAAGGGCAAAGGCTTTTAAAATTTCTGAGATTTTAGTTAGCGACCCAGGAGAGCCAGCTGATTGGGGCAAAGAATATTTTGGCCCTTCTTTGGTAACTTACAGGCTTCCTATAAATTTTTCTGGTTATAGTTATACCATTTCAAATTATTCTCTTTTAATTTCGATCGATACTCAACAATTAATCCCTAATCAACTAGATGAAAATTGTAATAGTATAAGGTTTACTGATGAAAAGTTTAATTCTCTTCCTTATTATTTGGAAAGTGGTTGTAATTCGCAAAATACAAAAATTTGGGTTAAAACAAATTTACTCCAAAACAAGAACGGAACAGTTTATATGTACTACTTCAACTCTGCTCTACAATCCTTAAGTAACCCAAAAACGGTTTTTGATTTTTTCGATGATTTTTCTGATTCAAGCTATACTAACGAAAGGTGGTATTTTGAAAATAAGTAAAGGAATAATAATTGGTTTTTTAGTAGCTTTTTCTATTTTAGTGAAAAGCGCTAACGCAATCGTTTACATTGATAATTGCACAAACTTAAATGTTAGCGGAGAAACTTACATTTTACAAAGACCTATAAGCAATTCAGATTATACAGTCTGCATGAACATTTCTAATAATAGTATAATTTTAGACTGTCAAGGCAATATCATTGACGGGAAAGATACTTCAGGTACTTACGGGATTTACATTTACAGAACTTCTGCTCAGAACACAAATATCACAGTAAGGAATTGTGT
>CAZDLC010000003.1:0-22358 GCA_964506615.1 uncultured archaeon
TTAACTTTACTACAGGACCTCTTGCAGGTCATTGCGTTGCTCTTCATAGAAGTTGTGAGAAAATTTACATTTACAGATACGATAGAAGAACTAGTCCTAACTTTAATGCTTGTGGGTTAGGTGATGAGGAACAATCTATAAGAGATACTACTCTACTGCCAGGAGATCAGTTTACCATAAATGCAGACGTATGGGTACCTGCCGGAATACCAGCAGGTTGGCTTGCCTCATCTTGGTTAACACTAGAAGCTGCATGAAGATAAAAATTCAGTAACTCCTTAACTAGAGTTTTTTCTAATTTATTTTTTCGAATCAAATTTTAATTATGGATAAAAATTTTTTAATTCTAATTCTTTTTTTAATTTCCTTAATTCTGCTTTTCTTTCTACCTGAAAGAATAACTTTTCTTGCAGTCCAAAATAATATTTCTGTTAACATAAGCGAAAAGTTAAGCGGAAGAATTTTGCTTGGGTATAAAGAGCAATTAAACTTTTCTGAGCTTCAATCAATCAATGCAGAATTTTTAAATGATGGTAGTATTCCTTTAACTGAAAAAATGGAAGTAAAAATTTATTATAATCGAGAAGGCAAACTTGAAACTATTGCATACTATTACGATGCACAAGTAAGCTTAAAGCCAGCAGAAAAAAGAGTTTATAGAGTTAATTTCCTACCTCCATACATAGGAACTTATTATATAAGAGTAAGAGCACCATACGACGGAAAAACTGCTCAAGCTTGGGGAGCTTTTGTAGTAGTTTATTATCCTCCTCCGCCTCCACCACCACAGATAATATACCCATCTCCGCCTGTAGTAGTAGCACCGCCTCCACCTCCAGAAATAGGAATGGCTAAAGTAAAACTAGAATATCCGGAAAGAATAGAAGTAGCTCCTGGAGAATCAGCTTTATTCCATGTTATAGTTAAAAATGTTGGAGATGTTTCATTATATAATTTAAGATTTTCTGTTTATACTTCAAGCGAAATAAGCGTTGAAATAACGCCCATGGGAATTAATAGGTTGTACCCAAATGAAACGGCTATTTTTCTTTTCTCTATTCAAGTCTCAGAAAAAATTGCAGAAGGTATCCATCCCTTTGAATTTGAGTTAATAACTGATAAAGTAAGGGAAAGAAGAACAATTTTAATAGAAGTAAAACCAAAAGAAATTCCTGTTGAAGAAGACCTTTACAAGCAAATAGTTTATTATGAATATCTAATTTCAGAAATCCAAACAGAAATAGATGCAGCAAAATTAATTGGAATAGATACTTCCTTAGCTCAGATTGCACTTAATAAAGCTAAAATAAACTTGGATGATGCTAAGACCTATTATTATGAAAAAAAATACGATCAAGTTAGGCTAAGATTGCTCGAGGTTAAAAAATACATAGAAGAAGCTGTTTTGCAACTATCTCTTGCTAAAATGAAAGTTTATGTTGTACCTGCTTACTTTCCAATCTGGATTTTAATAACAGCAATTCTCTTAGGAATTTTCTTCTTATTACTTTTACTTTTCTTGAGAAAGAAAAGAAGAAAAGAAGAAGAAAGGCCTGCTCTTTTAAGGAGATTTACTGAAGCTGAAACTTAAAATCGAAAAAAATAAATTTTAAAATATGGGAATATTTGGGCCTTTTGTTTACGAGAATAAGAAAAAAGAGAAATTTTGGCTTCATTCAAAACAAAGAGGGAAAGTAACACTTTACTTTTTTACAAAAAATCCGATTGGAGCTTTACCGAGTATACCAAAAGGTTTTGAAGTTGCTGAAAATCCAAAAACAGGAATGCCATACTTAAGGAAGAAAAAAGTCTCAGGATTTTTTGGTTTTGGGAAGAAAAAAGAGGAAAAGAAAGAAGAAAAGGTTTAAAATATTTTAAATTAATTTCCTCATTTATTTATAGTGAGAAATTGGGTAGAATAATAGGAATAGTTTCTGGTAAAGGAGGAGTTGGAAAAACAACCCTTGCCATAAACTTGGGCGTAGTTCTAGCAAAAAATTTTAAAAAAAATATAACAATAGTGGATTGCAATTTAACAACATCTCATTTAGGATTGTACCTTGGAATGTATTATTGCCCATTAACCTTAAACAAGGTTTTGAGAGGAGATAATAGTATTGAAGAAGCTATTTACGAGCATTTTAGCGGTATAAAAGTTATTCCTGCTTCCCTTTCCCTAGCTGATTTAGAGGGAATAGACATATTAAATTTAAGCGAAAAAGTTAGGGAAATTTCTGAAATTAATGACATAGTATTCTTAGATTCGAGCCCAGGCCTTGGTAGAGAGGCTATGGGAACTTTAAAGGCTTGTGATGAAGTAATTTTTATCACTACACCTTTCGTCCCTTCTGTGATGGATATAATAAGGTGTAAGGAAGTTTGCGATGAGCTTGGGATAAAACAAATAGGAATAGTTCTTAATCAAGTTAGTAAGGAAAAATATGAGATGAATTCAAAAGAAATTGAGCAACTTACTAGATTGCCTGTGATAGCAACAATTCCTTACGATAAAAATGTTAAGAAAAGCTTGGCTATAAAAACTCCGCTAGTAATTTATAAGCCAAATTCAAAAGCAAGTAAGGAATTTTTGAAATTAGGTGCTTTCTTAATAGGAGAAAAATACCAAGAATCAAGCGGATTTTTAAGGTTAATTGAAAAAATAAGGTCAAAGTTTAAGAAAAGGGAAGAAATACTTTTTCCTCAGCCAATCTGATTAACCCAATTTTTCAAACCTTTTTTGTTAACTTTAGGAAATTTGTTTGCCTATTAACTTCCAAGAGAATTCTTTAAGTGATACAACCTTGTTTGAGCGAAAAGAAGCTTTACTTTTCCTTCTTTACCAACTTCATGGGAAATTTACTTCTATCAACTTTAAATATTGCTATATCATAATTTTCTGCAAAAGGCATAGTATGAATAAAAAAACCTTGGAGTTCTCTTTGGAAGAAAGAATTGAACTTTACAAAAAGGCTATTCAATTGCATAATGATTTAGGATGGGGGAGTAGAAAAATTGGAGAATTTCTAGGAATAAATCAAAGTACAGTAAGCGATTGGCTGTATAGGGGAAGAAGTCCATTAACAATTTATAACAAAATTAAAGAGACCCAAGAGTATCTTAATTCACGCCAGATGGTTCGCCAGCTAAAAATAGAAAAAAGAATTGAGCTTTATCATAAAACCTTAGAGTTTAGAAAAAAATTTGGATGGGGCTATAAAAAAATAGCCAAGGAATTAAAATTGTATCCAACCACAGTAAGAGGATGGGTACAGGAAAAGAAGTGCCCTCTTAGAAAAATAAATATGTTTGAGAAGAAGCCATCAAAAGAACTTAGTTATATAATAGGCGCAGTAATGGGGGATGGAAACTTAAAATTAAAAGTTCACAAAATTGGATTTAAAATTGGTAGAATAAGGTTAAGTGTAAAGGAAAGAGAATTTGCTTTAGTTTTTAACAAATGCCTAACTAAACTACTCCGACGAAAAAAACCGTATTCTATCCGTGCAACGAGCGATGGAAGATACGAAGTAGTAGCTTATAGTATAATCCTTACAGAATTTTTAACACAAAAACTCGATAACCTTAAACCCTTTATAGAGGCATATCCCTCTGATTTTATTAAAGGTTTTGCAGATAGCGAAGGCTGGCCAAATGTTACCGCTGGAAAAGAGTTTGATATAGAAGTTCAAATAAGCAATAGTTGTAAAGAAATTTTAGAATACGTTAAATTTCTGCTTTGTAAGTATTTTAATATTAAATCAACCGTTACACCCCATGGAAAACCAGGAAGAGTAAGTTATAAAAAGGGGAAGATGATAACTACTCGTAGTCAGCCTTATATATTAAGGATATGCAATTTTAAGGACGTAAAAAAGTTTGCAAAATATATCAACTTTTCGATTAAATCAAAACTTGAAAAGCTTTTGGATGCAATAACCATAAAAGAAAAATTTGGAACAAAAAATGAAGCTGTAGAAAAATGGAAAGAAAAATATAAAAAGGTTAAAGGGATTTGGGTTAAGAAAAGTTAAATTTTTTCAAATTTCTCTTTTAACCTTTCTAATACTTGAGGTAATGTAGTATATTCAGTTTCTTCTAAGCGCTCTGGCTCAAAAACACCATGAACACTCCTTAAATATTCGGTAATTTCATTTGCTTTTTGCCTAGCCAAATCAAAAGCAGGGTCATCGAACAAATCAACAACAGGCCTAACTATCTCTCCATTTTTCAATTGGAACCCTATTGCACAAATTCTTGGAGGTCCATCGTATCTTGTAGGATGCGCATCTTTTAAGCTTACGGGCATTAAGCATCCAAGATGAGATCCTCGACAAAAACCTTTTACCAAATGAGGCATGGCAAATGGCTCTAGAATTTCGCCAACACACGGCATTCCATGCTGACTTCTTAAGAGTGCACAGCCATCATCCTTTCCTACGTATTTTTTTGCAATCAAGCTCACTCTCTGAGTGCTCATTACTGCAGCAATTTCTCCGTCACTATTCCTAGTTATACTTTTAATTAAGTATCTACTTGTACTGGAAATTAAAGCTAGCAAATCGTACATTTCTTCTGGGCATTTTAATCTAATCTTTTTATTTTCGATGACATCATGAACCTCAAACGTAAATCCTTTATGCAATTCTGGATCTATAACCAATCCTGAATTTGTCATAGGATCTGCATAAATTTTGAAAAGAGGTAAATTCAATGCACCTATTTCAGCTTTATCTAACATAAGAGCAACCATTGGTTCAGAAGGTCTTTCAACAAAACTCATCTCTGCTGTACCTGGACCCATACCTTTTAGGTTACCTGAAAAGCTTGTAGATAAAAGATCTTGCCCTGCTCCATAAAGCTTTAAGCTTTTAGCAACTTCTGCACATTTCATAAAAGTATCAAAAGCTAGTTTATGAATTTCTGGATTTTCTATAAACTTTTTATGGGTCATGAGTAATTGCAAATCATCGCCCACAGCAGTAACAAAGAAATCAATCAACAAATTTTCATCCTTAGCTTTCTGTAAACATTCTTTTGCTGTTTCTATTAAATCAGGGTGAACCCTTCCATGGCCAACTAAGCTTCCTACATCGGCCTTCATTAAACTTACTGTAATTTTTTCTTCCATACTATTTTATTTATTTTACTTATAATTAAAATTAACTTATGAAGCTCCCCCTAATTTTAGTTAACTTTAAATGCTATAAAGAAGCTACAGGAAAAAATGCCCTAAAATTGGCAAAAATTTGCGAAAAAGTTGCAAGAAGCTATGAAATCAATATAGCAATTGCTCCACAATTTATTGATCTTTATCTTGCACAAAAAGTTAAAGTTCCTGTTTTTGCTCAGCATGTTGATGGCATAGAATATGGAGCTTTTACTGGTCATGTTTCACCCTTAGCTTTGAAAGAAATCGGAGTAAAAGGATCTTTAATAAATCACTCAGAAAAGAAGCTTCCATTAAAAGAAATAAAGGAATGCTTGGAAATAATGAAAAAATATAAATTGATTTCTGTCGTATGCGCAGACTCGCTAATAAGAGGAAAAGAAATAGCAAAGTTTGCTCCAGAATTCATAGCTTATGAAGATCCTTTCTTGATAGGAAGTGGCCAAGCAATCTCAAGGGTAAAGCCATACAGCGTGAAAAATTTTGTAGAAAATATAAGAAAAATTAACCCGAAAATTAATGTTTTGTGCGGAGCAGGAATTACTAGCGGAGAAGATGTTAAAAAAGCTTTGGAGCTTGGGACAAAAGGAGTTTTGGTTGCTTCTGGCGTAGTAAAAGCAAAAAACCCAAGAAAAGTTTTGGAAGATTTTGCAAATTCTATTTGAATTCCTTTAAACTTTCAAAAACTTTTTTCTTTAAAATTGAAATTAGAAACTCCCTTCTATTTTTATTAACAAAATCCATGAAATACCTAAATGCTATTTCATCATTTTTAACTTTAAGCAAGATTTCTTTTTCAATCGAGTTAGATTTTAAAAGAGCCAACTTAACAAAACTTTTTAAAAAATTTTCTATATTTGCAAGCCTACTCTTAACACTTTCAATTTCCTTAGAAATTTTGTTAATCTCTTTCTCCAGCTCTTCTAGCTCCATCAACTAATAGGAATGGAGTTAAGTATTAATGTTTTACTGTTCAGTTTAAATTAAGGTGAAAATATGGTGATGCCAGAATCAGAAAGAAAGAAAATTTTAGGGAATGTAGAAGCTAGCGAAGAAGCGATAAAAGGAATGATAGAAGTTGCCAAGGAGAATGAGGAAGTTAGGGAAAAAATAATAGAAATGCTTTTGGAAAATATGGACAAAGAAGAATTCAAAAGAAATTTAATAAGAGAAGCATTGAACGATAGAGAGCTAAGAGAAAAGATAATGGTAGAAATAATCAAGAAACTCTAGTAAATTATTTCAAAATACTTGAATTCTCCCTTGAACTCCTCTTTTTCTATTTCACAATTTAAAACCTTAGCTAAGGGTGGGCCCTTTTTAAGGAAGCGAATAAATTCTTCTATCGCATACTTATCTCCTTCTGCAACAACTTCTACCCTTCCATCTTCTAAATTCCTTACCCATCCTGTAATTCCCAATTCTTTTGCCCTTTTTTGAGTATAGTACCTAAAATTAACTCCTTGAACTAAACCAGAAACAAAAGCATGAATCCTAACTTTTTCCATATTTAAATTTTTGGAATGAGATTTTAAGTGCTTCTATTCCAGGCATTTTTTTGCCAGAAAGAAAAGTTATTAAGGCTCCTCCTCCAACTGAAATATAAGAAAACTTTTGCTTTTCTATTCCAAGCTTTTCTATGGCAACGCTCGTATCTCCTCCTCCAACTAAGGTTATCGCATCAGAATTTGCAACTCTTTCCAAAATTTCCTTTGTACCTATTTCAAAACCTTTTTGCTCGAATTTACCCATAGGACCTTTAACTATTATACTTCTGAATTCCTCTATGTAACTTTTATATTCGCTTATTGTCTTAGAGCCTATGTCCAAAATACAAGCATTCGAAGGTAAGTTTTCAACATTTTCTTCTTTTCTTTTTCCATCTTCCTCAAAAGCAACATCTTCTGGCAAAACAATTTCTTTTTCAAAATTTTCAACCAAAAACTTTGCATCTTCTAAAAACTTTAAGTATCCCTTTTTCTCCAGAAGTTGCAAACTACCAGAACCTATTTCATAACCTTTTGCAAGGAGCAATAAGTTTGCGAGCATTCCTCCAGTTAAAACCTTTTCAATACTTTCTGGTTTTTCTCTAAACATATAGGTTAAAACAGATATGCAATCATCAACTTTTGCACCACCCATGATCCATGCATTTATGCCCAAAGGATTCATAGCTTTTTTAACTTCTTCTATTTCTTCTTCCATAACCCTTCCTGCAATCATTGGTTTAACTAAGGAAAAACCTACTATACTTGAATGGCTTCTATGAGCTACTGAAAATGCATCCATAACATAAAAATCTATGAGAGGAGAAAGAAATTTTACTAGAGAAGAGTTTGAATGCTCTTCTACGCTTTTCTCAACATCCTCATCTTCCAAGAATCTAACATTATCTAAAAGAAGAATTTCTCCTTGATTTAAGTTCAAAATAGCTTTTTTCGCTTTTTCGCCTATAACTTCATCGACAAACTTTACATCATAACCCAAAATTTTCGAAAGAAGTTGCGAATGCTTTTCTAAAGGAATAAAATCTTTTTCCCCCTTTCTAGATTGATGAGCAATCAAAATAACTTTACAATTTTTTTCAACAAGCTCTTTTATAGTTTTTGAATGGGCATAAAACCTTTCATTTATTTCTAGTTCGCCCTTTTCATTCAAATCAGAATTCAAATCAATCCTTACAGCAATTCTTTTGCCATTTAAATCAAAATCGTTAAGAGTAAAGAAATCCATATTTTTACCTTGAAATTATTTTGAATAAATCAACTAATCTACAAGAATAACCCCACTCGTTATCATACCAACCAAAAACTTTAACCATATTACTTCTTTCACCCAAAACCATTGTGCTTAGGCCATCTATTATACAAGAGTGCGGATTCCCTATTATATCAACTGAAACTATTGGATCCTCAGTATATTGCAAGATTCCTTTCAAATTACCCTCTGCTGCATTTTTAAAAGCTGTATTAACTTCTTCTTTTGTAACTTCCCTTTCAAGTTCTGCTACCAAATCTGTTATAGAAGCATCTGGAACAGGAACTCTTAAAGCAATTCCATCAAGCTTTCCGGCAAGTTCAGGAATAACTAAGCCTATTGCTTTAGCTGCTCCTGTTGTGGTTGGAATTATAGAAAGTGCTGCTGCTCTTCCTCTTCTAAAATCTTCATGCGGTAAATCCAAAATTCTTTGGTCATTTGTGTATGCATGGCAAGTTGTCATGAAGCCACGTTTAACTCCAAAATTTTCCATCAAAACTTTTACCATAGGTGCTAAGCAGTTAGTTGTACAGGATGCCATAGAAATTATGTTATGTTTTTCTCTATCGTAAATTTTTTCATTTACTCCAGGAACTATAGTTACATCAGGATTTTTTGCAGGAGCAGATATTATTACCTTTTTTGCCCCTGCAATTAAATGCTTTTCAGCTCCTTCCCTAGAAGTAAATCTGCCAGTAGATTCCAAAACAAAATCTATTTCTAAATCTTTCCACGGAAGCTTTGAAGGCTCAGTTTCTGTAAGAATTTTAATTTCTTTTCCATTAACTACCAAACAATTTTCCTTCCAGCTTATATCTGCATCAAAAATCTTATGGACAGAATCGTACTTTAACAAATAGGCAAGGTTTTTTGGGCTTGTTAAATCGTTTATAGCAACAATATCAAATTTTTTAATAAATTCTTCATCCTTTAATGCTGCTCTAAAAAAGGTTCTTCCTATTCTTCCAAAACCATTTATAGCTATCCTCATCTAATCACCTTAAAAAATATTTAATTTTCTTTAATATTATTTTTAATGTGTGCATTGCAAAAATAGGGAAAGTTGTTAAAATTGAAGGGAATGAAGCTTTAGTAAAATTCGGAAATAAAACTGAAAGAGTAAACATTTCTTTTTTAAAAAATCTTAAAGTTAATGATAAAATAATTTGCTCAGGAAAAATTGCTGTAGAAAAAATTGATTAAATCTTTTCACAAGCATAGAAAAAATGAACTATAACTTCTTCCCCTACCTTTGGATTTTTTATAAATTCTAGATTAACATCTCTATATTCATTACCTATCTTAACCTTTCCGTATTTCCCTTTAATTTCAATTATTCTCCCCTTTTTAATCTTGCACAATTCAAAAATTTTTTTATATTTTTTATTCGCTTCTTGAAGCTTTTGATGAAAAGTTAAAAAATATTTTTTGATAGTTTTGTTATCTATTACTGAAACTCCATCTTCCTTTTTCCCCATAATTTTAAGAAAGCTTATGGCAAAAGGAACAATCTTTTCCAGCTTTCTCTCAACTTGCCTATTAACTTTTTCTCTTTTTTTAACAATTCCCTTCAATTTTTTTAACATGCTTGGAGAAACAATTTTATAAAAATCCTTTCTCCACGGCTTTTTAAGCTTCTCAGCAATTTTTTTATTTTTGTACCAAAATTCGATGCAAGGATAAGCGTATCTTAAAAAGTAGCTCAAATCCTTTATTCTATATTCCACATTCTTCCCTGATATCATTCCATAACTTTTCCAGCATTTTAAGACCTGAAATAGTTTTTTTATTTTTTATAACTCTTACCCCAAATCTTGCACCTTTTTCATTTTTTCCGTGAGTTGTAAAATACTTTCCATTCGGCAATATTCCGCTGTAAGTAGTATCTATTTCAACTTCTTTTTTACCATCAGGAGACCAAACAATATAATTCCCGTTTTCATTCTTCCCAAGCCAAACAGTACAATCATAAACATGTTCTATTAAATTCTGAAAAGCTTTTTTACCTTTAAGTTCAGGATTTGATTTAGCTATTGACTTAAGCTGTTCTAATAAAGTTCTGTTATGACCTTCTCTCTCCATACTTTCAAAATAGTTCAAAACATTTCTTTGACCTAAAATTATTTTTTTAAGAAGTGTAGGATAAGGCTTAAGTTCATAAGCCTTAATTTCAAGAGTTTTATTTTCCTTTGCAGCTTCCTCAATTTTTTTAGTAATCGAGCTTTTATAAGAATGTATACAAGTAGCTATATACTTTAACTCAACCGGACTAAGTTTAAGATTAATTTCCTTTCCCAATTTCGAAAAAAAGTATTCTACTGAACCCATTTCACTCAACTAAATAATTTTAATTTTATCGAATAAATAATTATCCATGAAAATTTATGTTTTTGGTAATCCCTTGTTGAGGGAAGATAGAACAGCAATAAAAATTGCTAGAAAGCTGGCAAAAAAATTTCCTGAAATAGAATTTAAAGAGTTTGATGTTGTAGAAGATTTGGAAGAAGGTAATACTTTATATTTAATGGATGTTGTTAAAGGTTTAGAAGAAGTTAAAATAATAGAAAATTTTGATTCTATAGAAACTAAAAAAATTTTTTCGCTCCACGATTATGATTTAAGTTATGAAATTAAGCTCCTTAAAAAGATTGGAAAAATAAAAAAAGTTTTTCTAATAGGAATCCCATTTGGAAAAAGTGAAAAAGAAATAGAACCTCAAATCCATTTAATTCTCAGGAAATGGCTTGCGCAGCTAAAACAAGGATCATAAGCTCTTATTAGGGCTTCGACTAAATGCTGAATTTCATGCTTGCTTTTATCCAAGTTCTCTTGAATTATATCCCTTATATCAAGCTCCATTTGAATTTGGTTTTGGGCTGTTGGAATTACAAGATTTCCGAATTTTACTTTTCCTTCTCCATCCAAATAAACCATATGATATAAAGTGCCTCTTGGGGCTTCAACAACTCCTATACCTTCTCCTTCCCTTACTTCTGGCTTTGGTATTTGCTCATTTTTAAACTCAAAACTTTCTAGAATTTTTATCGAAGCATCTATTGAATGAAGAATTTCTATTGCTTGAGCCAGGTTATTATCGAAAATGTTGTGAGAAGGAAATTTTCTTAAGTACTTTTTAGCATCCTTTTTTGTATCTTCGTCCAAGGCAATTGAATTTAAATTTATCCTGGCAAGAGCACCAACCCTATATGGTTTGCCTGTAAATTGGAAAGCAGTAGATTGAGAATAAGGAATTACAACTCTATTAACAAAGTTCCAATATTCTTCTTCAGAAACACAAATTCCTTCTGAGCTTCTTATCTCCCCTTCCAAAAAGTTAAAGCTTGGTGTACATAAAGCAACGTATATAGTTTCCCTTGAAAATTCTAAATCAGAATTGTAAAAAATTTCAAGCAAGTTAAAAATTTTTTCCCTCACATTTTTAAGTTGAGCTAAAACTTCCTTTATTTGCTCTTTTTCTGGAATTTTTAAGAATCCTCCTATAGTTGAAAAGATTGGATGGATAGCCCTTCCTCCTATTAGCTTGCAGAGCGCATTTCCTGCGCTTTTCACGTCAAAAGCATCCTTTACAATTTGAGGATTTTCGTCTGAAACTTCAAGTATAGAATCTTTTCCGAAAATATCTGGAAGGGAAAGAAAGTACAAATGCATCGCATGATCTCTTATTATAAGGCCGAACATTAAAAGTTTCCTAAGGATTATTGTTTGTTCAGAAACTTTTATTCCCAAAGCTCTTTCTATAGCTTCTGTAGAAGCTAATAAATGAGCAATGCTACAAGTTCCACAAATTCTTGAAAGAAAAGCAGGTACTTCAGAAAATTTCTTTCCTCTTAAGCCTTGAGTAAAAAATCTTTTATTTTCATTAACTCTGAGCTTAACATCTTTAACCTTCTTATTTCTAATTTTAACTTCCAAACTAGCATGTCCTTCTGTTTTACTTATTCCTTCTATTTTTATATCAAAGCCGTGATGCATTTTTAACCCCAAAATTTTTCAAAAGATTTTCAACAATTTCCAAAAATTTTTCTTCTTGCATAGGACATCCAGGAACTTCTTCATCAGCCTTAACAACTTCCTTTACAGCTAAAACTTTTTCCATATGACCAAACTTTTTAACTATTTCCTTTATCTCATTTTTCCTTTCTTTATCAAAAAAGTTTCTCAAGTTTGAAGGTGAGCCAGAAATTGCGCAATTACCTAATAAAACAAGCTTCTTAGAATTTTTCCTAATAACTTTAATTTTCTCAAGTTCTTCCTCGGTTGAAATAGCCCCTTCAACAAAAGCTATGTCCAAATTTTTGATTTCACTCTTAGATTGAATTAGCCTAAAATGCTTAAATTCTATTAAATCCTTCCATTCAAAGAATTTTTGGTTTAGAATTTCAAGAAAAGTTATGCTGCAACCTTCGTCACAAGTAAAAGAAAAAATTCCAACTCTTAATTTTCTTTTCATAAAAATAAGTATAGCTTGCAACTTAATATTGATTATGAAAGTTCTTGAAGTTAATAGCAGCATATTGAAAAAAGTTTATAAGAAGAGAAAGCCATGGTGCCATAAATATGATTATGGCTCGCTACTTATAATAGGAGGGAGCAAGCATTATTCAGGTTCTCCTGCATTCAATGCTTTAGCTGCGTTAAAGGCTGGAGTAGACTTAACTACTGTTGCAGCTCCTGAGAGAGCAGCCAATATAGTTGCCTCTTTTTCTCCTGACCTTATTGCTTATCCTTTAAAAGGAGATTACTTGAATAAAAAACACTTGAAGGAATTGCTTGAATTAACTGAAAGAAAAACAGCAGTAGTAATTGGTGGGGGCTTAACAAGAAGAAAAGAAGTAGTTGAGGCTGTAATAAAATACTTGGAAAAAATTGATATACCAGCAGTAATAGATGCTGACGCTATTCACGCTGTAGCGAAGAAAAAAGAAATTCTAAGAAATAAAAATTTTGTTTTAACTCCGCATACTTTCGAATTTAAAGTTTTATCCGAAATTGAAGTTGGGGAAAATTTAAGTGAAAGGATAAAAGCTGTAAGAGAAACTGCAAAAAATCTAGAAACAACTATATTGCTTAAAGGTCATGTAGATGTTATTTCAAACGGAAAGAAAACCGCCTTAAACAAAACTGGCAGCCCTTTAATGACTAAGGGCGGGATGGGAGATACACTTGCAGGAATTTGCGGAGCTTTATTGGCAAGAGGAAATAATTGCTTTGATTCGGCATGTGCAGCAGCTTACATAAATGGATTGGCTGGTGAAATGGCAGCAAAAAAGTTTGGAGAATCTGTTGTCGCTAGCAATATATTAGAAGAAATTCATAAAGTACTGCCAAAATATAAATAGCACTCTGATTTTAATAAAATCGAGCGAGAAATTTGACTAAGGAAAATCAAGGAATTAATAATCTAATCCCCTTCGTAAAGCTCTTTTATTCTTTTTTCTCCATCTATTTCTCTTATTATTTTTCTAACTTGCGGAGGAACTAAGTGCTCCCATTTCTTCCCTTTAGCAATCATTTCTCTTATTCTTGTTCCATTGTATTTTTTCGGCTCAAGGAAATCTGGATCTAAAATTTCCTTTTTATTCTTAAAACATTTCTTTATCCATTCGCTTCCTGTAATAACCACATCAAACTCAGCTTTTTTCATTAGACTTTCTGCCCATTCTTCGTCAGTTCTCTTATCTTCTGCATCTATTATCTTTACTTTATCTCCTAGGCATGCCTCTATCATCCTTTTCCTTTCTTCAAAGGAAAATGGGTTGGATTTTGTGTTTGATTTATCTGAGCTTCCTATAGCTACTGTTAAATCAAACTTTTTCATTGCCCTTTTGATTGCATGCAAGTGACCCTTGTGAAAAGGCTGAAACCTTCCTATGAACAAAGCTTTCATGATATCACTAATTTTATATTGAAAAGTTTTAATTTAAAATATGGAAGGTTCTATAGTACCTTATGACTGCATAATTGTTGGAGCTGGACCTGCAGGAATTACAGCCGGTATTTACCTTATAAGAAAGAATTTGGATATTTTAATTTTAACCTTAGATATAGGCGGACAAGCAAGGCTTTCTACTGATGTAGAAAATTATACTGGCTTTACTATGATACCAGGAGATGAATTAGTAAGAAGATTCGAAGAACACTTAAACGCTTTTAATGTAAATGTGTTGAATGAAAGAGTCAAGAGTATAAAAAAGGAAAATGATTTGTTTAAAGTTGAAACTCAAGAAAGAATTTACTGGGCAAAATCTGTTATAATAGCTTCTGGAAAAAAACCAAGGAGCTTAAACGTTCCGGGAGAAGAAAAATTGGTTGGAAAAGGTATTTTTTATACAACCCTTTTTAATGCTCCATATTTTAAAGATTTGCCAGTTGCAGTTGTTGGAGGAGGTAATTCTGCGATGCAAGCAATCCTCGAACTTTCAAAATTCACAAAAAAGATTTATGTTGTAAATATTGCAGATGATTTGACTGGAGATGAAATTTTAAAAGAAAAAATCAAAAAAATGAGCTTTATTAAAATTTTTAACAACTCTAAAGTTGTGGAAATAAAAGGAGAAAATAGGGTTGAAGGAATAGAAATTGAAAATGTAAAAACAAAGGAAAGACTTAGCTTGGAAGTGAGAGGTGTAATTGTTTTAATAGGCTTAGCTCCAAGCTTGGATTTTGAATTGCCCGAAGGATTAAAAATAAATGAAAAAAATGAAATAGATGTAGACCAAAATTGCTGCACTAATATTCCTGGTTTATTTGCTGCAGGTGATGTAACTGATGTAAAATGGAAGCAAATAATAATAGCTGCTGGCGAAGGTGCAAAAGCAGCTTTATCTGCTCATGAATATTTGATGAGCAAAAAAGAATTTGTTGATGAAAAATTTTAATTTTTTCAATTTCAATTCAAAAATTTGAAACTAAAAATTTTCTAAAAAATCAAAAAGCTAAATCTTTAATTCTTCCAAAATTTAAAGCTCCTGTTTCTTTATCTAAAGCTATAGCTGAAAGATTTTCAAAATCAACGTCTTCTCTTAAAATTGGTGAAAGCAATTCTTCTTTTGAAATTGCGTTTATTTCAACCCCAGAAGCTAAAGGAGAAAAAGCAGGCAAGCAAATGAATTTTTTTCCTTTTTTTGTTTTTCCATAAAGCAAGCAAGGAACTTTTATTCTATCAAAACCTTTCCTCAAAATTAAAGCAGGCTGCTCATGACCAATAATCAAAACTTCCATATCTTCAGGAAAATCTATTTTTTTATGTCCATGAGTGAACAAAATTCCTTGGGAAAAGTAAAAGGGTTGAAAAACTTTTAGCTCAAGCTTACTCGCTATTGTAAGCAAATAGTTGTCATGATTTCCTCTTACCAAAACTACTTCCTCAACTTTTTTTCTCAAGAAATTTACCAAATCCTTTACTTCCCTCCATTCTTGTTGTGAAGCTTCTCCAAACTCGTGCTTGAGATCGCCATTTATTATCACCTTTTTAGCTTTTGTTTTCCTTAGAATTTCTTTCAAATCAGCTTTCATTTCTTTTAGCTGGAATTGAGGAACAAAAATTCCTTGCTCAGCCAAATAAAGCTCTTCTCCTAGTTGTAAATCAGAAATAGCTATAGCTTTAAGCTTTTCTAGATAAATTGCTCTAAAGCCATTTACAGTAAAAATTCCTTCAAAAATTTCCATCCTATCTTTCCTCTAAATAAATCACAGCATCTTTATGAATATACTTGATTTTCCCTCTTGTTTCTAGAGCTATCCATTTATCAACCTCTTTCAAAGTTCCTTCTAGAGGAATTGTTGTGTCGCCCATCGCTATTATTATTCTAACTTTTTTGCCAATTAGCTCTTTCATTCCACTCACTCTAAACTTTTAACCCTTTCCATAACTTTTTTGTGTAGCTCCAATAATAATTTTTTCCTGTCTTCCATTAAAACTACGTCGCTTTCACCAAGAGCTATTAGCGAATGAGAGAAGGGGCTTGGAACATTACTTTCAGGCAAAAATTCATACTTTATTCTTCCTTTTTCCACTTGCTCCAAAACCCATTTTGCATGCTCTAAATCCATAAAATCTTGCATTACTTCACGATAAGTTTCTTCTACAACAGGAAAATTTTCAAATTTCTCGCAAACTCTTAGCAAGCGATCAGCATTCATTTGTTGCCTAGCAACTTTTATCTCATAACCTTTATAATTTCTCAGAATCATCAAGCTTCGAGTAGCACAATGCCTAAAACGCCTTTTTATCAGCTCTGTTTGTCTTAAAGCTTTTCTCAAAACTTCTTCAAGCTCAGAAGATTTTAACAGCTTAACTACCTCCTTAGGATCAATCCTTTCTTCCTCTCTTCTCTTTATTTTTGCTTTTAAAGTTATCAAATCTAGCCATCCGCTTCCTATACTTTCCGAAGGAATTGAAATAACAAAACCGTTATCGCTAACCGTTAAACCTATAGATTTTTTAATCTTTTTTGTTAGCAAATAACCAAATGCTCTTGATAAAGCGTCGTTTATTCTCCTTCCGAACAAAGTGTGAAAAATTATGTTTTGGTTTCCTTTTTCATCAATATAATTTTCGATTAAAATTGTTTTTTCGTCAGGAAAATTCTTTGCTCCTAGCGATTTAAGGAATTTGTATTCCCAGAGAAAGTATTCATAAATTGAATTTGCACTCCACTCATCAAGATAATAATTTTTTAATAGCCATTTTACTACTTCTTCCTTGCTTTTGTTTTTTACTAGCTTGAACATTTTCCCTCTAAATTCTTGAATTTTTAGAGCAAGCTCAAAGCTTAGAGGAAGCATTTCTGAAAACCAGGCAGGAACTGTAGGCCTTTTTTCTTTTACTGGTTTAACAAAAGCAGTCACTTGCCTTGCTTTAATAAATTCATAAGTTTTCCCTGCTAAAACAAAAATATCTCCTGGCAAAAGCCTTTGTAAGAATTCTTCCTCTATTGAACCAATATATCTTCCATCCAAACTTCTAACTTTTATTTTCACTTCATCTGGTATTGTTCCTATATTTAAAGAGTAAATTACCCTTGCATATTTTCCTCTTCTCCCAAACATCATATCCTTAGGATCAAACCAGATTTTTGCATAAACTTTCTTATCTTCTAGAGTATGGTAAGCTCCTGACAAAAATTCTAAAACAGAAAGAAAATCTTTCCATTTTAGATTTCTGTAGCAATAAGAGTTTCTTACAAGGTTAAAAGCTTCCTTTACATTCCATTTCTTTTCCAAACTCATTCCCATCAAGTGCTGAGCTAAAACGTCAAGACAATTTTCTGGGATTTGGATTTTGTCTAAGAAGTAGCGATAAGCTTGCTGAATCATTACTGCACATTCTACCAGATCATCCCTATCCATGCAAATTATTCTTCCTTTTGAAACTTCGTGCAAGCGATGGCCTGCCCTTCCTATTCTTTGAATGCATCTTGTAATGCTTTTTGGGCTTCCAAGCTGGCAAACTAAATCTATGTAGCCTATATCTATCCCTAATTCAAGACTTGTGCTTGAAACCACAACTTTTAACTTTCCGTTCTTAAGTTTATCCTCTATTTCTAGCCTTATTTCACGAGAAACTGAGCTGTGATGGGCTCCTATTTGCTCGTCTGTATAGACTTCTGGAAACATTTGTTTTAAGTGATGCACGCATCTTTCAGTTCCGCTTCTTGTATTTGTGAAAACTAGGGTAGTGCGATGCTGTTGAATTAACTTATCTAAAAGCTTGTACATGCTATTTGTTATGGTTTCAGCTGGCGTGTAAACTAAGTCTTTTACTGGAGAAAGAAGTTTTATGTCTAAAGGTTTAACAAATCTTGCGTCTATTATTTTACAATCTCTTTCTTTCCCGTTTTCATAACCAACTAAAAACTTTGCAACTTCAATCAAAGGTTCGAGCGTTGCTCCCATACCTATTCTTACAAAAGGTTTTCCAACAAAATTTTGAAGTCTTTCTAAGCTTAAACTTAAATGCACACCACGCTTAGAATTAGCTAACTCATGAATCTCATCAACTATAACCCATCTTACTTTTTTAAATTTTTCTTTAAACTTTCTTGTCGACAAAACTATTGCTATGGTTTCAGGCGTAGTTACGAGAATGTGAGGCGGAAGCCTAAGCTGCTTTTGCTTTTCATGAGGTGAAACATCTCCTGTTCTTACTGCAATTCTAACTTCAGGTAATTCTATTCCCATCTCTTTTGCTATTTCTCTTATTTCTTTCAAAGGAATTATTAGGTTTTTGAGTATGTCGTTATCTAAAGCTCTGAGCGGAGAAATGTAAACACAATAAACAACATCTTCTAATTCCTTCTTTTCTCCCAGGATAAAAAGCTCATCAATTATCGCCAAAAAAGAGCTTAAAGTTTTGCCTATTCCTGTTGGGGCAGTAATCAAAACATTTTCTCCTTTTTTTATTAAAGGGATGGAAAACTTTTGTGGCAAGGTTAATTGCTTAAAATTTCTTTTAAACCATTCTCTAACATAAGGTCTAAGTAAAGCTAAAACTTTCTCATCTTTCGGCAATTTTTTTGTGTTAACAAAGCTTATCATGGAAACGCGCATATTATATGAGAAAAAGAAAAGATAAAGTTTACTGCTTTCTTATAGTAATCATGGGAGTTTGTAAAATTTGCAAGAAAGAGTCTCAACTAATTTCTTCTTTTTTAGGGCTTTGTAGAGAGTGCATTCTTGGAGAAAAAGAAAAGGCAATAGAAATTGCTAAGAAAGCGCATGAAATTTCAAGAAAAAAATTTGGCTTAACTCCTTTTGTTCCTAAAGGTTCTGGATTGCAATGCTTTGGTTGTGGAAATGAATGTAAAATTCCTGAGGGAAGCAAAGGTTATTGTGGCTTGGTTGAGAATAAAAATGGAAAGTTAATAAGGTATGCAGGCGATGCTGAAAAAGGTTTGTTAGAATGGTATTATGATGCTTTACCAACAAATTGCGTGAGCATAAACTTTTGTCCTGGAGGTACTGGAATAGGTTATCCAAAATATGCTAAGTGTAAGAATGCGGAAATAGGTTATTATAATCTTGCTGTTTTCTATGGAGCTTGCAACTTTAATTGCTTGTTCTGCCAAAACTGGCATTTCAAGCATTTAACTCAAGAATTAAAACCATTAGTTTCTGCAAAAGAGCTTGCAAGCAAAGTTAACGAAAAGGTTAATTGCATTTGTTACTTTGGAGGAACTCCTGAACCTCAGTTAATTCATGCAATAGAAACTTCTAAGCTTGCTTTGGAAAAAAAGAAGAATGATATTTTAAGAATTTGTTTGGAATCTAACGGAAACGCAAATTGGAAATTACTAAAAAAATTTGCTAAGATTTCTTTTGAAACTGGAGGAAACATAAAGTTTGACTTAAAGTTTCCTAAGGGCTCTAACTTAAACTTTGCTCTTTGTGGCATAGACAATAAAAAAACTTACGAGAATTTTAAGAAATTGGCAAAATTTCACAAGAAGAGGGAAATTCCTTTTTTAACAGCAAGCACTTTGCTTGTTCCAGGATATGTTACAGAAAAAGAAATAAGGGAAATTGCAAGCTTTATTTCAAGCTTAGATAAAAGCATTCCTTATTCTTTGCTTGCCTTTTATCCTCATTTTATGCTAAAGGATTTACCCTTAACTTCAAGAAAATTAGCTGAGAATTGTTTAAAAGTTGCAAAGGAAGAAGGTTTGGAAAATGTAAGGATTGGGAATGAGCATTTGCTTGTGGATTAGCATGAGTATAAAAGAGGAAAAAGCAAAGTTAAGGGAAAAGATTTGGAAGATTATGGAAGAAAAAAATATAGCAAGATTTCCTCTTCCTGTTCGCGATAAAATACCAAACTTTGAAGGAAGCGAAAAAGCTGCAGAAAAAGTTAGAGAATTGGAAGTTTATAAAAGGGCAAAGATTATTTTTGCAAACCCTGATTATGCACAGAAAAAGATAAGGGAATTTGCTCTTAAAGATGGGAAATTACTGATAATGGCAACTCCAAGGCTTAAGCAAGGTTATCTTTTAATAGAGCCAGAAAAGGTTAAGGGAAAAGAAGAGTTTGCTTCAACTATAAAAGGTGCTTTTTTGCTAGGAAAAAGAGCAAGAGAAATACCAAAACCTGATTTGTTAATTACTGGTTGTGTGGCTGTGGATAAAAAAGGGAATAGACTTGGTAAAGGTTATGGTTATGGAGATAGGGAAATAAGATTTTTTCTTGAAAAGTTTGGCAAAATTCCTGTTATAACTACAGTTCATGATGCCCAAATAGTTGATTCTGTGCCTGTAGAAAAAGGAGATACAAAAGTTGATATTATAGTTACTCCTAGCAAAATAATTAGGGTAGAAGATGAGTAAGATTGTAATAGCAGAAGGAGAAGATATTGTAAAAAGGACTTATCTTGCTCTTAAAGAGCTTAAGCCAAAAATGCCAGAAGAAGGAGAAAAAATTTTAATTAAACCGAATTTGGTTGAACCTATGTCAAACGATTCTGGAGCAATTACAAGGAAAGAAGTGATTGAAGGGATAATTCAATTTTTTGATGATAAAAAATATGAGATTTTGATAGGTGAAGGTGCAGCAATTTTTAATACTGAAGATTGTTTTGAAAAAGCAACCTATTATGAGCTAGAAGAGAAGTATAACGTGAAACTTGTGAATTTAAACAAAGATGAGTTTGTAAGAATTAAAGGCAAATACTGGAATTTCGAAATTTCGAAACTTGCAAAGGAATGTTATTTGATTTCTGCTGCAGTTTTAAAAGAACATATCTTTAAAGTAACTTTAAGCTTAAAGAATTTGATGGGAATTTTAAAGCCAAGGGGAGGCTATCCTGTAAAGTCTTATATTCATGAAGAAAATGATGAAAAAGTTTGGGCAGAAAGGTTATGCGACTTAGTAAAAGCAGCAAAACCAAAGCTAGCTCTAATAGATGCAACAACCGCAATGTTTGGATCGCATTTATACGGAAGCTTAAAAAGACTGAATTTAACCTTGGCTAGCGAAGATGCCTTAGCTTGCGATTTAGTTGGAGCAAGTCTTCTTGGCCACAAAGAAGTTTTTTATTTGAATTTAGCTTTAGAAGAAAAAGTTGGCAACAAACCTACAGAAATTAAAAAAGTTAGACTATGAATAATTTAAAATAAAAACAAAATTTAATTTATGATAGTCCCAACTAAAATTTTAAAAAGAAATGGGTACGAAATTGCTTTAATGGTTTTTCCTATTTTTGAAGAAGAAAAAACTATTTATGAATTTCATCTTGTAAAATCCTCTCGTTTAAAAACTACCACACTAAAAATAAAAGAATATGAACCTCCACTTGATCTTGAAAAAATAGCAAAAGAATTTGATGTAAAATCTGAAGTTATAAAAGAGCTTCTAGAAAAATTAGGATATAAGCCAGAATAAGTTGTTGCAAACTTTTAAAATTAATCTCATTTTAAAAATAAAATAAAAATTATGAGCTACTTGTTTAACTCAAAAGAAATAGAAAATAAATTAAACGAGCTACGTGAATATCTTCGGAAAAATGCAACAAATTTAAAATGGAAAGAAGAGGGAGAAATGCTTAATCAGGTAGAAAAAATTAAAGCATATTTAACTTATGCAAAGCTCTTTGAAGAAAATCTTAATTTCAAGCCAAAAGGCTATTCTTCTCATGTACTAGAAATGAAGATTAAGTCTTCAAAATGAACTTTTAAATGATTTTATGATTAATTTGCCTTTTAATCCAATAAAAAGAGCAGAAGAAGTTGAAAAAATTGTAATGAAAGATTTGGAAAGAAAATATTATCGTTTTAGGTATGCTAGCTATTATGGAGGAATAGCAACTGCCGACACCATAGGATGCTGCTTTCTTTGCGCTTATTGTTGGAATTACTTTAAAAATTTAAAGCCAGAAAGATTCGGAGAATTTTATTCTCCAGAAGAAGTTAGCAAGAAAATTTTGGAAATAGTTGAGAAAAAAAGCTTAGATAGGGTTAGAATTAGTGGAGCAGAACCAATTTTGGGAGAAAAATCTTTTAATCATTTAGAAAAAGTGATTCAAGAAATTTATGAAAGAAAATCAAGCTTAGATTTTATTCTTGAAACTAATGGCCTAATTCTTGGTTTGAACAAAAAATTTTGTTCAAGGCTAGCTAAATTTCCTTTAGCTGTAAGAATTTCTGTTAAAGGTTGGGATGAAAAAAGTTTTGAGAGAATTTCTGGCGCGCAAGGAAAATTCTTTATTTACCAGCTTAAAGCTATAAAAAACTTGCAAGATTTTGGTTTAGAAGCATGGCCTGCTGTTATGCATGAAATTTTTGGAAGAAAAGAGATTGAAATTTTGGAAGAAAAGTTAAGAGAAATGGGAGTAGAAAGTAGAATAGAAGTTGAGTACTTGGAAAAATATCCTTTTGTTGTCGAAAATTTAGAGAAAAGAGGAATAATTCTCAAAAGTTAAAG
>CAZDLC010000003.1:22458-25914 GCA_964506615.1 uncultured archaeon
ATAAAAAAGATTTAAATGAAAAAATTTAAATATGGAAGTTTTTGTTGGATGTTGTGGTTTTCCAATTTCCATGAAAAAATACTTTCAAGAGTTTTCTCTAGTAGAAATCCAGCAAACTTTTTATAAGCTTCCTGAAATTAAAACTGTTGAAAAGTGGAAAAGAGATGCTCCTAAAAATTTTATTTTTACTGTTAAAGCTTTCCAAGCTTTAACTCACCCCATTTCAAGCCCAACTTGGAAGAGGAGCGGACTTAAAGAAGAGGAAATGAAAAAATTAAAGGATAAGGTTGGCTTTTTAAAACCTACAAAAGAAGTTTTTGATTTTTGGAAGAAAGTTTTAGAAATTTGTAAGGTTTTGTCTTCGCCTGTTTGTTTAATTCAATTGCCGGCAAGCTTTAAGGAAAATGAAGAAAATAAGAGAAATGCTGAAAAGTTTTTTTCAAAAATTGAAAGGGATTATATTTCAATTGCTTTAGAGTTAAGAGGTTGGAGCAAAGAAGGGTTTAAGGAGATTTGCAAAAAATTTGATTTGATTTCTTGTATTGATCCTTTAGCTTCTGAGCCTTTGTATTTTTCTAGCAAAAAAATTGCCTACTTTAGGCTTCATGGGAAGTATGAGAAGGGAAGAATTGATTATAAGCATAAGTATAGCGAAGAAGAACTTAAAAGACTTAAGGAAATTGTTGAGAATTTGAAAGTTAAGCAAGCTTTTATTCTTTTTAACAATGTTTTTATGAGAGAAGATGCTTCTAAATTTAAAAAGTTACTTCAAAGCTAGTTAAAAGGAATAACAGAGCTTTTAATTTTACAAAAAAACTAATGGTTATGCTTATTTTAAGTTTTATTTAATCAACAAAGTATTTAAATTATAATTCCCATAAAAAATGGGTGATGGGATGCCAATAGTGGAGACAGACGAAAGGGGAAGAGTTGTTATACCTAAAGAAATAAGAAAGATCGCAGAGATAAAACCGAAGGAACAGTTATTATTAAAGCTATCTGATAAAGACACGATTATACTTAAAAAATTAAAAACAACTAGCAAAGAAAAGGACCCACTTATTTCATCGATAAAAAACCCTGCCCACGTACCCTTAAAAAAAATTGAAGAAATCAATCTAGAAAAAATTGAAGAAGAGATGTGGTCTAGTTGACAGTTTTTGTCGATTCAAATATTTTTATTTTTGCCAACATAGAAGAATATCCTGAACATGAAATTGCTGTAAAGACAATAGAGTCTTTAATTAAAAAGGAAAAGATTCTGATAAACTCTATAATTGTGTCAGAAATATTCCACAAGCTTTTTAGATTAACAAACTTATCAGAAGCAAGAAGTAGAACTTTAAAAATACTTAACTCCGAGCATGTGATTTTTATCCCAATAGAAAAGGAGACAATAATTAGAGCTATAAACCTTTCATGGAGATATAAAATTAGGATAAACGATGCCATAATCGCTCAGCATACTATTGATTCTAAAGCAAAAAGGATTCTCACAGATAATGTTAAAGATTTTAGGAAAATTCAAGGATTAAACATTATTCCTTTTAAAAGATGTAATTGGAAAGGTTAAAAAGTAAGCAAAACTTGTTTTTTAAGTATTAAGAGGCAGTGTAATATCCTAAGTGGTGTACATAGATGGAATCTTGCTTCATATATTAAAAAAGAATTTATAAACAAAGACAAAATTCAAAAAGAAGTAAATATACTTAAAAAATGGGTTATAAAATCTTCTAAATTTCTCCTCATTACTTAAACGGATATGCTACAATATGATCTCTTTTTCCGGTTTGCTTGTGAGTGTATTGAAAAACAACCATCGAGTCAGAAGCATAGATTACCTTACACTCTACTTTATCCGTACCACAATAAACAACATTAGTATCAAGAATACATTCTCCTTTTAATTTATAAGTTTCTAATATTTTATCATAATTTCTTTCGTCGATTACTAGCATCCCACCAGGTTTTAATATTTTTTTAAAATTTTTTATTGCTTTCATACGATCCTCTTTTTTAAACAGGCACGATAAAGAATTACCTAAGCATAAAACAGCATCAAATGTTTCAGCTAGTTCGTCTGGTATATCCCTCCAGTCATACTGAGTAATCGTTAGAGTTACACCGTATTTTTTAGCGTTTTCTAAGGCAACTTTCCTGAATTCTTCATCAATCTCGTTAGAAATAATATCATTTATTCCAGCAAGCTTTAAACCTATACTTGTTACTCCTGCGCCCAATGCACTATCAAAAACTTTTGGTTTTTCGTATTTTTTAAGGTGTTCTAGCAAGAAAGGTATTTCTGTTTTCCACCTTTTTTTTCAAAATCAACGAAATCTGTCCATATTTCAGCTAAAGTTTTGCTATCAAAATTTAAATTGAATTTTGAATGAAGCTCCTGAAGTATTTTCCAATCTTTTGGTGAAAGTTGAGTTTTTAAATATTCCCAAGTATCCATGAATCAAACAAATCTTCTAAAAAATTTAAATTTAAATTTCATTGGAAGTGAACTTCCGTTAAATTTATGTAGAAGTTTAATACGATGACATTTCCAAGGCGAATTAAAAATGAATTTTATTTTAACTTTCGACGTACCACGAAAGAATTCAGCACTAAAAAAGGCAGCAACAACTTTAAAAATTTATTTTCAGTTAATGAAATTGTGAAAGAATTAAAAAAACTAGTAGAACACTTAGAAAGAAGATTTGAAAAAAACGGTAAAAATTTTTTAAGTGAAATCTACGAAACCTGTAAAATTGTAAAAAAAGTTAAAAATGAAATCTCTTGTGCTGTTAGTAATTTTTTAAAATGTGACACGGAGGCTGACTTAATCTTTAGTATATCTCCTTTTAGAGATGATGACGACTTAATTTCTTTAGCAAGTATTACTGCACGTGTTCGTTCCAATTTAACTCCAGAGAATTTCAAGTATGTTGAGCCTTACTATTGTGTTTGTGTAAATCCACTTGCATTAACAACTTACGCAGAAGAAGTTTTTCCAATTCCAAAAGAAAAATGTATAAAAGCTATTTTAGCCGAGGAGTTTGCGCATGTTGGTATCGAGAAAAAATACGAAATAGAAAAGTTAGAGCTTGAAATTTTCGTGAACAAAAATTTCAAAGGTAAAAAAGTTTCTCCTTGGTATGTAATTGATTATCTCTGTATATTAGGTGGGAAAAAAGAAGCTTGTGCTATGTACGTAGCTAATCATATAGTTGGTTTTGAATTTTACACCCCTAATAAAATTTTAGAAAATATTTCAAAAGTTAAAATAAGGGAAGAAGACTATTTTAAAATTGGTGGCAAATTAACTACATGCTCTAAAAAAGCTTTTGCAGCTTATCTTCTAAAAAGAATAAAAAACCAAGAAGATTTTGAAAATTTTTTACTTAAAATAGATGACGTTAGTAAAAAGGAAATTAAAATGTTAGAAAAATCTTTGCTTTTAATTAATAG
>CAZDLC010000004.1:0-3113 GCA_964506615.1 uncultured archaeon
TCTTCTCCTATTGCATGGGAAATGTTGTTCAAAAGCATAAGCCATTTTGTAGGATGAAACTCTTGAAGGTTAATTCTTATCAAAAACTTCGGAATGCCTGCAAAAATAGCATACCTTATTCTATGTGGCAAATCTATTCCTCTAACTAAAGGGCTTCTTAGAGTTGCCATTCCTATTAAACAATCTAGCTCGCCTTTATCAAACATTTCAAAGTATTTTTTGTTTGGCTTGAGAAAAGCCCTTGCTTTTATGTTTTTTTCTTGTAGATATTTCTCTAAACTTTCTGCAAACTCACTTCCTTTATCGGTAGGGACAAAAATTAAAGCTCCACCTCCAACTTTTTTGATTATTTCTACAACCTCTTCTTCCAAAGGTCTTTTTGGCTGAAGGTAAGAATCTAAGATTTTTCTTCCAAATTCAACTTTACCTCCAAGTGTAAAACCAAAAATTCTGGCCAAAATAAGAATGCTTTTAGTTCTTTTTCCTTTGGGCGTGGCACCACTTACTATAACTTGACACTTAATTTCTTCTTCACTTTTCATTTTTTCTATTTTTTGCAAAGCATCTTTTAGTTCAATCTTCTTTTCATAAATTTTTAGGATTATGTTCTTAATTTTTCTTGGCAGTTTTAGCATTTTAAAAACATACATAACGCTTTTACTTCTCTTAAGAAAACTGTCAACGTCATCGACAAAAACTAAATCAACGTTTTGTGAGTTTATTTCTTCCTTTTTCATTATGCTTAAGTGGGTAGTAACTATTATGTGAGCTTTTTCCATTTTTTTAAGCTGTTCTTCTTTCTCTCTTTTTGTTAGCATGCTGTGATAAAATGCTATTTCTGTTTTAAGGTTAAGAGTTTCTTTAAAATTGATCAATTTCTGGCTGACTTGATGAACAAGGATGCTTGTTGGTAAAATTATTAAACATCTTTTGTTCATCTTTGAGGAAGCGTACAAGCTTAGTATAACTTGCATAGTAGTCTTTCCGCTTCCTGTAGGAGCGATCAAAGCAAAACTTTCTCCTTCCAAAAACCTTCTTGCCCAGAACCTTTGCAAAGCCCACATGTCAGTTTTCAAAATTTTCTGAAAAATTTTCTCGATTTCTTCCAGATTTTTGTTTCTCAAAGCTAATTTAGTAAGAAAACCTTCTCTCATTTCTTTCGAACGCTCTGGCAAGCAAATTTCGCAGGGCAAACCTCTTTCCAGTCTTTCAGAAGTTATAGCATTTCCACAATTCGGACAAAGTCCCTTATATTCAAATTCCATCATACTTGATCCTTAATTTAGGATTTAAAGTTTATAGACGAAAAAAATTTATTTTTCCTTTATAATTATTAAGAATAGGTGTTGTCTACCGTGGGTAGTAAAATCTGCTTCCCAGGATTCGACGGTAAAGGTGGGTATGATGAGTATTCACCTTATCGTCGAGTTCATGGGAGTGAAGCCAGAAAAAATCTCGAAAGTAAAACCTGTTAAAAGAATTTTGGATAGTGTTATTTCTAAAGCTGGCTTAAAAGTTGTTTCCTCAAGTTTCCACCAGTTTAAACCTTTTGGTGTTTCTGGTGTTTATCTTTTAAGGGAATCTCATTTAAGCATTCACACCTGGCCTGAACTTGGTTATGTAGCTCTAGACATTTTTACTTGCGGAAATGAAAAAAGTGCTCTCAAAGCTTTTGAGTTGCTAGTCAAAAAATTCAAACCAAAGAAAATAGAAAAGAGGATAATAAGGAGGTACGGATGATGGAAAGAATAAAAGCAAAAATTTTGAACGAGATAGCAGAATCTCCCAAGGACTTATGGGAAATCCTTGAAAAGTCAGATTTCTTGCTTAAAGATTCTATCGATACCCTAAGAAAACTTTACAAAAATGGCTTGATAGAAATTAAAGATAGGAAAATAGTTCTCACAAAAAGTGGGAAAAAACTGATTAACAAAAAAGGCTTAGCCCTTAAGCCTGAGCTTTGCCATAAATGTCTAGGAAAAAGAATAGTTTTAAACAAAAAGCTCAAAGAGCTTCTTAAAGAATATAAGAAAATCGTAAAGGAAAGGCCTTTACCAACAGAAAAATTCTTTCAAGGCTATATGCAAGAGTTTGACGTAATAACAAGAGTTGCTTTCATGCATTATAACAACGACTTGGACAAGAAGAAAATCATTTTAATAGGCGATGATGATTTGCTTAGCATAGCCTTAGCTCTTACAAGTTTACCTTCAAGAATTCTTGTTTTGGATATTGATGAAAGAATAGGAAGTTTTGTGGAAAAGGTTAACAAGAAGTATAAGCTCGATATAGAGTTTCAAGAATATAACGTTGAAGAACCTTTACCAAAAAAGCTTTTAGGAAAGTTTGATGTTTTCTCTTCAGAACCTTTAGAAACGCTTACCGGACTTAAGGCTTTTATCTTGCGCGGAGTTTGTTCTTTAAAAAAGAATTCTTCAGGATATTTCGGCTTAACTCATGCTGAAGCTTCTCTCAAAAAATGGTTGGAAATTGAAAAATTTTTAACAAAGATGAACTGCGTGATAACAGATTTGATAGCTGGCTTTTCAGTTTATCCTACTATTTATGAAAATTTAAATTATGAGAATTTTGTTAAAAAGCTTCCTTTTAAAGTCCCTGAAAATAAAGGAATTAACTGGTACAAGTCAGCTTTATTCAGGTTTGAAGTTTTGGAAAAGCCGAAAGTTTCTGCTTTGAACAAAAAAATGAAAATAGAGTTCATAGATAAGGAAGAGGATATAACTTTTCCAAGTTAAGAAAGTTTTTTCCTAAAAGTTTGATTAACTTAAAAAAATTTAAATTCTCTCAACTTTTTCTTCTTCTCTTGCTGTGCACAAGTTAAGCATAAATCTTTTACTCTTCTTTTTTTAACTTAATGACTTCGATAACACTTTATGGAGGGGCAGGAGAAGTAGGAGGAAATAAAATTTTATTAGAAGATAAAAGTACAAAAGTTTTCCTAGACTTTGGAACTTCTTTCGGAAGAATAAGAAAATTTTATAAAGATCCTTTTTCCTTGCCAAGAGGTTTACTCGATAGGCTAATTATGGGAATTCTTCCTGATTTAGAAGGGATTTATAATCCTAACATGCTTAAGAAAATTGGAAGAAAGC
>CAZDLC010000004.1:3213-22249 GCA_964506615.1 uncultured archaeon
TTATACTGCAATTTGAAATTCCTCCAGAAGAAGTCAAAAGAAATTTCGTACAGAAATCACACTTTCAAGTTGATGATTTTGAAGTTGAACTTTTTCCTGTAGATCATAGTTCGTTTGATGCACAAGCCTTTATAGTTTATACTCCTGACGCAAAAATAGCCTATACAGGAGATATAAGGTTTCATGGCTTTAAAACAGAAAAAAGCATAAGATTTGTAGAAGAAGCAAGAAACGCAGACGTTCTTATAACAGAAGGGACAAAGATTAACGAGGAAGTAAATTTTACAGAATATGATGTTGAGGAAAAAACAAAAGAAGTTGTGAAAAATGCAGAAGGTCTGGTTTTAGTTGATTTTTCTCCAAGGAACTTAGAAGAGTTTTTAGTTTATAAAAGAGTGGCAGAAGAAACGGGAAGAGAATTTGTAACTTCTCCAAAAAATGCATTATTTCTTCTCTACAGAGATATGAGAAATTTAATTAAAGAAAAGTTTCCTCGATTACTCTCAAAAATTTTTGTTTTTGAGAAAAATGCTTCTTCAACAAGATCAAAAAGAACCATTTCAAAGTATAAAGAAGTCGAAGTAGTAAAAGATGAAGAAATAAGAAAAAACCCTGGAAATTATATAGTAAACTTAAGTTTTTATGAGTTTGAAAAGCTTGTTGACTTTTCTCCTCCAAAGGGAAGTGTTTTAATAATTAACAACCCAGAACCTTTCGATGAAGAATCTACTCTTGATGAAGAAAGAATACAGAACTGGTGCAACTATTTTGGACTTAAAAACTATAGAATTCATTCTTCAGGCCATATGGGTTATTCAGATTTAGTATGGATGATAAAGGAAATTAAGCCAAAGTATATCTTGCCCGTACATTCAAACTTAAGCAATGCTATTCAGATTAAAGAAAGTTTCGGTGAGCCTGTAAAAATTTTAAAGGAAAGAGAAAAGTTCGAAATAAAGTCAGGACTTTTAAACTTCTTTTAAAGAAAAGTAAAATTCTTATAAAATATTTAAATCTCACAGCTTTAGATTTATTCATGTTAAAACATAAAACTCTCAGCTGGCAAACGAACAAAATAATAGTCGAAGAAAGAAAAAGCGAAAAATTTGTAATAAAAAAATTTGATGGCATTAAGCCTACTTTGCTTTTTGCTCTTTATAATCTTGGATGCTTTTTAAATAACAAACATGGCGAAAAAGATTATTACTTTCCTTCTATTAAAGAAAGGGTAGAAAATGAAGTTAAAGCAAGAAAAGTATTGTCTAGCCTAGGATTTAAAGTCCCAAAAATTTATTGGCATAATGAAAGATCGATATGTATGGAATATTTAGAAGGGGAAAATCTTTCTCAGTTTTATAAAAATAAGAAAATAGAGTTAGTGAAAAAAATTTCGAAAGAAATTGGCAGGCAATTGAGACAAATTCATGATTCAGGCTTTGCACTTATAGATTGCAGAACTGAAAACTTGTATGTTAATAAAAACAATGAAATTTATTACATAGATTTAGAATTTTTCACAAAAGCATCCCCATTCAGAAAGAAGTGCGACATAGTTACTTATGATGCTACTGTTTTAAATCTGGAGCCAAAAAGATGTAAAGCAATAATTGAAGCCTTTCATGATGGGTACGGAAAAAATTTGGAAAGTGATGAAATTGTTAGCATAATTTTATTCTCTCTTCTTTATCCTTTTTCTTTAAAAGAAAATCTTAATGAGCTTGCTCACAGAAGTTTTAACCTTTACATGCTTTGGAAAAAAGTTGTGATCGAGAAGAAAAATTAACATAAAAATTTGAATATCAGCTGAAAAATTGTTAGACGTCTAACAAAAAACTCTATATAAAAAATTCTTTGCTTAACAAATCAATTTTAAATTATGGAAAAATATTGGCTTAAAACCTCTGATGAAACTATTAAACTACTTTTTTCTTCAAGAGATGGTTTAACTGAGGAAGAAGCAGCAAAAAGACTTAAGAAATATGGGCTAAATGACATTCCAAAAAGAAAGGAAAAATCTGCAATTTTTCTCTTCCTTTCTCAATTCAAAAACCCTTTAATTTTAGCTCTCATTGCAGCATCCTTAATTTCAATTTTCACAGGAGGTTTTTATGAAGCTATTATAATTGTTACCATAATTTTCTTAAACTGTTCAGTAGGTTTTTTCCAGGAATACAAATCAGAAAAAGATTTGCAAAAGTTGTGCAAGTATATAAAATACACTGCAAAAGTTTTGAGAGACGGAAAAGTTACAGAAGTCGATACGAGAAAAATAGTTCCTGGGGATATTGTTTGCTTAGAAACTGGGGATAGAGTTCCGGCAGATTTGAGGCTGATAGAAGCAGAAGAGCTTGAAATCGATGAATCTATAATTACAGGCGAATCTTTTCCTTCATCAAAATTCACATCGCCCATTAAGCAAGAAAAATTGGAACCACAAAAAATGGCAAACATGGCTTTAATGGGAACTCTCGTAGTTAACGGAAAAGGCAAGGGGGTTGTTGTAGCTACTGGCATGCAAAGTATGTTCGGTAAAATTGTTGGCTATTTGAAATCTGAAGAACCTCAAACATACTTCCAAAAAAATGTTAGAATATTAAGCAACTTTTTAATAAAACTGGTTTTAATCGGAACAATTTTCATTTTTATAATAAACTCCATAACAGGCAAAAAAATTTTTGATTCCTTAATTTTTTCCTTAGCTTTAGCTGTTGGAATAATTCCTGAAGCCTTGCCGATAATAATTACTGTAGGCCTTTCAGGAGGGGCTATTAGGATGAGCAAAAAAGGAGTAATAGTCAAAAAATTGATTTCGATAGAGGATTTGGGCGATATGGATGTGCTTTGTGTTGATAAAACAGGCACTCTAACTGAAAATAAAGTAAGCTTAACAGATTTTTGCGATATAGAAGGAAGGAGAAACGAAGAAATAATAGAGCTGGCATCTTATTGTATTAGCATAGTTGAAAAAGGAAAAGGTGTTTCTGGAAATCCTATAGATGTTGCAATTCATGAGTATACAAAGAGAAAGAATTTGAAAAGGAATTATGAAGTAATCGATCAAATACCTTTTGATTATTACAGAAGAAGAATGAGTGTTGTCCTCAAAAGGGACAATAAATTTTTGTTAGTATGTAAAGGCTCACCGGAAAGCATAGCTTCTATATGCACAAGAATGAAAAAGCATGATGGAATTCTTGAAGTAGATAAGAAAAAAATCGAGGAAAAATTTAAAGAATTGTCTGAAGAGGGATTAAGGGTATTAGCTGTTGCTTATAAAACTATAGAAAAGAAAAAAGATTATACTGAAAAAGATGAGAAAGATTTGGTTTTTCTTGGCTTTCTCTGTTTTATTGACCCGCCAAAATTAACTGCAAAGGATTCTTTAATGAAGCTAAAAGAATTAGGAATTGAAATAAAAATTTTAACTGGAGATTATGCACTAGTTGCAAAAAGGATTGCTGAAACTCTAGGAATTGAAATAAAAGGAATTGTTAGTGGGGAAGAAATAGAAAATGCTAGCGAAAAGAAATTAGAAGAATTGGTAGAGAAAGCAAATATATTTGCAAGATTGACTCCTGACCAGAAAGTTAAGATTGTTTCCGTCCTTAGAAAAAGGCATGTCGTAGGATTTTTGGGAGATGGAGTTAACGATGCTCCTGCTCTTAAAATTTCTGATGTTGGAATTTCTGTAGAAAATGGTGCAGATGTTGCAAAGGAAGCTGCGGATATAATATTAACCAAGAAAAGTTTAAGGATTATATCCGAAGGTGTAATTGAAGGGAGAAAAACTTTTGCAAATACAGGAAAATATATAATGAACACAGTTTCTGCAAATTTGGGAAATGTAACAACACTTGCTCTAATTTCACCTTTTCTTAACTTTTTACCATTACTTCCATCACAAATCCTTCTAACAAATCTTTTAACTGACGGGCCTTTGCTATCTATTTCTAGAGATAGGGTTGATGAAGATGAACTTAAAAAGCCGAAAAGATGGAACATAAAATTCCTAAGGAACTTTTCTCTTTTTTTCGGAGGAATAAGTTCTTTCTTCGACTTCTTAACTATAGGCCTAATCTTATTCTTACTTCAGGCAACAATTTTAGGTTTTTCCATTTATTTGCCAGAAAATAAGCAGGCTATCTTTAGAACATGTTGGTTTTTGGAATCTTCACTTTCAGAAATTTTTATAACTTTTGCTATAAGAACAAAGAAGAGGTTTTATAAAAGTAGGCCAAGCACTACTCTAACTTTACTTTCCTTAATATTCTCTCTTCTAATTCTTCTTATAACATTTTCTCCAATAGGCTCTATATTCGAATTGATTCAACTTGATTCGTTCTTTTTCTTTCTTATGTTTCTCATTTTATTAACTTACTTTCTAATTGCTGAAATTTTAAAAGCAATTTTTTACAAAAAATTTGCTTTTTAAATACAAAATTAAATTCGTCAGATTTTGAAAAATACTTAAAATTTTAAAGTTTCAATTTTTGAAACCAAAATATAAATAAGGTTTCATTCAATTAAAAATTATGAGTTTAAATGAATTGCTTGCTTCAAGTAGAATTAAAAATTCAAAAGAAGAAATAGAAAAAGCTTTCAGGAGCTATCTTGTTTACAGGCAAAAGTCATTGGAGAAAATTGATGCAGAAGAATTAAAGAAAGAATTAAGAAGAATAAAAGAAACTTCGCTTTCCAATTTAAATGAGCTTAAAAAGAAAGCTGTAGAAAATCTTAAGAGTCAAGGTATAAAAGTTTTTGAGGCAAAAGATTCTGAAGAAGCAAGAAAAATCCTGCTTGAAATAATTCCAAAGGAAGAGAAAATAGTTAAGTCAAAATCTAATGTAATGGAAGAGATAGAAGTTAAGAAATTCTTAGAAAAAAGAAACGAAATAATAGAAACTGATTGTGGAGATTTCTTAGTTGAAATTTGTGAAGAGGCTTCGATTCATCCTGTTACTCCTGCTTTACACATTCCAATAGAAAAAATTGTTGAAAAAATAGAAGAAAAATTTAAAGTTAAAATTGAAAAATCTGCTGAAAGAATTGTTGCTTGGGTTAGAGAGCATTTAAGAAAAGAAATTTTAAGTTCGAAGATTTGTTTGACAGGAGCTAATGTTATTTCTTCTGATGGAGGAATTTTTATTCTGGAAAATGAAGGTAATATTTCATTAATTTCAAAAATTGTTGAAAAGCATATAATAATTACTGGAATAGAAAAAATAGTTCCTTCTATACAAGATGCTATAACTATTTGCCAGGCTTTAGCTATTTGGGGAACTGGAACTTCTTTACCTTCTTACATAAACGTTATTACTTCGCCCAGCAAAACTGCTGATATACAAAAAGAAATTGTTTATGGTGCACACGGCCCAAAAGAAGTTTTTCTGATTTTAGTAGATAATGGAAGGAGTAAAGCTATAGAAAATGGTTTAGCTGAAATTCTTTACTGCATAAATTGCGGTTCTTGCCTTTACTTTTGCCCAGTTTACAGGCAAATTTTTGACAATTATGGATATCATTACTTTGGAGGTATAGGAGTTGCAAAAACAGCCTTTATAAACGATTTAAAGAAAGCATTTGAAAGAGGGCTTTACTACTGTACAACTTGTGGATCTTGCAAAATTAATTGTCCCTTGCAAATTGATGTTGCAGAAATTATTAGAAAGTTAAGGGAAATTTCAGTAAAAGAAAAAATTGAAACTGAAGGGAACAAAAAGATGATTGAAAATATAAGAGAATATGGAAATCCATTTGGAAAAATAGAAGAAGGTAAAATTCCAAAGGAATTGTATTGCTGTTAAGTGAGAAAATGAAAAAATTCATGCTAATAATTGGCTTTTTAATTCTTTTTGTTAGCGCTTATGCTCAAGAAATTGGATATAGCGATAAGATAGAGGAAGCTATTGTCAATTGCAGGAATTGTAATATTTGTCCGGACGGAAAAATTATAAATGATAAGATATGCATTTATTTTTTCTGGGGTCAAGGCTGTCCGCATTGCGCTGAAGAAAAGCCTTTTTTAGAAGAAATGAAAATGAAATATCCGCAAATAGAAATTTATGATTTTGAAGTTTTTTATAATAAAGAAAATGAAAACTTCTGGAAAAATATATGCGAAAAATATGGAATCCAGCCTTACGGAGTTCCCATGACTTTTATTGGTGATAAAGTTTTTGTAAGTTTTGTAAGAAAAGAATCTCTTACGCACTCTCCATTACTTTTTTCTATATCTTTACCAATTTTAGGCATAGTTTTGGGTTGCATAATTGCACTAATTGCTATATTTTTCTTTTTAAGAGGAAGAATTAAGGTGAAGGTGAAAGTATGAAAAAAGCTCTTCTTCTATTTCCATTATCAATTCCAGCTATTTCACAAAATTATTACCATCCATTTTTGGGAGATATAAGCAAACTTCCAACAATTTTAATTGGGTTACTTGCCGGGCTAGTTGATGGGATTTTTAACCCCTGCGCTTTGTCAGTTCTTTTTTTCATGGTAAGTTACATGCTAGCTTTGGGCTCAAGGAAAAAGCTTCTTCTTATAGGAATTTCCTACTCGCTAGTAATATTTCTAGTTTATTTCTCTTTCATGTATTTACTCCTAAATGCTATTTCTATAACAACTTACTACTTAGGCTACATTCAAATAATTAGATACACCTTAGGAGGAATCATCATAGCCTTAGGAATAATAGAAGCTAAGGATTTCTTCTTTTACGGAAAAGGCATTTCTCTAGAAATTCCAAAATTTGCAAAACCAAAAATAGAAAAACTAATAAAGGCAGCAACTTTACCTTCTGCCATTCTTTTAGGTTTGCTTGTAAGCTTGGTTGAAATTCCTTGTGCAGGAGCTTTCCCACTACTTTATGTTTCTTTCCTTAACTCTTCTTTGTTCCTTAAAAAAATCTCTTGGACAGAGGCCATTCTCTACTTAGTCTGGTATAACATCTTTTTTGTTATTCCTTTGTTAATTTTAACTTTAATTTTCTATTTTGGTTTTTTAAAAGTTGAGGAAGCGGAAAAGAAAAGAATTGAGCTAAGAAAATACATGAGGCTAACTGCAGGTATAATTTTAATCTCTTTCGGAATAGCTTTCTTTTTTGGGTGGATATGATGAAATTTCTTGAAAAATTAAGAGGAGGAAATGTATTGTATTATCCAGGCTGTTTAACAAAATTTGTTGTAAAAGAAGTTGGAGAAAATTACAGAAAAATTTTAAGGAAGATTGGAATAGACTTTATAGAATTGAAAGATTTGGAAGTTTGTTGTGGTTCTCCTGTTTTAAATGCTGGATATAAAGAAGATGCAAAAAAACTTGCTGAAAAAAATTTTAAGATTTTTAAAGAGCATTCTGTCAAAAAAATCATAACTTCTTGTCCAGCTTGCTTCAAAACTTTTTCTCAAGAATATCCAAAACTTTTAAAAAACTGGGATATAGAAGTTAAACATATAACTCAAACAATTTCAGAAGCTGTTAAAAAGGGGAAAATTAAGCCTAAGAAGGTTGAAGGAAAAATAACTTATCACGATCCATGCCATTTGGGAAGATACGCAAACGTATATGAAGAACCTAGGGAAGTTATAAAACTTGCCGGAGATTTTGTTGAAATGGAATTTAATAGAGAAAATGCTTTTTGTTGTGGTGGAGGGGGAGGGCTTAAATCAAACTTCCCAGAACTTTCAAGGGAAATTTCAAAAGAAAGAATAAAGCAGGCAGAAGAAGTTAAAGTAAACCTTTTAATAACTTCATGCCCTCTTTGCTATATTTGCTTGAAAGAAGCAAGCAAGAAAATTAATGTTATAGAATTCTCGCAACTTTTTGAATAACTAAGATAAAATTTGTTCAAATTTCTCTGAAATTTTTATTACATTAGTTTTTCCGTAACTTTCTTTTTCTATAATACCCCTTTTCCTCAAACTTTCCAGAATCCTAAAAGTTTTTACTTTCCCGAACTTTGTGGATATTCTGCTCTGCAAAATTTTTCCGCCATTTTGTATTATTTCTTTTAAAATTTCCCTCTCATTCATCGGCAATAGTTCAAGAAAAATTTCCAAATCCCTTCTTGCTTTTTCCTTACTTTCCTCGATTTTAGGGAAGATTAAGTAATAAACTATACATCCAACAAAAATTCCTAGAGAAGAAAATGTTGGTATGAGAAGGGGGATTGGTAAAGTGCACGTGCAGGCTGTTCCTTCATAAATATGAACTTGGGCATAAAGCGTGCTAAATGAAACAGCGAAGATAAATCCTGCTAAAATTATAGTTACCAAAACTATTTTTTCTATTACTTTCATCAAAAAGTAATTAGTTAAGTATTTATTTAATATCTCTTTAATTAAATTCTATGGAATTGTATGATGTGATAATAATAGGTGGCTCTTCTGCAGGCTTATCTTCAGCCATTTATGCTTGTAGAAGGAATTTAAAAACTTTGGTTATAACAAAAGAAGTTGGCGGTCAGGCAGCTGAAGCATCAAAAATAGAAAATTATCCAGGATTCTTAGAAATAGCCGGAAAAGAATTGATTGAAAAATTTCAAGAACAGGCTTTAAAAGCAGGTGCTCAAATAATTTTTGATGAAGTAAATAGTATAGAGGAAATAGTAAAAGCTGAAAAAATAGAATTTTTAGTTAAGACTTCTGCCGGAAGAGAATTTTTAGCAAGAAGCTTAATTCTCGCTTTTGGAAAAACTCCGAGAAAATTGGGAGCAAAGAACGAGGAAAAATTTTTGGGAAAGGGAGTAAGCTATTGTGCAGTTTGCGACGGCCCACTTTTTAAAAATAAAATAGTTAGTGTTGTAGGGGGAGGAAATTCAGCTATCGATGCAGCCCTTTATTTAAGTTCTATTGCAAAAAAGGTTTACTTAATCCATAGAAGAGAAGAATTCAAAGCTTTTGAAAAGAATTTAGAGGAATTGAAGAAAAAGGAAAATGTAGAGTTTTTATTAAACTGCATAATTAAAGAAGTTAAGGGAGATGAATTTTTAAAAAGTTTGGTAATAGAAAATTTGAAAACTGGTGAAGAAATGGAATTGGAATGCGATGGACTTTTCATAGAAATCGGCTCTGAACTAAAAACAGACTTTGTTAAGCATTTAGTTAAAACTGATGAAAATGGACAAATAGTTGTAAACTTAAGGTGCCAAACCTTTTATCCTAATTCTGAAGAAGTAAGACCTGGAATTTTCGCGGCAGGCGATGTTACTAATATACCTTACAAGCAAATAGTTGTCTCAGCCGGAACAGGAGCAATGGCAGCTTTAGAAGCTTATAATTATTTACACGAAATTAAAACAAAATTTTCTGCAGATTGGGAGCACAAATGATAGTTGAAATAAACGAAGAGAATTTTGAAAAAGAAGTAATTAAAAAATCTGGTAGCATACCGGTTCTAGTAGATTTTTATGCAAATTGGTGCATGCCTTGTAGAGTGCTTTCTCCTATTCTTGAAAAAATTGCAAAAGAATTTGAAGGAAAAATAGTATTAGTTAAGGTTAATGTAGATAAGGCTTCAAAGCTAGTTGAAAAGTATGGGATAATGGGAATACCTAACGTAAAACTATTTAAAAACGGGGAAATTGTTGATGAATTTGTTGGTGCTTTGCCAGAAGAAGAAATAAGAGATTGGCTCAAAAACTTGGGGATAGAATGATAGAAAAAGATGAATTTGGTCCTGAAAAAATTTTGGAAATTTATGACCCAAAGGTTAAGCTGAATGCTATTTTAGTTATAGATAATACTGCACTTGGGCCAGGGAAAGGAGGAATAAGGATGACTCCTACAGTTACTAAAGAGGAAGTTTTTAGGTTAGCAAGGGTAATGACATGGAAGTGTGCGCTAGCAGAATTGCCTTTTGGCGGAGGGAAATCTGGTATAATAGCAAGTAATGAAGAGATTAAAGATAGAGATAGAAAAAGAGAACTTTTAACAGCTTTTGGTAAAGCTCTAAAGGGAATAGCACCAGAAATTTACATAGCAGCCCCAGATATAAACACGGGCGAGGAAGAAATGAGATGGTTTGTTGAAGGAAATGGAAATCTTAAATCTGCTACAGGTAAACCAAAAGATTTAGGCGGCTTACCCCATGAATTGGGATCTACAGGCTATGGTGTTTTTCATTCAACCTTAGTTGCTCTAGAATTTTTAGGTCTAGATTTAAGCGAAGTAAAGATAGCAATAGAAGGTTTTGGTAATGTTGGTTCTTTCGCAGCTAAATTTTTGGCAGAGAAAGGGTTAAAAATTGTTGCTGTAAGCGATAGTAAAGGTTGCATTTATAATGAAAATGGCTTGGATATAGAAAAGCTAATTGAAATTAAAAAAGAAACTGGAAAAGTAACTGAATATAAAGATGGTAAAATTTTACCAAATTCTGCAATTTATAGCTTAGATGTAGATGTTCTTATACCAGCTGCCTTAGCTGATGTTATAAATTTGGAGAATGTTAATGAAGTTAAAGCCAAACTTATAGTAGAAGGTGCAAACATACCTATAACTCCTGAGGCTGAAAAAATTTTGAACAAAAGAAAAGTTTTAATAGTTCCTGATTTCGTAGCTAATGCAGGTGGAGTAATTTCTAGCTATGCTGAATACATGGGATTTGATGAGAAAAAAGCTTTTAAGCTTATAGAAGAAAAAATTAGGAAAAATACAAAACTTGTTTTGGAAAAAACTACTGAAAAAATTTCTCCTCGAGAGGCTGCTCTTGAAATTGCAAAAGAAAGAGTAAGAAAGGCGATGGGTTGAAGGTAGCAATAGTTAGCAAGTACGATAAAAGAAAGTTAAAAAAAATTCTGAAAAATTTTGGATTCAAAATTGTTAGAAAAAATCCTGAAATTGTTTTGAGTTTTGGAGGGGATGGAACAATTTTATACAGCGAAAGAAAATATCCTTCTGTTCCCAAGCTTGTCATAAAGTACGATTCAAAAATTTGGAGAAATTATGAATACTCTTCTAAAAATTTGAAGAAAATATTGAAAAAGATTTCAGAAGGCAAATTTAAAATTCATGAAGAAATTAAGGTTGAAGCAAGATTTAAAGGAAAAAAGATTTTGGGATTAAATGAAATCCAAGTTCACAATAAAATTCCAACTAAAGCTTTAAAGTTTTCTCTGGTTGTTAACAGAAAAAAATTCAAAGGTTTGGTAGGAGATGGTGTAATAATTTCAACACCCTTTGGCTCTACAGCTTATTATTCTTCTACTGGTGGAAAGCCATTTAAAAAAGGAATAGGAATTTCTTTCAACAATCTGTTTGGAAAGAAAATAAAAAGTTTTGTGGTTAGCGAAAATTCAAAAATTAAAGTTAAGATAGAAAAGGGAATTGGGCTAATATTAGCTGATAATTTCGAAAAATACTTCCAAATTAAAGAAGGGGAAGAAGTTTTAGTTAAAAAATCAAAGGAAAATGCAAGATTTATTTTCGTTTAGCTCTTTTCTTAATTCTTTTTTCTAAACTTTCTGCGAATTTAATTGCAGCCTCCTCTATTTCACTTCCCAAAACCATTGCAACGCTTACTAAGGCTATTATAGCCCAAATTATTAAGATTATTAAAACAATTCCTGCTAAAGCTGAATGGAGTTGCTCGAGTAAAGGCTTGAAAAGTATGAAAAAGAAAGAAGCTAGTAAAACGTTTGCTAAATTCGTAAATGATCTTCTTAATCTCAACAATCTTTTGTCGCTTATTTTTTCCCTTTCACTTCCTATGTAGTATGCTACAAAACCTGCGCAAGCATAAGAGATATTTTTTATTTCATTGAAGGAAAGGACTATAAGAAGAACGAGGGCAAAAATTATTATTAAGCTAACTAATCTTGATGTATCTATATCCAAAATTCTTATTCCTTCAGTTAAAGGAATAAAAACTACCATTCCAAATATCCAAATTAAAATTGCAGAAGAAATCAAAACTATAAATTTTGGAAGGCTTTTTCTCAGCTTTTTAGCTGAGTCTATATAAACTTCCTCTATACTTTCCATTATGAAATGTTTATATGGAAAAGCTTAAAAACTTTATTATCCAAGTATTGATAGTGAAATACAAAAGAGGAGGTTGATTTTAACCGATTGATGACTATTTCTTAACCTATTCAGGTTGACTGAATAGTTAAAGTAAGGAGGTTTTAAAATGAAAGGTCGAAGTTTCGGAAGAAGGTTCGGGAAAATAGATTTGCCCAAGCCTGTAAAAGTAGGAGAAGAGTACGATGTTGAAATAAATGAAGTAGGCTCAAAAGGCGACGGCATAGCTAGAGTAAAGAATTTTGTTGTTTTTGTAAACGGAACAAAAAAAGGAGATAAAGTTCATATAAGAATAAAGGAAGTTAGGAATAGATTTGCCATAGGTGAAAAAGCCGAACCTTCTGAAGTTGAAGAAGTTAGGGAAGAAATAGAAGAATAAAATTTCTTTTATTTTTTATTTTTTAAAACTAGAGATTATCCTTCTAGATTTTGGTAGCAAATTCTTTATTCCATCTTCTAATGCTAGGCTACATCCAAGTATATCATCCCCTCTTTTAAGTATAACAAAATTGTGTGGCTCACAACTTTCTGGAATTTTAATTTTTAAATCACTTCCCTCCATAAACTTTCTTGCTTCATCTTTGCTTAACTCCAAAACATTTCTAACAGCATTTTTTCCAACAATCTGAGCTCCTTCTGGAGATAAGTGTATTTTTTCATTCCTTTTTATCTTCCCGAAATAAAGACCAAAAGAATTTACTTTAAGTTTTTTAAGATCTACTTCAAAAATTTTTTTGCTGCAAATCCATATTTTATTCTCTTTTCCTAGAAGAATAACATAATCTCTCAAGTCTATTTTAGCTCCATAGTTTTTATTAATTATCCTTTCCAATTCTTCTCTTGGATAAAATTCTACTTTCTCAACTTGCATATGAAAAAACCTTCCTTTTCTTTTGGAATAATTCTTATAGCCCTTTTCACACCTTCGCTAAAAACATTTCCATTCCAGCTTCTCAAACCTTCAATGTATTCTAACCCTTTAATCTTTATCTCTTCAGTTTCAAGCCCAAGCTTTTTTATAGCAAAATCAATTATCTCTTCATTCTCCTCAGGCTCTAGCGAACAAGTTGAATAAACTAAAATTCCATCCTTTTTTAAACATTTAGAAGCAGAAATCAAAAGCCTTTTCTGAATTTTCTTCAAATAGTTTAAAGTATACTTTCCGATTTGCTGAAAGACTCTTGGGTTAAGGCTTCCGCTCCCGCTGCATGGAACATCGAGCAAAATCTTTTCAAATTTTAAGCCAGTCTTCCAGAATTTCCCTCCATCCATAATTGTAATAACAGTATTTACTACTCCCATCCTTTGCAAATTTCCTTTAAGAGCTCTTATCCTTTTTACTTTTACATCATTAGCTATTATAACTCCTGTATTTTCCATGATTTGGGCAAGCTGAGTTGTTTTAGCTCCCGGTGCTGCGCACAAATCAAGTATTATTTCATCTTTTTTTGGATCAAGTACTAAAGGAGGAACCATACTAGAAGCATTTTGAATAAAAAAGTATCCAATTTGATGCTCTATGGTTTTGCTTATATTCTCGTTTGCTTCTACATAAAATCCTTCATCATACCAATCAAAACCTTTAAGCTTCCAGCCCTTTTCCTCAACTTTCCTTTTAAAATCTTTTACAGAAATTTTAATTGTATTTACTCTTATCGATTGGGGCAAAATTTTTAAAAATTCGAAAAAATCTTCTCCATATATTTTTCTATATCTTTCCTTTTGGAATTCCTTAAGCAAGAATTCCATAAAAATCCTTTTAATTTTAACTAATTTTAAAGGAACTTAAGATTTTCACAAAAAACTTATTCAAATTTGCGCTTAAATTTTTTTATGAAAAAATTAGTAAAAATACCTGAAGATGCGGAAATTCCATTAGTAGGTTTAATTCAAATAGGTATAATAGATAGGGGTACAAATCTTTTACAAATAAGGCCAACTTCAATTTGCAATCTAAATTGTCCTTTCTGTTCAACAGATTCAGGCCCCTTTTCAAAATTCCATACAACAGAATATATTGCAGAATTGGATTATTTAGTTGAATGGGTTAAAGAGTTAATAAAATTTAAAGGCAAAATCCATGCATTCTTAGATTCTGTGGGTGAAACTTTAACTTATAAAAAAATAGTTGAGCTTGTTCAAGAAATTTCTGAAATGGATGTAGAAAGTATTGCAATAGAAACTAATGGTACTTTACTTACAGAAAAGCTTGTTGATGAGCTTAAAGAAGCAGGACTTCACAGAATTAACCTTTCTTTACATGCTTTAAACGAAGAATTAGCAAAAAAATTAGCTGGAGATAAAAGCTATGATGTGAAAAAAATTTTGGAAATCGCAAGATATATAGCTGAAAGTGGTATAGAGCTATTGATAACACCTGTTTGGATACCTGGAATAAACGACGAAGAAATACCAAAGATAATAGAATTTACAAAAAGCATAAACAAAAATAAGAGATGGCCTTTTCTTGGAATTCAAAAGTATGAAATTCATAAATATGGTAGAAAAATTGAAGGAGTAAAGGCATTAAACTGGTGGAAGTTTTTTAGAAAAATTGAAGAATGGGAAAAAGAGTTTAAAGTAAAGCTAAGGATTAGGCCAGAAGATTTTGGTATAAAAAAAGTAAAAATTTATCCAATAGTTTTTGAAAAGGGGGAAAAAGCAAGAGTAAAAATTTTAGCTCCTGGTTGGATGAAGAATGAAATGATTGGCGTAGCAAGAAATAGAAGTTTAACAATTTTAAACTGTGAAGCTGAAATTGGGGATGAAATTAAAGTAAGGATTTTAAGAAATAAGCACAATTTGTATATTGCTGAGAAAATATGATAAAAAAATCAGAACTTCAAATTCTTTTACAAAAATTGGCAGAGCCAAAGTATCCAAAGCCTAGCTTGGAGCAATATACGATAACTGGTAACCTAGCTGCTGAAATTCTAAATTTAGCTTATTTGCACGGAGATATTAAAGATAAAGTTGTTTTTGATTTTGGCTGCGGCTCAGGAAGGCTTGCTATAGGAGCTGCTTTGCTCGGAGCTAAGCTTGTGGTAGGAATAGATATAGATAAAAACGTGATAAAAGTTGCGAAGGAAAATTTAAAAAGGCATGAAATTTATTCTTCAAAAAAATTGCCTGTATTTTTTGTTATATGCGATATAAGAAACTGGTTCTCTAAGGCAAATACCATAGTACAAAACCCTCCATTTGGTGTTAAAACAAGACATGCTGACAGAATTTTTATAGAAGCAGCTTTAAGATGTGGAGAAAGAATTTATACTTTGCATAAGAATGGAAGAAAGAAAACAAGAGCTTTTCTTAAAAATTTTATAGAAAGTTTTAATGCAAAAGTTGAAAAAATTTTGAAGTATGAATTTATTCTTCCGCATACTTTCAAATTTCATAAAAAGCCGAAAGTAAAATACTTTGTAGATTTGTACGTTGTAAAAAAATTGAAATAACTTTTAAAATAATAATCAATTATGGAAGAAATAAAAGGAATAAAATGCAAGACTTCAAGGATTTCTTATGTCTGGAATTATTTTTTACTCATCCTACTTGCCTTATTCTTGATTTTACTCTTACCTTCCTTAAATTTTTCAAGCTTATACTCGCAAGTAATTTTTCTATTCTTTTTTTCCATAGCTTTAATCCTTTTGCTTGAGCCTGAATCTGAAAAGCTTGTTAGAGAATATGTGATAACAGAAAATGAAATTAAAAAAATAGAGGGAATAATTTCAAAAAAAGAAGTTTCTATACCTTACCAAAGTGTTGCAGATGTAACCTTGTTAAAATCGTGGGTTGGAAGGATTTTTAACTTTGGAGATGTTTTTGTAAAGGGAGTGAAAGGAAATATTAGGATAAAAGGAATAAAAGAACCGGAAAAAATTTTAAGAATAATTGAAAATAGAATAAAAAGGCTTAAAGGAGAAGAATCTGAAGAAAGTTGATTTTTTGTTTTTAAAGGTTATTTAATTAATATGAAAGTTTACATTTTAGCTTTTGGTTGCTCTGCAAGTTTTTCAGATTCAGAAATAATTGCAGGATTGCTTAGAAAAAGTGGTTTTGATATTGTTGATAAGGAAGAAGAAAGCGATTTGAATATTTTAATTACTTGTAATGTTAAGTTACCGACTGAAAAAAGAATGATAAATGAAATTAAAAGATTTTCTAAGACAAAAAAGCCATTAATAGTTGCTGGCTGTATGCCATCAACCCAAAGAGAATTGATAGAAAAAATTAATCCAAATGCAAGTTTAGTAGGCCCAAATTCCATTCAAAAAATTGTTGAAGCTGTTGAAAAAACTAAGAAAGGAGAAAAGGTTGTTTTCTTAGAAAATTTAAAGGAGCCTAAGGTATGTTTGCCAAGAGTTCAAAGAAGTAAGGTAATTCACATAACCCAAATTTCTACTGGTTGCAATTTTGCATGTAGCTATTGCATAGTAAGGTTTAATAAAGGTCCTTTATTTTCCTTTCCTTCTGATTTGATAATAAAAGATGTTGAAGATGCTATAAAGGAAGGGAAAAAGGAAATTTGGATTACTTCGCAAGACAATTCCTCTTATAACTTTAACGGAAAAAATTTAGCTTGCTTACTCGAAGAAATTTGCAAAATAAATGGAAAATTTTTTGTAAGAGTGGGGATGATGAATCCTGCAAGTTTAAAAAATATATTAAAGGATTTGATTCGAGTTTATAAAAATGAAAAAATTTTTAAATTCTTGCACATTCCATTACAATCCGGAAGCGATAAAGTTTTAGATAGCATGAACAGAAAATATAGCGTAAAGGAATTTTTAAGAATAATTAGAGAATTTAGGAAAGAAATTCCGGAAATAACTCTTTCTACTGATATAATAGTTGGATTTCCTTCAGAAAGGGAGGAAGATTTTGAACAAACATTAAAAATTTTGGAGAAAGTTAAGTTTGATGTTGTTAACATTTCTAAGTTCGGTCCAAGACCATTAACTCAAGCTAGTAAGATGAAAGAATTGGATAAAAAAATTGTAAAGGAAAGGTCTAAAAAAGCTCATGAGCTTGTGAATAAAATTAAGGAAGAAGTAAATGAAAAATGGATTGGCTGGGAAGGAGAAGTTCTTATAGATGAGAAAGGAAGCAAAAATACTTGGATAGGAAGGAATTACTGCTATAAGCCTATAGTAATTGAAAGTGATGAGGAAATTTTGGGAAAATTTGTGAAAGTGAAAGTGGTGGAATCAAAGAAAAATTATTTGAAAGGTGTTTTAATTTGATTATTTCAAAATTTTTCCTGTTTCTGCATACCAAAGATATAAATCCAATTCAGCTAAGCTTAAATCAAGCTTCCTTGCAATTTTGCTCAAAATATTCTCTATCTCTAAATAATTTTTCTTAGTTAAGCTCTTCGGCCTCTTAATAATATTACTTTTTTCCAAGAAATCTAAGATGTGAAAATCTATTATGGCCAAATTTTTATAACCTATATTTCTTAAAAAGTGGCTCGCTTCCTTATAGCCAATTCCTTTTATATTTTGAGAGAGCCATTCCCTTGCTTCTTTTTCATCACTAAAAGATTCTATTATTTTCTTAATCGAATCTTTATATTTTCTTGCCTCAACAATATATCTTGCTCTTGTCTTAGGAAAGCGATGTCCAAACTCTCTTAGTTTTTTCTCCAGTTCTTTTTCGCTTAAACTTAAAAATTTGTCCCCAATTTTTTGCTGAATTTCTATAGCTCTTTTCGCATTAAAATTTGCTGTAAGAATGCAAAAGCAAAGCTCTAGAAAAATTTTCTTATTCGATTTTCCATTCTTTTCAAATTCCCTGATTTTTTCTTTAACCAAATCACCAATTTCACCTTTCAAAATCTTTATTCTTTCTATCATCGAACCACTTTGAACTTAACTAAAAAACCATCTTCAACTTCCTCTATACTTTTTATTTCTGTTTTTAAATCTTGCTCTTCTAAAAAGATTTTTAAATCCTCAAAATAATCGTAAATTCCGCAACTAAAGCAAAATGGGCCGCTAAATTTAACTTCCAAAACCTTATTTTTAAAAGAAATCAATTCCGCAGTAGCTTCAGGAGCTCTAAACTTATTAAATTCTTCTATTCCTTTCTTTATTTTTTTCATAAAATTCATTAAGTATGCTAATATAAAGTTTTATGTGAGCAAGAAAATTTATGTCATCCAAAAACATCAAGCAAGAAGGCTTCACTATGACTTAAGGCTTGAAATGAATGGTAAACTAAAAAGCTGGGCTATACCAAAAGAGCCTTTAAACAAAAAAGGGATAAAAAGGCTTGCTGTTCAAGTGGAAGATCACGATTTAAATTATGCAAATTTTGAAGGAACAATTCCGGAAGGCTTTTATGGTGCTGGAAAGGTTGAAATTTGGGATAGAGGAAGTTATGAGCTTGAAAAGATGGAAGAAGGAAAAATTGTTTTTAAAATAAATGGAAAGAAGCTTAAAGGAAGGTTTTGTTTAATAAAACTTAAAAAAGGAAAAAACAATTGGATCTTTTTTAAAATTTAAAAGAAAATATATGAAAGAGTTCAGTAAAATTTAAATTTTAGTAAGTTACCTTTTTCTATAAGAAGAAAAAAAAGGCAAGAAATGTTTGGACCTCATTTAACTTTAGATTTATACGGTTGTAATGAAGAAAAAATCTCAAACATGAGTTTTATTTACCAAATTCTAGAAGAATTACCAGAATTAATGGGTATGCATAAAATATCTCCACCCCACATAATTTTCCATAAAGGAAATCCAAATTCCTTTGACAAAGGTGGTATTTCTGCTTTTATCTTAATCGCTGAAAGTCATATAAGCATTCATACTTTTATCGGCTATGGCTTTGCTAGCATAGATGTTTTTTCTTGCAAACCATTTGATGTAGAAAAAATTAAAAGATATTTAGTTGAAAAATTTGAAGCAAAAAAGGTAGAGGAAAATTTCATAGAAAGGGGAAAGGAATTTCCAAAAGATATAGAGAAAGCTAAAGCATTAGTTTTAAAAGAAAGAATGTCTTCTTTCAAATAAATC
>CAZDLC010000005.1:0-21767 GCA_964506615.1 uncultured archaeon
CTCCTACATAGTACAGTCCTTTTCCACCCACTTTAATTCTATACTTATTATTCCCGAGATTTTCTAAATTACTTGTTGAGCATTTTTGTTGGTTTGCTATATTCCCAAAGTTTCTGACTACAATAATTATATCTGATATATCGACAACCCCGTCGTTATTCACATCTGTATCGCCTTTCTTTATATTTGCATAATTTTCGAATTCACTCGCATATTGTTTGAAGTTACGTCCAAGAATTGCTATATCTATGATATCCACAACTCCATCCTTGTTCACGTCTGACTTACAAATTTCATCAAGATCACAGTTTGGATTTGATGGATTAGTTGTTTTTCCATAGTTCTTATTTACAAGGTTCAAATCTGTTTCATTTATGTAGCAGTCTCCAGAAGGATCCTGAAATTTTTTCCCGGAAAAAGTAAAGTAACATTTCTCAATTTTAAAATTTTGATTCCAGCACGCCTGATCTTTTTGGCATCCAAAAGATTGAGAAACTAAGTAAAGGTCTGCGTAATCTATTATACCATCCTTTGTTATATCAGCTCTTTCATCAGTCCCGTCAGGAAAGGTGAAACTACAATATGTTACTATTCCTTCTGCATTACTACTTGGTAAATAAACTATGGTTGAGAAAGTTTTTTCGCCCAAGTATAAATAGTCGTTTTGAGATATTTTTTGATCAAGAAGGATTAAATACCCTGAGATTGCTGTAACAGTTGCTGCTCTTACGAAATAATTGAGAGTTAGTGAAAGAATTGCTATTCCTAAAGCCAAAAAAGCTAGAATTTTTACTATTTTCATATTTAAAATTTGTTTTTTAAATTTAACTATATTTCTTAAAACCTATTTTCTTCGCAATTTCTCTAAAACATTGCCTACAGTAAAATAACCCATATTTTCTTATTACTCCGCGCTTTTTTCCACATCTTCTGCACTTAATCATTTCCCTCCTTTTTCTAACCACCTATTTCACCGAAAATTTCAAGAAAATCGATCTCGCTAAATTCTCCAAAAGTCTCTATTTCAAAAATTTTCTGCATAGCATGCAAATAAACCTTTTTAAAATCTTTCTCTATTTCTGCTTTTTTAAATATTATTCCAACTAGCTTGCTAATTTCCTCAGGGCTCAACTTCAACACCAAAATTCTTTTTAACCCATTCTATAGCTTCCTCTTTTTTAATTTTATGTGCTTTTGGTATTTTTCTTTTTTCTTTTCTTCTTCTTTTAATCCTAAATCCAGGCCTTTCTAAAGTAACACAAACATCAAAGCCAAGCATGCCTATTGAAGGATCATACTTAACGCCAGGCAGATCTATATATTCTTTTACTCCAAAGCTAAAATTTCCTTCTTCATCAAAATTAGATTCTTTAATTTTATTATCTACTGCTGCAAGAGCTTTTTTTAGAAATTCTACAGCTTCCTTTTTTCTTAAAGTGACTTTTACTCCAACTGGCTTGCCTTTTGCAATTCCAAAAGTTGACCTTTTCTTAGATTTTGTTATTAAAACTTTCTCTCTTCCTGTTAACTTTTTTAAAAGTTTTTCTGCTCTTTCAATTTTTTCTAAATCACCTCCACACCCTATATTCAAGCAAACTTTTTCAATTCTTATTTCTCTCATAGGATTCATAATTCCACCAGTGGTTTTTCTTTTCCAATCACAATTAAGTAATTTTTATTAATTTCAAAATCCTTTCCTTCAATTTCACATAACACTAGAGAAGATTCTATCAAGCTTCTTCTCTTTATCAAATTTTTTACTCTACAGATTTTTCCAGCATTGCTCCCTTTTGTAATTAGTGCTAAAGCGCCTTCTTCAAGCTTTACATGCTCTAAAATTTTTTGAGAAGGAAGCTCAATTAAAATTGAGTCGCCAGTTTTAAATGAATCTTTCTCAATTAATATATTCCTTCCATCGTGCAAATTAAGCTGTATTTTATTTTTTTTAACACATGTCTTATTGACTATTTTGCAAATTTTTCTTTTTGAATCATCCTCAGAAATTTCTTTTAATTCCAATCCTTTTTCTTTCATCACAACTCTAAAATATTTTTTGATTTTTGGTATGGAAAGAGTGTCCATCAATCCTACAGGATAAGCATGATCTTTCCTAACTTTTCCATCAACCAATATTTCTCCATTCTTAATTATTTTCTTTGCTTCCTTTCCTGTTTCAGCTAACTTGAGTATATCTCTAACTATAACAAGCAAAGGAATACATTCAAGCTTTTTATGCGGCCCAGGTCTAGGAGAAACGGCAAATTTAAACTTTTTCTTAGGTATTTTCCAAAATTCTGGTACTAAAAGTCTTTTTAATTTTTTAACCATGTTTACCCCTTCTTTCAAGTATTTTAACCCTTCTTTTATCCTCAAGATTTAAATTTATTATCTTTAAGTTAGAAGGATGAAAAGGAACTAATCTTTCTGTCCCATCAGTTTTTTTCCTAGTTATTCCTTCAACATAAACTTTATACTTTTTTGTATCTATTCTCAGAACCTTCCCTTTTCTTTTCTTAAATTCACCTCTCATAACTTCTACCTCATCCCCTTTTCTTAAAGGCATGCTTCTTGTTTTATATTTTTCTCTCAATTCTTTTGAAAGATGTGCAGAAATCATTTTTCTTCTAAGATGCAAAGGTGCATTATACAAAAACTTTCTTTGTTTCCTTGGTTTTTTTGATTTTGGCCTTTTCATTTTTTCACCTTTTACACTATCATACTTGCAATTTTACCTATACCTGAAAACCTTTCTACAGCTTCCTTTGCAACAGGTCCTTTTATTATACTTCCCTTTGGATTTCCTTCTTCATCAACTACTACTGCTGCATTATCTTCAAATTTAATCCTTAATCCATTTGCCCTTCTGTACTCTGCTCTTTGCCTTATTATTACAGCATTAACAACTTGCTTTCTTATTTTTACATCCCCTTCTTTTACTGTGCATTTAACCATATCTCCAACACCAGCTTTTGGTTGTCTTCTTCTCCTTCCCTTATAACCGAAAATAGATATTATTTGCAAAACTTTTGCTCCTGAATTATCTGGACAAACTAAGTAGCTTCCAACGTTCAATGCTTTCTTTATTTTTGCTTTAACCGCTTTCATATTTCCTCCCTTTCCAGTTCTTTAATATACTCTTTTCCTTTTTCTGTAATTTGTAAGGTATACTCTTTTCCTTTGTAACTTGCTCTTATTGCTATGCCAATTCTTTCCAAAATTTTTGCATAAGAGTCTGCTCCTTTTAAAGCAAGTTTGTATTTTTCACACTTAGGAATAAAGGGGAATTCAGGCTCAACAATTCTTGCTACTTCTTCTCTAGTAAGTCTTTCCTTTTTACCTAACTCCAAAACTATTTTTTTAAATGTTTTATCAAAGCATTGATAAGAATAAACCATATTTTCACCTTTTCAAAATTTCAATAACAACAAAATGTTTTGTTTTACTTAAAGGCCTGCACTCAGCAATTTTTACTCTATCGCCTTCTTTTGCAGCTATGCATTCTGGATTGTATGCAACAATTCTAGACCTTCTCCTTTCATATCTTTCATACTTTGGGACATAATGCAAATAATCCCTCCTTATTACTACAGTTTTCGGAGCTTTTGACGAAACTACTATACCTTCTATTATTTTTCCTCTTATAGGCAATTTTCCATGGAATGGACATTTTGGATCTTTACATTCTTTTTCTGGAGGTTTTACATCAATCCCTATATCTCTCATTTCACCACCTTGGAAATTTTTTCTTTATTCTATCTTCTGGCCTTCCTACGAGCAATTTACCGTCAACTTGCACTTTTGTTTTATTAGGCAAGATAAATATAAATATACAATCCTTCTTTGGAATAATTTTTTCCTTTTTCCCTACCTCAATTTTAAAAGTATTGTAAGTTTCGTCTATTACTCTACCTTTTAAGTTTTTAAGAGTAGGATCAGTAGATTCTTTTATTTTTACCTCTAAACCTATAATTTCATGTCTTACTAAGTTTTTTGGGGTTATTGGCATATACTGAAATTTAGAAATTTATATTATTTCTATTTGCTCTTCATTATATCCTAGCTTTATAAGTGCTTCTTTAATCTTGTTTCTATGATCCCCTTGAAGTTCTATATGCCCTTTCTTAAAGGTTCCTCCACATGCAAACTGAGATTTAAGCTTTGATGTTATTTCTTTCACATTCTCCTTTATCCCTTCTATTATTGTTATTGGCTTGTTGAACTTTCTCTTTTCTATGTAAACCTTTATTTTTTCTGCTCCTCTCTCTATAGTTCTACAGATGCACAATTCCAAAGGCAATCCACATTTTGGGCATATCGAGCTCATTTTTGCTTCTTTCCCTCTTTCTCTTTTTTTATAGTTAGCAACCTTGCAATAGTTCTTTTAAGTTCCCTAATTTTGCCAGGATTTTTTACAGGTCTCCCCATTTTTACATTTGCAATTTCTTTCATAAGCTCCAACTTAAGTTCAGAAATTTTTTTCTCTATATCTTCTAATTTCATTTCCCTTATCTGTTTGACTTTAAGAATCGCCATCTAAACTCACTTACCAAAACTAAAATTCAAGAAAATCATATACTTTTTCTCTACTAACATCAAACTATTTTTCCTCAGTTTCATTTTTACTTATTTCCTCCTTTTTTTCTATTTCTTCTTGGTACTTAAATTCTTTACTCTCCAAGCCTTTTTCTAAAAGCAACTCAGTTGGAGCTTCTTTCATTATTTTAACTTGAATTCCAACTATTCCAGGTTTTATCATAGCCTGGGCATAGCCCTTATCTACTAAGGTTTCTTTGTATTCGCCTGAATGAACTATAAAACCTTTTCTAAATTTTTGAAATCTTGACCTTTCAACACCTGCAAGTTTTCCACCTACCCTTATTTCTACTCCTATAGCTCCTGCTTCCATAACTTTTTCAGCATAGTAATTTGCAACTTTTTTGTAATTTATACCTCTTTCTAAAGCTCTTGCAATTCTTTTGGCAACTATGTTTGCATCAAGGAAAGGATTTTCAACTTCTCTTACATCCAGCATAGGATTTTCAAACCCAAATTTTTCCTTTATTTCTTTAACTATTTCCTCTACCCTTCTTCCTGATTTTCCGATGACAATCCCAGGCTTATAAGCATAAACTACTATTCTAGTTCCAAGAGGTGTTCTTGAAATTTCTGTGTGGCTATAGCCAGCTTTTTCGAATTTTTTAGCTAGAAATTCTTCTACTTCAGCTCTTTTTATTCCTTCTTTAACAAAACTTTTTTCTATCACTTTCTTTCCTCCAAAATTATAGTCAAATGGGTTGATTTAGCTTCAGTTCCTCTTAACCTCCATCTTGACCTGGGCCTTATGAATTTTTCTCCCTTATCTGCTTTTGCTAATTTAACAAAAGTTCTTTCCAAATCAAAGTTTTTATTTTTTGCATTTTCTTCAGCATTCCTTAAAACTTCCAGGATTTTTTTAGAGGCTTTTGTATAGTATTTTCCCTTTAAATCAACTTTCTTATTTATTAAATCTTCCAGAAACCTTTTAGCTTTTTCAACTTTCATTCCTTTAATTTTTTTGCATACGATTACAGAATCCTTTAAGGAAATTCTTGCATTTTTTGCTGTAGCTATAGCCTCTCTCATAAAAATCCTTCACTTTACAGCTATATGCTTAGATGCTCTAGTTGCACCAACACCAGGAGCAGAGTGCTTAACTCTCTTGCAAGTTAATGCAAACTCTCCTAATCTATGGCCAATCATTTCAGGCTTTATTTCAACAACAGCCCATTTTTCTCCAGCTTCTCCACTTTTTCCACCACCAGTATAAACTCCTATTTTTGCTCCAACCATTTGAGGAAGGATAATCATATCCCTATCATGAGTCTTGTGAAATTTTTCTGGATTTTTTATTATTTCTTCCAAAAGTTTTTTCTGCCTTTCTGTCAAGCCCCTTTTCAAACTTCTTCTTTCCCTTGCATTTAGCAATTTCATAAATTCTGTTAAACTCATTTTTTTCAATTCTTCTAAAGTATAGCCCCTAAACTTAAAGACTTTTGCCATTTCTATCTACCTTTTTTCTTTCCTAATCTTTTTGGTGAAATACTTCCAACTTTTGCTCCTGGTGGAGCATGTCTTGAAACACTTTTGCTTGGCCTTGGTCTATGGCTTTTTCCACCATAAGGATGGTCGACAGGATTCATCGCTACACCTTTAACTCTTGGAAACAATTTTCCTCTAGCATGCATTGCATGATATTTTTTTCCTGCCTTAATCCATGGTTTTTCTATTCTTCCTCCACCAGCCGGCACACCTATGCTTGCTCTGCATTTTCCATCTAATTCTACAATTTTTCCAGAAGGAAATTGTACTTTAACCTTTTCTCCTACCTTTCCTATAACTATTCCATAACTTCCAGAACTCCTACATAGCTTAGGCCCAGAGCCGGGATAAGTTTCTATCCCAAAAATTTTTGTACCTTCAGGAATTTTTTCTAGATGTAAAACATTACCAATCTTAACTTCTTCTCCATAAACTATAGCATCGCCAACTTTTAGCCCTTCGCATGCTATATGAAGAACTTCTTTTCCATCTTCAAATTTAACTATGGCAACAGGAGCACTCCTTCCAGGATCATGAAGTATATCTTCAACTTTCCCCACTATTCCCATTATAGGTAAATATTCAAACTTACCTCTATACCTATGACTAGGAGCCCTATATCTTGGCCCTCCCTTACCTCTAGCTCTTGCTATTATTCTCTTACCCATTTTAACACCATAACTTTTGATAATGAATAATATTATTTAAACTTTTTGAAAATTAAAGCCCAAGCTCTTTTGCTATACTTTTTAAAGCTTCTAGAGAAATTTCAAAAAACTCTTTTAAGCTTATTCCACATTTTTCGCAATATAATATTCTTTCTCTGCTACAATTCCTAGCAAAATCTTTTTGTTTAAATTTTCTTTCAATAGTTTCGAGCTTTAAATCGTTCAATTTTCTTGAAGGAAGAACTAAGGCACATGCTATTATCAAACCAGAAATGGAATCTGCTGCTATTAAGGAAAAATCCATCTTGCTTTCTGGCTCTTCTTTATTATTTTCAAAATTATGAGATCTTATAGCTTTAATAACATCTTCTTCAACCTTACCAGAAAGAATTTCTCCAGCTTTAATTCCATGCAAAGCTGGATTGTCAAAAGTTTCTTCAAAATCTATATCATGCAACAAGCCAGCTATACCCCATTTTTTCTCATCTTCGCCTAGTTTTTTAGCAATATTTTTCATTATAGCTTCTACAGCCAAAGCATGCTTTATCAAATTTTCTCTTTTTATGTAAGTATTAACAAGTTCAAGAGCTTCTTCTCTTTCCATAAAAATTGTTTGCAATTTAAGCTTTTTAATTTTAAGTTAAGAACTAAACTTGAACTGGGCTTGCATATACTATAGTATCTCCTCTTATAAGAATTGTACCCACTTTTATTTTGTTCTCGCTTCTTTGAATTTCTGCATCGTCCAACCAAAGGTTTAAATGTAAATCCAATGCTTTTAAAACTCCTGTTATTTCTTCTCCATTTTTTAGCTTTACTAAAATTCTCTTTCCCTTTGCTTTATCTAGCACATCTATAGGCCTTTCACTCATTTTTTCACGAATAATTGAATTATAAGGATTTATATTTAAATCTTTTAAATTTTAAGAAAATTTTTTAAGTAGCATTTAAATTTCTACTTCCATATTATAGATAAGTGATTTTATGGCAATCTGGCACGGAAAAAGAGGAAGGACAGAAACAGGAAAAGAAATGAAGATTGCTAGGAAGAAAAGAAAATATGAATTAGGAAGGTATCCCGCTCACACAAAAATAGGGAATGAAAAGAGAAAAATTGAAAGGACAAAAGGTGGTGGCAGAAAGGTTAAAGCGCTAGCAGTTGAATTTGCAAATGTTTTTGACAAAAAAACAAACACAGCTAAGAAAGTTAAAATTCTTGGGGTAGAAGAAAATCCAGCAAATCCCCATTTTGTAAGACATGGAATAATAACAAAAGGATGCATAATTAAAACTGAAATAGGGTTAGCAAGAGTTACTTCCAGACCTTCTCAACATGGAGTAGTTAATGCTGTGCTTATCGAGGAAAAATCTGTAAGTTAATTTTTTCAAAATTTTTAAATTCTAAAATTTCAAATTTTTATTTTAAGCCATGAGGGATTTAAATGACGGAAAAACTTCCTGAGCCCGAGGGTATTTGTCCTTATTGTAAAAAGAAAATTTATTTTAATTTAAAGGAGCATATGCTAATTTGTAAGTTTAAGGAGTAGAAAGCAAACTTCTAACCAAATCTTCCCTTGCTATTATCCCGATTAATTTTCCGTTTTCATCAACAACAGGCAACCTATTAACATCATTTTCCGTCATTTTTGTTGCAGCCTCTAATAAGCTGTCATCAGGACCTATACAAACAACTTTTTTGCACATAACATCCTTAACTTTTGTGTGTGATATTTTTTCAATCTCTTTCTTGAATTCAAGATATTTCTTTCCTAGCTGAATTAAATTCAAAATTTGCATTGTTAAGGAAAGCGGATTACTTAATTCAAGTTTTGATGATTCAAGCTTAAGACTAAGGAATTTTACGATGTCAGAAATGCTTATTATACCAACTACTTTTCCTTTTTCTACTACTGGCGCACCAGAAATATCCTTTTCAGAAAATACTTTTGCAACGTCAAAAATAGAATCTTCTGGGGAAAAATAAATTACCTTAGGATTCATAAAATCTCTAACTTTTTTCATAATTTATATTTTTCTTGAAAAAATAAAAAAAGAAGTTATAATTTTAACTTATTTTGCTTCCTTCTTCCACATCTTTCTCAGGAGATATTAAAACTACATTTCCTTTACTATCTTCTGCAGCCAAAATCATGCATTCGCTTTCCACACCAAAAAACTTTTTTCTTTCTAAATTTAGGATGAATGCATACTTCTTTCCTACAAGCTCTTCAGGTTTGTACCACTGAGCTATTCCAGAAACAGCAGTCCTTTGCTCATTTCCAAAATCTACTTTAAGTTTTATAAGATTCCTACTTCCCTCTATTTTTTCTGCTTCTACAACCTTCCCTATTCTCATATCGAGCTTTTTAAAATCTTCAAAGCTTATTTCCATCAAACCACCTCCAATTTTTTGAATAAAGGCTTAATTTCCCCGATTTTATGCTCAGGCTCGATTTCAAGCTTATCTAATTTATCAAATTCTTGTTCATTAATAGAGCTTTTGAAGTTCAACTGTTTCCAAAGTTCTTCGCATGAAAATGGAATGAAAGGTTGTAGCAGAATAGATAAAGCTTTAACCAAGTTGAAGGAAATGTATAAAGTTGTTTTGCAATCCTCTATATCCTTTTCAAAATTTTCCCAGGGCTTTTTGGATTGGAAGTATTGGTTCCCAGCTTTGCTCAATAGAATAATTTCTCTTAAAGCTTCATTTATCCTAAATTCCTCTATATATCTTTTAACATTTTCCTTTGTTTCTTCAATTCTTTTCAAAATTTCCCTTTCTTCATTTTTAATTTCTCCAGGCTCAGGTACTTTTGAGTTGAAATTCTTTTTCAGGAAACTCAATACTCTATACACAAAATTGCCAAAATTTGCTATTAATTCATTGTTAACTTTTTCTATTAACCTTTTTTCTGAAAAATCTCCATCCTCAAAAGGCGAAATTTCACTCAGCAAAAAATATCTCACAAAATCTGGATTATACTTTTTAATTAATTCTCTAGGATCTACAATATTTCCCAATGACTTACTCATTTTTTGTCCTTCTACTGTAATATATCCATGAACAAAAATTGTTTTTGGTAATTCTAATCCAGCTGAAAGAAGGATGGCAGGCCAATATATTGCATGAAACCTTGTTATGCCTTTGCCAATTACATGAATATCTGCAGGCCACCATTTTTTAAATTTTTCCTCATCCTTTCCGAACCCAATTCCTGTTAAATAAACGCATAGAGCATCAAACCAAACGTATATTATTTGACTTTCGTCACCAGGAACAGGAATTCCCCATCCTTTTGCTCTTTCTCTTGAGCGTGATATGCTGAAATCTTCTAATCCTTTATCTATAAAGCTTAAAACTTCATTTTTTCTAAATTCTGGGACTATTTTCAACTTGTTTTCTTCTATAATTTTTCTTAACTCATCTTGATATCTTGAAAGACGGAAAAAGTAATTTTCTTCTTCAACAATTTCAGGCTTAGTTCCATGTTCTGGGCAAACTCCATCAACTAATTCATCTTTTGTATAAAATGCCTCGCATCCAACACAATAAAGACCTTTATATTTTTTTAAATAAATATCCCCTGCCTCCTTGCAAAGGTTCCACAACTTCCAGACACCAGGCCAATGCTCATTTTTGTCAGAAGATCTTAAAAATTTGTTGAACGAAAGCCCGTAAGAAGTTGCAACTTCTTTAAATATTGCAGAATTTTTATCGCATAGCTCTTGAGTACTAATTCCAATTTCTTCTGCACTTCTCACATTCTTAAGGCTGTTTTCGTCCGAGCCTGTTACAAGAAAAACATCCTTTCCAAGCAATTTGTTGAATCTTGCTAAAACATCTGCCTGAGCAAATTCTAATATATGGCCTAAGTGAGGAGGTGCGTTTATGTAAGGAATTGCTGTAGTAATGTAAAACTTTTCTTTTTTGAAAGTCATCACCTAAATAAGATTATACTCTGTTTTTAAAATTATACGTTTCAAAAAGAATAAAAATTTAACTTTTCTCTATTTTTTTATGCAAAAATATTCAATAATTTTTCCAGCTCAAAGAGAATTTTATGAGAAGAAAGAAAGGGAATTTATAAACGACTTGAAAGATCTGATAGTGCTTTATGCTATATTCTTAAATGGGGGAGCCCAGCTTTCCGCATTTCAGAAGGTTTTATGAGAGATAAAATGGTAGAATTTATCCTGAGCTTAAAAATCAGGAAAGGAAAGGCCATGTTATTTGCAAGACACGCGAAGTTAAGGGAAGGCTTAGAAAAGTTTATACCTTAACTCCTAAAGGCAATTTATTTTTAAAGAATAGCTTAGTGAGTTTAGAAAATATAGTTCAAAAATTTAAAAATCACCCAATTTTAAAGTGGTATAGAAGAGCCTTAAATCATAGAAACTGAATCGATTATTAAATCTGGTTTTATTTTTTTACCTGCTTCCTTATCAATTCCTGTTCTAACTAGTATTGTATAAAATCCAGCTTTTTTGCCCAATAAAATATCTGATTCAAGTTCATCCCCTATTAAAACTGTTTCCTTCATTGGCGAACAAACAAACATGTTAAGGAAAGAAAGCATATAATCAGATGGTTTTCCCAAAATTACTGCTTTCTTTCCACTCATGTGCTCTATAGCTTTAACTATTGTTCCTGCTCCGGGAAGGACTTTATTTCCTTTGATGAAAATTTTTCCGTAAGAACTGGCCAAAAATTTAGCACCGCCTTTTAAAATTTCATAAGCCTCTGTAAGCTTTTCTAAGTTGAATTTTTCATCGTATCCAACAACCAGAAAATCTGGTTTACCTTTTGTATCAATTCTTTCAGCCAAATCCTCTTTTAAACTTTCACCTATAACAAAAGCGCTTGCATTTTTAAGTTTAAGGTATTCATCAATAACTTGAGAAACAGAAATTAATTCATTTTCCCTCAATTTTAAGCCAAGCTCATTAATTTTTTCGATTAGTTCTTTTCTTGAAAAGAATGTGTTGTTTGTAACAAAAAGGATTTGCTTTTTTTCTTCTCTAAGTCTTTCTATAGCTTCAATAGCACCAGGAAAAATTTCCTCAAGATTCCAAATAGTTCCGTCTAAATCAAAAATAAAAGTTTTAAACTTCTCAAGGTTCATAATTTAGCCTTATGTTTTAAATAATAAATATTCTTAAATTAAGGATGTGAAGGAACTTTTCGAATTGACAGAAGAATTTGCAAATAAAATTGTTGAAATAGAGAATATTAGGAAAAAAGTTGGTAATTTTTTGAGGGAAATTTCTAAGCTTAACTTAAGTGTAGACGAAGAAATTTTGGAGGAAAAAATCATTCAAATGATGAGCAAGGGGAAATTGGATGATTTGTGCGTAGCAGGCATAGATGGAGGTTTGGTAAGACATTCATTCCATGGAATAGACATAATGCTTTTAAGAGCAGTTGGTGTTATTTTCTACTTTAAAAATGGAAAAATAGAAAAGGTTGATTATTGGCCCGATTCTTTTCCGTCTTTTATACCCAAAATTGTTTTTGACCCATTCACAGATATAGAGCTTGAGTTAAACTCAAATTTTGAGAGGCAAATAGTTGAAGTTAAGAATGCAACTGAAGTTATTAAAAATTTTAAGCCTGATATCCTTCTTTTAGATGGATCTGTAGTACCACACTATATAGAAAGGCCAATAAATTCTTTACTTTTCCAAACTTATCAAAATCTAATAGAAGCTTACTTAGAGCTTTTTAAGGAAGCGCAAAAGAATAAAACTATTTTAGCTGGCATAGTTGAAGATTCTCGCGGAACTAGGTTTTGTGAAATAGTTACTCAAAAAATTTTATCAAAAGAAAAAGAAATAGCTCCGGATGTTAAATTGCTTTTAAACAAAACGATAGATTCAAACTTGCTTACTTATACTTTAAATCTAGGTGAAAGAACTTTTGTTTTCAAATATTCTTCTTCTCCTGAAAGACATCCAATTTTAAAGGAATTTGGTAAAATAGCTCATTCAATTTTTTCTTTCTACTTGAAAACTGCTGAATTTGATAGGCCTATAAGAATAGATTTTTTAGGGGAAAGTGAATTTATAGAAAGAGCTAATTTTATTTCCTCTGTTATTTTAGCTTTATGCGGTCATTCAAATTATGGCATACCTTCTGTTTTAATAGAGGCTGACCAAAGAGCTAGGTTGAGCGAGAAAGATTTAGAAATTTTTTACAACGATTTACTGGCTAAAACAGGAAATTTAGCGGCCTTGTTTTTGCAAAGAAGGGAACAGAGGCCATTTTAATAGCAAAAAGTACAACTCAATTTTTTCTCTTTGCAAATTCCTTCTATTTTTTCTTTAAGTTCTTTGTAATAATTGGATTTTCCAAAAAACACTTCTCTCCATTTTCCTAAAATTTCAGGATATTTTTCCCTTAAAACTTTTTCACATTTTTCCCAAACTCCTGGCTTAAGGTTTAGTTTGTCAACGAAAAAATAATCAGCTAAGCCTGAAAGTTTTTCAAAAAATTCCTCAAGATTTTCATCTGAAAGAAAGGGCAAAACTGGGCCGAAGAAAACAAAGGTTTTTATTCCATTTTCTTTCAAGATTTTTAATGCTTTTAACTTTTCATCAACAGAAGAAGAAAATGGTTCAAAATCTTTTCTTACTTTTTCGTTTAGCGTTATAATAGTAAAACCAACTTCACACTCTTTAAACTTTTTAAGAATTTCAAGATCTCTCAAAACTAAAGAAGATTTTGTTTGTATGCATACAGAAAAATTATTTCTTTGCAAAATTTCCAAACATTTTCTAGTTAGCTCGTATTTTTTCTCTAATGGTTGGTAAGGGTCTGTTAAAGAAGAAAGAAAAACACTTCCTTTTTTCTTATTTAAAATTTCTTTCCTCAAAACTTCATGAGCATTTATCTTGACATCAACAAAACTTCCCCAATTTTCTTTATGCTGAGTGTATTTTTTTGTATAATATTCGGCATAGCAATAAACGCAAGCATGCTCGCATCCTATATAACAATTTATGCAATAATCAGCAAGTTTGCTTTTGTTCAAAAGGGATTTGCACTTTATTTCTTTTATTTGCATAATCTTTCCTTCTTTAAAAATTCTGAAACTTTTTTCTGGTAAAGAATTGTTTTAAGAAGAGAAGCATTTTCTATCCAGTTTTTTAAAGGTATAGTGAGCTTTGAGCTTATGTAGTTTAAAGCTTCTTCTAAAGTTTTAAAAACAGCAGGTTTCTTACTCACAGCCTCTCTTATGCTTTCGCGAGTATGCCACACTCCTATTGGACATATGTACCCGGGATGGATTTCCCTGAAAGTAATTACTGTAGCTTGTCGCCTTTCTTCTACCAATTTTTCTGCAACACTTACACGTGTGCTATAGTAGCAACCACCCGTCAAAGAATAAGTAGTCCTTCCTTCAAATCCTTCCCAGTCAGAAATTATCCAAATATTTTTTCCTTTTGGGTTCCAAGTTGTTCCAGGATACCAACCTTCCATCTGTTCATAACTCCAATAAGCAGGAATCATTAAAACAATCCACTTATTATCCAAGGCTTCATGCTCATAAACTCTAAACTCGTTTATCAAAGGAAAAGTTTTAACTTGCTCCAAAAGTTTTTGAGAAATTATGCTATCAACAGCGGTAATACTCCACCTAGTTGGAACTAACTTTCTATTCTTTTCTATTCCAAAAAGTCCAGCAGAAAAAGCCCGTTGAATTCTTGAAATCAAAACTCCTTTCTTATAAAGCCAAAATACTGCTTCGCTAGCTTTTAAATCAGTATCACTATAAGCTTTCTCAATTTTTTGATCAGTCTTTATGCTGCTAACAAACAAATTTTTCAAAGGAGCAGAAGGCCCAAAAGGCTGAACTTCATCGTCTAAAACTATTGTTCCAGAAGGTTTTCTTTTAAAATGAGCCTCACTTTCTACCGAACTTTTACTTAAAGCTATTTCTCTTGTTAGCTCAACTATTTTTCCTTCAAAATTTTTTACATGCGTGCGATACTTCCCTCTAACAAGCTGAAATCTTAAGTTAATTATTTCATCTATGCTTTTGCCATGCCAAAATTCTGGGCAAGAAAGGATTGAAGTATCTCCTTTCAAAGGAGGAATTAAAGGTCCAACATATACATAAGGATATCCTATCCTTCCGATAAAAATGTCAGGAGGACTTGAACCTTCTAATTCTGTTTTTTCTATAAATGGCTTAATTTTTAGCTGAGCATAAACTCTTATTAAAATAGGACATCTTGCTTTCCCGCACAAAAGTTTTGAACCTTTGCAAATTATACATCTAAAATCTTTCTCGACAGTTTTAATGTCTTTAAAATTTAATTCTTTCAAAACTTTCCCTTCATCAATTACTTGAGAAAGCCAAACGTTCATCATAAATAGTTTTAAAATACAAAAATACTTTTCTTTCGGTAGTAAATTTCCCCTGAAAAGTTGTGATATTAGCGCTTTGAATTATCTTCTTATTAAGCATTTAATTCAAACTTTAACTCTTTTTATTTTTAAGCAGGAATTTATGATTATGAATTCAATAAATCATTTTATTTTTTCTCTTTCTCTTTGCTTATTTCTTGGATTTAGCAAGAATATTTTACTTCCAATTATTTTTTCTTTTATCTTTGCGGTTCTCATAGATTTAGACCATTTTTACAAAAAAATTAAAAGGCCGCGAGAAGCAAGAAGAACTTGGGTTCAAGAACCATTCGGCTTAATTCTATTAGGTTTTCCTTTAGCCTTTTTATTAAGTCTTCTAAACAAAAGCTTTTTGTGGCTAACTTTAATTCCTTATTCAAGCCATATTTTTCTTGATTATTTATGCGTTTTTGAAGCTTTTCCGCTAGCACCATTTTCTAAAATTAAAAAGCCAAAAGGCATGGGAATTTTTATTCCCTCTCACTATAATTGGAAAATGAAAGGAAAAATTTCTGAAAATTACTTTCTTTTTATAAACTTAATTCTTTTTTTAATTTCTCTTTTATAAGCTAACTTACTAGGCTTCCCTCAAAGTCAAATGCCTTAAGAATAGTATTAAACTTTCTGCCCAATTTCTTGTTTTTGCTCTCGATTATTTCTTTAATTATTCGAAAGAAATCGTACCTACAAATATTCATTTCCTTTTCCAAGAAATTCAATTCTTTTTCTACTTTTTTGTAAATTTCTTTGTTTGCATTCTTTTTTATCCATTCCTTTACTCCTTTTAAAAATTTTTTGCTTTTTTCCAAGCTTATTTTTCTGTTTATCGGCCAATTACAAATTATACATTTTTCTGAAGTGTCCTCCTCAACCTGTTTCAAATCTAAGTCTTCTAAACATTCCTTACAAATGTTAATGGATTCTAGCTCAACTATTTCTTCAGTTTCAGATTCACAAATTTCACAAAAATCAACAACTGCTTGGTCACCAATTTTGAAGAAGTTAAAAGGATCATCCCTTATAGCCCCAAGCCTAAATTAATCTTTTTAGAAAATGTACATCTTATCTTCAACGGCTTGGGCATTGAATTAATTTTGAATTAGTAAAGTTATAAATTTTTCGATGGGTCCGGCCGGATTCGAACCGGCGACCTTCGCCACGTCAGGGCGACGTCCTAACCAGCTAGACCACGGACCCCTAATTAATCATTTTCTTAATAAAATTTATTGCTTTTACCCTAAATTTTCGAAACATATTTATTCTCTGAAATTTAAAAGTAAAACTATGAAAAAGGCAATACCAATATTTTTCCTTTTAGTAACTTTAGTAATCTTAACCAAAAATACTGTTGCTCAAGAAGTAATGATAGCAACTAATACAAGCTATGCAGATTATGCTGTTGCAAGCGTTGCTGCAGCAAAAACAGGAGCAGCCTTATTTTTCGTTTCAGAAAATCAAATACCAAGCGAAACCTTAGAGGCAATTAATTCAATTAAACCAGAAAAAATTTACATAATTGGTGGTCCTGCAGTTGTTTCACAAGAAATAGAAAATGAGCTTAAAAAAAGTTATGAAGTTATAAGAATTTGGGGTTTTACAAGATATGGCACTTCAGTAGAAGTTGCAAAATATTTTTGGGCAGAAGGTAGTGAAAAAGCTATATTAGTTTGGGACTTACCAGATTCCAGGATAATTGAGCTAAATGTTTCTTCTATGGTAATTAAAGCAGCAGAAGTTGCTTCGAGCGAAAAAATTCCCTTAATTTTAATTCCAAAAAATCACTTGAGTATTGAAATAGAAGAAGCTCTTAAAACTTTGAATGTAAGTAAAGTAGTAGTTTACGGAAATGTGGGAAGTAAAGTTTTTGAAGAATTAAGCGCTTTAGGAATAAGCTACGAAAGTGTGCCGGGAGAGCCTTATGAGATAAAAGAAAGGATAGAGGAAAGGATAAGGGAGAGATTAAGGGAAAAAAGACCTTTAATAATTGCTGCAGTAGCAAATTGGCAAGAAGGTTTAGTGGTAAGAGCTTCCCCACATGGAGTTTCGATACTAGTTTTTAGCGAAGCAGAAATTAACAAAACTGTTCAAAAAGTTAATGAAATAATTCAAACAAGGAATGTTTCAAAAATTTTGGTTGTAGGAAAGCCTGAACTTGCTCAGAAGATATATAATGCATTGATAGAAGCAGGAATAAACCAAAGCGTCCCAGTTTTTTGGGTTACAGGAAAGCATTATGAAGTTGCTAAGAAAGTGTATGAAAAAATTGGAGAAGAACTGAAAGAAATAAGGGCAACATACAGGAATAGGCTTAAAGAAATGGAAGAAAAATTGAATAAATTAAGGGAAGGTTTAAAGGAAAGATGCGAATATTTCTATTTAAAAGCAAACGAAACAGTTCAAAGCTTAAATACAAGTATTGCTATGGCAAGGTTTAAGCTTATTGAAGAATTGTATAAATCTTGTTTGAATTCTATAGAAAATAATCAAACTCTTCTTGCTTTAAAGTATTTAAATGAAATAAAGCACGAAACAAATCGACTAACTTGGGAATACAGAAATGTTCATAGAGTAATGATACAGAATGAAATAGAAGGGGAAGAAGATGATGCTACACTAGTAAGAGAAAGAGTCAGGGCAAGATGGCAAGAATTTCTTTCAAACTTTTCATCCCAGATTCCTGGAAGAGTAGCTGTTTGCAGAAGTTTAGTAGAAGATTTAAAAGATGCTATAAATAAGAGAGATTTTGAAGAAATAAGAAAATTAAAAATAGAAATTTCTGAAAAGTGTGCATTAGCAACAGTAACAACAGAAGGAAAAATAATTCCTGTTCGAAGATAGTTTTTTTCTTTTCTTTTTTTTAAATTAAAATTATGGAAGTTTTTGCTGCTATTAAAAAGAGGCATTCAGTAAGGGCTTTTGAAAAAAGGGAAATACCAAAAGAAAAGATCCTTAAAATTCTTGAAGCAGGAAGGTTAGCACCTTCTGCTCATAATATTCAGCCATGGCATTTTGTAGTTGTGACTGAAGAAGAGAAAAAGAGAAAAATTGCAAAATCAAGATTTGCAAAATTTTTGTCAGAATGCTCTGCAATAATAGTTGGATGTGGAGATAAGAAAGCTTCGCCTAAGTGGTATAAGGTTGATGTTTCAATTGCTTTACAAAACATGGTTTTGGCTGCTGTTAGCTTAGGCTTAGGAACTTGCTGGGTTGGAAGTTTTGATGAAAAGGAAGTTAAAAAATTGTTAAGAATTCCTGAAAGATTCGAGATTGTTGCTCTTATTGCTTTGGGATATGAAAAGAAGAAAATTGATTTGCAAGGGAAAATTTTGCATTTGGTTAGAAGAAGGAAAGAATTGAGAGAAATAGCAAGCTTTAATGAGTTTGGAAAATTTTAAATATTCAAAAAATACTTGTTTTTTTCTTTTTTAAGAATTCCTTCATTTACCATACTTTGAAGGGCAGTAAAAAATTCAAGGTAGTCAACCTTTTCAGGAGGATAAAAATTTTTTGCAATTTTAATAATTTTTATTTCTATTTCTTCTGCTCTAAGACCGTTTGATTCAGAAAGAACCCTCTTAATTAAACTTTTATAATCCATAATTTAAAACCAGGAAAAAAATATTTAATCTTTTCTGTTTAGAAAAACTATTTTTCCGTTTGAAATTTCAACTTTTCCTATAACATAGTAATTGCTTTCTTTTTTAATTTCAGCAAAGTATCCGGTAAAGTTTTGTTTAAAGGAGAAAAGAAAAATCAAAAGAAGAAAAAGTAGAGCAAAGATTATTAAAAGTATTCTATCCATATTTTGCAATCACCCAATAAGTTCCATTATATGCTAAGCCGCAAAATGTTCCATTTTCTAAAATTTGTTGTGTAGTTCCTGTATTGTAAATTTTAAAGCCATACTTTCCTAAAGTTTCATTAAAGTAAACTGCAGTTCTGCAAGTACTAAAAGTTAAGTTTTTTGGAATTTCTAAAATTTCTTTTTGTGTTAAACCTTTTGAAAATTCAGAAGGATTGATTTCCTCGGGTAAAAGCCAAATTTCGCTGGGAGGCCACTTATAATTTCCTATTTTAAAATTTATCGTCCCTATTATCATTCCAAAATTTGTTAAAATTTCTTGCTCGCTTATAGTTATTATTTCTCCTTGATTTATGTTTACTGTTAAAGCACAAGCTACTGGAATCGAAAAAAGTAAAGCTATTAGAGTTAGTTTTTTCATAAGAAGAGATAGAAAAGATATAACTAATATAAGTTTTTAACTTTTAAAGTGGTTGTTTTAAATGCTTATTTGTTATTAGTTTGATTATTTATTTGTGAGTTGGTTTGAGCTAAGTCTTGCTTCAATGACCTTATACGGAATTCAAGCCTTTTTATTTAGAGTCGCAGCTCAGAAAAAATGTGATTCCTCATTACTTCTGTTTTTCTTCATGTTAAGTGCAGGGAGTTTAGCTTTATTGATGTATCTTTTAAATCCTTCTCGAATTTTAAATTTTCGGTATCTTTTCTTCTATGCGATTTTGCAAGTCATTTTCTACCTTTTTCGACAAATAGCTAAAATAGAAGCGATGAAATATATTCCAGGAATTGTAGCTTTACCGATAACAGCTACTCAGGGATTAATAACTGTAATTTTAGGAATATGTTTGTTGCAAGAAAAAATTACCGTAGTTCAGTCTTTAGGTATAATTTTGGCTTTCATAGTTATCTTAATCCTTTCTCGAGAAAAAGAGAAAGAAAGAAAACTAAGAAATATTAAGTTAGGTGTTATGTTAGCTATTTCTGCTGCTATTTTGGGTGGAATAGTCAATTTTATAATTAAACTGGCAGCACCAATTATCAACCCCTTTCTTTTTATATCTATTTCTTACTATTTTGCATTGTTACCATCCTATTTATTTTATCGTTTAGAGATGCTGTCAACAAAAACTAAAAGAATAGAATCAATAAAATTAGGAATTTATTCTGGAGTAGTTAATTTCTTGGCTTTTTCTTTGTTCCTTTTAGCATTAGCCCAAGGGCCGGTTTCTATTATAGTTCCTTTAGTAGATCTAAATCTTTTACTTGCAGTTATCTTGATTGTTGTAATTTACAAAGAGAAACCTACTTTACCTAGAATCCTTGGAGTATTTGGTGCAATAATTGCAACGATATTATTGAGAGGTTAATAGGTTTAAACAGATTTCAACCTTTTATAGCTCAATAGATTTTTTCCAGTATTATTGATTGCATATTTGTCGCATTAAATTTCTTCTTTGTGTAAGAATCTGCTACAACTATTTGCTCAGGAGTTAAATTTTTTCTCTCAAAGAATTTTCTAACATCTTACATAGAGTTGAATATAAGTTGCTCGATTATTCTATTATTTTCTTATAATTTGTTCATTACGAATTCTTTCAGTTAAGCTTCTGTAAGCTGTGTAAGATTTGCGTCTCCGAGATTCCCAAGTCCTTTTAAGAGTACTTCTAGAGTGTTCCAAGAATTCTTGAATTTTTTCTTCTGGCACATTAAACGAAAACTGAACTACAATCATTTTCTCACTTCTTCGTAACTTTTTATGTTTATGCAAGCACGCCGGGGCTGGGATTTGAACCCAGACGGGGCAAAGCCCCAGTAGGTTTCTCTGAATTTAGGCATCATCACTATTCAGATACCTCAGGCTTCTTCATCACTCGAGCCTACCGCGTTACCTGGTTCCGCCACCCCGGCATAATTTATTATTTTCTTATAAAAATTTTATGCTATCAAAATTGCTATTATTAAGAGCGATACCAAAAATAGGATGAAAATTCCAAAAGCTAGTAGTAAAAATTTTGATTCTCGGAAGATCAATTTTAAAATAAAATAAAGACAAATCGCTCCTATAAAAACTGAAATTATAAAACCTATTGGGTTTATAACAGCTAGATAAGCAAGGGAGACAAAAAGCTCGCCCAATTTCCCGAATAAAAATATAATCATTTGAATGCTCGCTGCTATTAACCCAAGAAATATTTCAATAATTATTACAATCGGTGATTCAACCATCAATTAAATTTTATTTTATTTTGAAATAAGCCTTGCGTCCTTAACTATCAAATAACCGCTATTCGTTTTACCATCCCAAAATTTTTCTGATTCCAAAATCTCAATTTTTTTCTGAAATAATGGACAATCCAAAACTAAAGTTTCAAATTCTCCGCCCTCCCCTGCAACATTTATTCCGTATTTTTTATTTAATTCTTTCAATTCTTCTAAAACACTCAAATCAAGTTTTTTTCCTATCCAGCTTTTATCCAAACCTTCACAAAAAACTCCTGTTATTATAATTTCAAAACCACTTTCAATTTCTTCCTTCACAACATCCTCAGGATTTTTCCCCCATAGTGGAGTAATACTTTTAAGCCCAAGCTCTTTGCATATTTTATCTATCCTCTCTTTTTGATAATTGCTTTTAATTACACCACTTACCAGGCCTTCAACCTCATTTTTAATATCATTTATAGCCATTTTCAATTCTTCCATTTCTTCTTCTTTTCTTCCTTCAATTTCTTTAAAAATATGCTTTAAGTTTAGTGCTTCTGCTTGTAGTTTAGTTAATTCTATACAAGGAAAATGGAACATCCAAGAT
>CAZDLC010000006.1:0-2778 GCA_964506615.1 uncultured archaeon
GAAATTGTTAAAGAAATAAAACTTGCTTTGCAAGATGCAGGAAGAAAGCTTGCAACTTATATAAGACAAAAAAGAAAAGCAAGAGAAAGATTTTTAAGAAGGCAAATATTTGAAAGGTATGTGCCTGAAGTTGCAAAGGCTTTAGCAAAACTTACAAATAAAGATTACAAAGTTATTTTAAAGAAATTAGAGGAAATGATAAAGAAAAAAGTTGATTTGGTAGAAGAAAAAGGTGAAGAAGAAAATGAAAATTTTAAAAAAACAGAGAAGACAACTTTAAAAGAGGTAGTTGAAAATGAAAGAAACGAAAAAGAAGCTTGAAGATTTGGGAAGAAAAGTTTTAGAAGATATAGAGAAAAAAGAGAATCCAAACATAGAAGTTCCTATTCGCTCTCTTTCTAATATTATTTACGATAAAAAAACTGGAATGCTAACTTTAGGAGAAAAAACTGCAAAAAGATTTTTGTTTCATACAGGACATGCAAAAAAATTCATGCAAACCATGCTAGTTGCTGCTTTTTGTAAGGAATTACTAGAGCAAAACCTTCACACAAGCCTAAGAGATTTGTTTTATGCTTTAAAAAGAACTCTACCAAATTCACAAGAGAATACTTTCAACGAACAAAATGAAAGCGATTCTATAGTTGTTGATTTGGAAGTTATGTTGAATGCTTTAAGAGAGCAGCTACATTTGAATGCTGATGTAAGAGGAAGAGTTGTAGGTGATGTTGTAATTAGGGATAGAGGAGATACTATAGATTGGTCAAAGCTTGGTTCAGGAGGTTGGGCAATTCCAAGTAATGTAGAAGATTTGGAATTTAAAAAAGTTAACGCTAATTTTATACTTGTTATAGAAAAGAACGCAGCTTTTGAAAGGTTGCATGAGGATAAATTCTGGAAAAAACACAAATGCATTTTAGTTACAACTCAAGGTCAGGCTGCAAGAGGGACAAGAAGATTAATTCAAAGATTGGCTACAGAGTTTAATCTTCCAGTTTATGTTTTTACTGATGCAGATTCTATACCTCCTTCTGAAATTGTTGTAGTTAGAGATAAGAAAACAAAAGAAATTTTTGTTGCACCAATAGGTAAACTTTTAGAAAAATTTTTAAACAAAGAAAAAAGTAAGGAGATAATTTTTGTCCCTTGGGAAACTCTTTCTATGAGAAGTGATGGTATAATTGAATGGAAGGAAGTTGAATATGCTTATCGCCATAGAATTAAAGGCAAACTACTAAGAATTTTTACAAGAGGAAGGGGAATCATAGAAGTTACGCCTCATCACTCTCTCTTTACTTTTAAGAATGGCAAGATAGAAGTTGCTAGAGCTTCAGAACTTAAAGAAGGAGATTATCTGGTTGTTTCTAAGAGTTTTCCAAGGTTTGGCGGAAAGGAAAGAGTTTTTTACGTAAGTGAGATTTTAAGGCAAATTCTGCCAAAAAATAAATGGAATAGAATAAAGCTAATTTATTGCGACGGAAAAATACAAACCCTTTCAAAAGCAAAGAATTTAAGAAAAGCTAAGTTTGTAAGACATGTGAACGGAAAACAAAAAATAGTAAATAAGATAAAAATAGACGAAGATTTAGCTTGGTTACTCGGGCTATGGGTTGCAGAAGGCTCTTTATCTTCAAAGTATGTTAATTTTAGTTTAGCTTCTAGGGAAGAAGAAAAGATAAAAAAAATTGAAAGAATTTTGAAGGAAAAGTTAAATCTTAACTTTTCTTTGTCTTTAGAAGGAAAAGAAAAAACAGGCATAAGAATTTCTGTAGGAAGTTCCATTCTTTCTAAACTATTTTCCTATTTTGGTTTAAAATCAGGAGCTTCAGGAAAACAAGTTCCTTCTATCATCTTTAATTCTCCTTTTGAAGTTCAAATGGCATTTATTAAAGGTTTAATAGAAGGAGATGGTTATATAGATAAGTATAACAACATAGTCTACTTTACAAAAAGCGAAACACTAACAAAACAACTTTCTCTTCTTCTTTTATCTTTCGGAGTAATGCCAACAATTTATTGCTCCAAAGGCTACTATATAAGAATACCTTATACTAGAATGAGCGAGGAAATAAAAGAAAAACTTGGAATTTCTCCAAGTTTAAAACTATGCTATACTAATGATTTGATTTATGGCTTGCCAAACGAAGGAAGTGTAAAAGGAATTTTAATAAATCTTATGAATAATTTTGGTGCGTCTTATTCAGTTAAAGCTAACCTAATTAATCAAGATAGATTTATAGATTCTATAAGAGAGTATGAAATTCCCGAAAAGTTTAAAGAAGATTTTAAAAATTTAGAACCTTTTGAAAACATGATAACTCTAGTTAAAATAAAGAAAATAGAGGAAGTAGAATATGAAGGAGATGTTTTTGATCTTGCTGTCCCAGTTTCCAATTCTTTTATAGGTGGAAACGGTATAGTTTTCCATAACAGTTATGGATGGTACATTTACTCAGTTATAAAATATGGCTCGATGAGTTTAGCTCATGTTTCTGATAGATTAGGAACACCGAATGCAAAATTCTTAGGTTTAACAATAAGTGATATAGATAAGTTTGGCTTAAAAGATTTTACTATAAAAGCAGAAGAAGTTGACATAAAAAGAGCAAAAGAAATGCTGAATTATGAATGGTTTAAGCATCCAGCTTGGCAAAAAGAATTAAAACTTATGATTGAAAGGAAGATAAAAGCTGAGTTGGAAGCTTTATCCGGAAAGGGCTTGAAATTTATGACAGAAAATTATTTGCCAGAAAAAATAGAGAAAAAGGATTTCTTACC
>CAZDLC010000006.1:2878-19161 GCA_964506615.1 uncultured archaeon
AAAGTTTAAATTTAAAAGTTTACTTTTTCTTAACCTATTTATGAAAGTAGCTAGTTTAATTCCGGCTTATAATGAAGAGAAAACAATTTATGAAGTTGTAAGAAGGGTTAAAAAGTTAAAAATGTTGCCAATAGTTATAGATGATTGTTCTTCTGACAAAACTTTTGAGCTGGCAAAAAAAGCAGGAGCTATTGTTTTAAGACATGAAAAAAATAGAGGAAAGGGTGAAGCTTTAAGAACTGGTTTTGAGTTTTTAAAGAAAATGAACGTAGAAAATGTTGTTTTAATAGATGCTGACATGCAATATTTGCCTGAAAGTTCAAAGGATTTATTAGAAGTTTTGGAGAAGAAAAATGCTGACATAGTTTTGGGTGCAAGAAATTTTAAGGAAATTCCTTTAAGGCATAGACTTGGAAATTTTGTTTGGCGAAATTCATTTAACCTACTCTTCGGAACGAATTTCCTAGATACAAACTGCGGACTCATGGCGCTTAAGAAAAGCGCTATAGAGAAAATTAAAGATAGCTTACAAGGTGGTTACATAGTTGAAAATTCAATTTTAGTCCAAGCTTTAAAAAATAATTTAAAAATTGAGCAAGCTCCGGTTAAAGTTAAATACAAAAAAACAAGCGGATTTTTAAGAGGAATTAGAGTTGTTTTGGGTGTTTTAATTTTTATTTTGAAAGAAGGATTTAAATATAGGCTTAAAAGAAGCTAAGCCAAAAATTTTTAATTATTCAAAATATATTTTAAAAAGCTCTCCTGCTGGGGCGGTAATGATACCGTAAGCTCAGCCCGGGAGAGCAACCGGCTGAAGACCGGTGTGTCGTGGGTTCAAATCCCACCCGCCCCACTTTCCTTTTCTAAGCCAATAAAGTAATCCGGAAAAATTTTTTGAAAAACTTTCATAATATTTTTCAAATCCTCTTCATCACCCAAAAATTTAAGAGAATAACTAGCTTGAACTAAAAATTCAGGTTTGCCATTTTTATATTTGCTTAACTGCCTTACATATCTTTTGCAAACAATTTCCAAACTTTCTGGATTTTTTATACTTCTTTCAATTTCCTTGACGTACTTAAACTCAACTAACTCATCGCAATCAAATTTTATCTCAAACAAAATTTCTGGAAAAGGTAACTGAGATACCAAAACTTTGAGTTTATTCATATGGTATAACAAAAAAAGAAAAGATATAAAGCTTTCTTAACCAACTTTAAAATTTATGGGAAAAAATTTATTTTTACCTTAATTTTTAAGATTTTTTAAACTAACTCTTACTTATTTCTCGCTCGCAATTTTTTATATTGAGTTTTAAGCCTTCCAAAGCCCATGAATGTTGCAATATTCCCTTGCTTCAACCTTTTCTGCTTTTACTTCAAATTCTGCTTCTGGTTTTTCACCTGGTCTTAAAAATTTTCTGCAATATTTTCCATCTGCAATTAATTCTATCCATTGTATGAAATGAAAATCTTCCATGGGATGCGGTACTGAACCAACTTTCACTTTTATTCCCTTTTCTGTTTTTTCTATTACTGGAACATGCTTTTCTTTCCCAACATCTTCTGTTTTTTCTTCTAGCAATTCCATTGGCTGGCCGCAACAAACTAATTGACCAACTCCTGCCTCTAAAACTTCAACTATATTACCGCAAACATTGCATTTATAAATTTGCTTTTGTTTTGTCATTTTTATTCCTAATATTCTTCACACTTTAACTGATAAAAGCTTCTTTCATGATCGCAAGATGGGCATCTTTCTGGAGGCTCTTTCCCGAAATGCATATAACCACATTCTCTGCAAACCCACCAAACTTCTTTTTCTTTCTTAAAAACTGTTCCTTTCTCAACCTCTTTAAGTATTTTTTTAAATCTTTCTTCATGATGCTTTTCTGCTACAGCTATTGCTCTCAACCTTTTAGCAATTTCTTTTAAACCTTCCTTTTCAGCAATTTCAGCAAAATTAGGATACATTTTTGTGTACTCGTAATTTTCTCCTTCTATTGCTGCTTTTAAGTTTTCTGCTGTGCTTCCAAGAGTTGTTGGAACGCTTGCTTCAACCTTTATTTCCTCTATTTTTTCTTTTGATTTTTTCTTTAGCTCGTTAATCAACTTGAAAAGCCAACTTGCATGTTCTCTTTCGTTTTCTGCAGTTATTAAAAAAACTTCAGCTATTTGCTCAAAACCTTCTTTCTTTGCAACTTTTGAGTAAAAAGTATAGCGATTCCTTGCTTGGCTTTCGCCAACAAAAGCCTTTGCAAGATTTTCGATTGTTTTATTCATAATCTCACAAAATTCTTTTGCGTTGCAAAATATTAAAGCTATCTTAAAGTAACTTGCCTCTCCTCTTTTTTCTTAATTTCCCCTAACTGCTCTTTAATCTTATAAGCAGTTTTTTCTCCAACAAGCCTAGCCAAACTTTCCAAAGGAATTTTTTTCAAGTCAGAAATGGTTTTTATTCCAGAATTAAACAATTTCCTTGCTCTTATCCTTCCTATTCCTTTAAGTCTAACCAAAGGTAAAAGCTCTTCTTTTACCCCATACTCAAGCCTAACCCTAAGTTTTCTTATGGGCAAAAGCAATTTCTTGTAACCTAAAAGAAGGGCAAGCTCCTGTAAAGAATAAACTAACCAATCTGCTATTTCTCTTCTTCCGTAAAATTCTCCTGGTGCAACTTTAAATTTTGTTAAAATTTCCTCCTCGCTTGCTTCGTTTATCCAAGCTTCAAACATTAAAGCAGTTTTAACACTTCTTAAAAAATCATCAAATTCCAAATCCCATTCTTCTGGTATTTTTTGTAAAAACAAATTTTCTCTTTCAGCAATTTTTTCGTTTAATTCTGAAAATTCACCAGTTCTTATGCTTAACAAAGGTTTCATTTCTATTGTGTTACAAATAACTTGTAAAAAGCTGAAAGGTTGAACTTCTTTTTTTGTTGCTCTTTTAAGAGATTGGATAAAATAGTTTGCAGTTAAAGGGTCGATGTAAAGTTCAGAAACCCTTCTTCCTATTCTTGTAGCACTAAGCTTTTCTTTTTTTCTCTCGATAAACTTCCATTCTTCGAGCAACTCCAAAATTTCCAGAATTTTTTCCTTTATAATCGAAACTTCCCCATACTGATGAGCAAAAAAGGTTTCTGAAAAAAATTCTAGCAAAGATTTTTCTGTTTTGCAAAATTCGTTTGCTATTAAAGCTAAAGTGTGCATTCTCAAAGCAGGTTCTGCTGCAAGCTTTGATCGAATTTCTTCTGGTTCACCATAAACATAATACTCTATAATTTCTTCTGCCTCTTCTTCACTTTTTGATAAAATTATGCCTTCGCCGAAATCATCGTATTGTGGCCTTCCAGCCCTTCCAAGCATTTGCTGAACATCTAAAACTGAAACAAAAACAGCACCTATTCCTGGTTGATACCTCTTTAAATCCCTCATTATTACACGCCAACTAGGTAAATTGACACCATAAGCTAAGGTCGGAGTTGCAACTATTACTTTAATCAAACCCTTTCTAAAATTCTCCTCTATCAAAGATTTTTGCTGGAAAAGAAGGCCAGCATGATGAAAAGCAACTCCTTGCCTAATACATCTTGCCAATTTTTTACATTGTTGTGTTGGAATCTCTAGCACACTTTCAACTTGGCTTGCCAAATTCTTTAAATCTTCTTTCTCTTTTCTTCCTAAGTATTGATTCACAACTTCTCCTAACTTTTCTGCTAAGCTTTCTGCACTTCTTCGAGTAGAAACGAAAAACAAAGCTTGCTTTCTTAATTCTAAGGTATTTTTTATGATTGAAGCTTCTAAAGGTAAGTTTGAATCTAACTCATAACCATTTTTTTCCAAAAACTTTATTCTATAGGGAAAGCTTACTCCTTTATAAAGCTTCACAGGCCTCCACTCAGAAATAACAGTTTCTGCGCTTAACCATTCAGCTAATTCTTCTGCATTTTTTATCGTGGCAGATAAAGCAATAATCTGCGCCTTTGGAATAAGTTTTCTTAGAAGAGTTAGAACTATTTCTAAAGTTGGCCCTCTATCAGCTTGTTGTAAGAGATGGATTTCATCAACAACTATTAACCCAACTTCTGCAATCCAATCAGCCCCATGCCTTATTAAACTATCCATTTTTTCATTTGAAACAACTATTAAATCATAATTTTTAAGCCATGGATCAGAACTATCCAAATCTCCAACAGATAAAGCAACTTTTATTCCAAGCTTAGAGTACTTTTCTTTAAAATCATTATACTTTTCACTTGCTAAAGCAACCAAAGGAACCATGTAAACAACTTTTTCCTTTTTTTCAAGTATTGTTTTAATAGCTGCAAGTTCTGCACAAAGTGTTTTTCCGCTTGCAGTAGGTGCAAATATCACTAAATTTTTCCCTTTTAGCAAACCTTTTTTCAAGGCTTCTTCTTGCACAGGATTAAGTTTTTCAAATTTTGAAATTTCCAAAACTTTTTTTATAATTTCTTCATCTTTCATAAACGCACTTTTAAACTTAAGTTGTATAAATCCTTTTTTAAGTTTTTAATAAAAGTAATTTAAAAAAAGTTAATTGATAGCATGCCTGAAACAAAAATCTCACTTGGCTTAGAAGGAACAGCCCACACTTTTGGTGTTGGTATAATAGACGAAAAAGGAAATATTTTGGCTGATGAAAGAGATGTTTATATACCAAAAATTGGAAAAGGTATAGTTCCTAACGAAGCAAAGGAGCATCATGAAAAAGTTGCTGCTAAACTTTTAGAAAAGGCATTAAAAATTTCTGGTTTAAGTTTAGAAGAAATAGATGTGGTAAGCTATTCTGCAGGTCCAGGGCTTCCTCCTCCTTTAACTTTCACAGCAAATTTTGCAACAAATCTTTCTGAAAAGTACAAAAAAATATTAATAAAAGTTCATCATGGTATAGCACACATCGAGATTAGCAAATTGACTACACAAGCAAAAGATTGTATAATTCTTTACCTAAGCGGTGGTCATACAAGCGTAATCGCTCTCGTAGAAAAAAGATATAGAATATTCGGAGAGACTTCTGACATAAGTGTTGGTAATTGCTTTGATGTAGTAGCAAGAGAAATGAAATTACCGATGCCTGGGGGTGCAGAAATTGAAAAGTTAGCTAAAAAAGGAAAATATGTTGAATTGCCTTACGTTGTAAAAGGAATGGATGTTTCGTTCAGCGGTATACAAACAGCCGCAATCGAACTCCTTAAAAAAGGAATTCCAAAGGAAGATATAGCCTATTCTCTTCAAGAGACTTGTTTTGCGATGCTAACAGAAGTTACAGAAAGGGCTTTAGCCCATACAGGAAAAGAAGAAGTTTTACTAGTTGGAGGAGTTGCAGCAAACAAAAGATTGCAAGAAATGATGAAGATAATGTGCGAAGAAAGAGGGGCAAAGCTTTATGTAGTTCCAGAAAAATACTCTGGTGATAATGGAGTTATGATTGCCTGGGCAGGCTTACTAGCTTATAAATCTGGATGGAAACCTACTTTTAAAGATAGAATTAAACCAAAATGGAGGATAGATGAAGTTGAAATTACTTGGGCTTAAACTAATTCACTTTCTGATACTATTACAAAATCTCCCACGCTTTTAACTGCACTAAAAGGAATTAAAACCCTTCCTTTTTCATCAGTTTTTAAATTAAATTCCTTTACGTACTTGCTTGCCTGCTCTAAAACTAAGTTTAATAGCTCGCCACTTTCAGTTACAAATTCTATATTTGCTACAACACCAAACTTCCTTCCAGTTTCCTCGCTTACAACACTTTTTCCGATAACATCTCCTGCCTTTATTCTAGTTTCCATATTTCCACCTTAAAAATAATTATGAAATTAATTTAATTTATTCTTTCTTAAATTAATTATGGTTAGATGCTTTATTGGCATTTTAATACCAGAAGAAATTAAACCGAAAATAATAGAGCTCCAAAATTTTTTATCTAATTTTGTAAAAGCAAAGTTTGTTGAAAGAGAAAATTTGCATCTTTGCTTTTCTTTCCTGGGAGAAAAGAATGAAAAGGAAATTGAAAATGTTAAAGAAAAGCTGAATGAAATAGGAAAAAATTTTGAAAGTTTTGAAGTAAAAGTAAAGGGAATAAAGCTCATACCAAGCCAAAGTTTTGTAAGAGTTATTGCTTTGAATGTGTTCGACGAAAAAGGGATTTCTGAAGGATTGAGGCTTGAAATTTTAAATGAAATAGGAGGGGATTCAAAGCCGCTTCACTTAACACTTTGCAGAGTTAAAAACATAGAAAGAAAAAAATTTTTTGAAAATATTGAAAAGGTTAAGGATTTTTATGCCGGAAGTTTTTGGGTTAATTCTATTCAACTAATAAAAAGTGAATTGAGCAAAAAGGGGCCAAGTTATGAATTAATTCATGAAGTTAAGTTAAAATAAATTCCTTTAATTCCTTTTTCTTTTCTACTGGTACTTTTGCTTTTAAAGACTTGAAAATTTCCTTGCTAGTTAATTCTTCTACTTCTTTCCCATCAGGAGCTCTTGCAACATAATCTATTTCACATATTTGCAAAAGTTTCTTTAGAATAAGCTCCCCTCCCCTATCGCCATCTATGAAAGCTGTTGTAATTTTTTTCTTGCTTAATTCAACTATTGCTTCAGGAATCGAAGTCCCGTTTATTGCAATCGCATTCCTTATACCATTTTTTAGCAAGTTTATTACGTCTGCTCTTCCTTCTACAATTATTATTTCATCCGAATCAAGAATTTCTGGGCCACAAGGAAGGCCTTGATAAGTTTGAATTTCATCCTTTCTCAACTCACTTTTAATTTTTTCAACAAGCTCAAGAGTTGAAGGTATTTCATTTTTCATCATTTCCTTCAAAATTTCCTTTCCTCTCTCAAGCACATACTTCCTTTTATCCTCTCTCACATCCTTAACACTATTTACTTTAACTTTTGCTTCGCAAGGCCCAATTCTTTCTATCGTTTCAAGAGAAGCAGCTATTAGTGAAGTTTGAGAACTATCTAAACTTGAAGGAATAAGTATTTTTCCTTTGCTATTCCCTCCCTCATTAATTATCTCAACTTCTATTCTACCTATTCTACCAGACTTTTGCAATTCCCTTAAATCCAAATCTTGCCCTAATAATCCTTCTGTTTGCCCAAAAATAGCTCCTATTACATCAGGTTTTTCTACTATTCCTTTGCAGGTAAATTCTGCTTCTATTAAATATTTTATCATAGATTGAGCAAGCTTTCCCATTATAATCATCCTCCATGAATTTTAAAATAAACTTAAGCTCTTCTATTTTTCTTGTGCAAAACAAATTTCTTAATATCCTTCTTTTATTCCAATCAACTTTAAAACCATTTACAATTAAAAAATTACCAAGCCTTTTTGCAAGCTTTTCTCCCTCTTCATCAAAATCCGTAAGGATTATTACTCTTTCCTTCTCTATCTTTTTTAAAATCGAAATAAAACTTTTTCCAGAAATTTCAACAACATTTTTAAAGCCAAGCTTTTCCATCACTTCCCTATCTCTTTTCCCTTCTACAATTATTTGGGAATCGCTAATATCCTTTACTTCTTTTTCTATTCTTTCCAAAAATGAAGAAATCATTCTACTCCTCTTCTTTAAGAGCTTCTCTACAAGACTCGCAAAGCCATTGCCCATTTACATATTCAAGCTCTTCATCGTAATTTCCACATGCATCGCAAATTCCAGACATTCTCTTTTCCACTATTTCTATCGGAGTTTCTTTCATCTTTAATCTATACTCTAACAGTTCTATCATTTCTGGCACGCTTCTAGCAATATCTGTTAATGAAATTAAACCGACAACTTTGCCTTTATCTACAACAGGAAGTCTATGGATGTTATTCCTCTTTATCTTATTTACAGCTTCTATTATGCTATCTGTTGGTCTTATTGTAACCAAAGGAGAGTTCATTATATCTTTTACTAGAACTTCGCTTGCCTTTTTATCTTTTACCAAAACCTTGTTTATAAGGTCGCTATCAGAAACTATCCCTACTGGCATACCATTTTTAGTAACTATTAGGCAACCTTTCCTGTACTTCTTCATCTTTTCTCCTGCTGCTTTTGCTGTCTCGTTTATATCTATAACTATAGCTGGCTTTGACATAACATCTTTTACTTGAATTACCATGCTATCAACCTAATCTTGTTTTTAGTTTTCATTAGTTAAAAAAGTTTTTAAATCTATCCCATCCTCTTTACTTATTTTCTTTTTTGGGTTTAAAATCCTTATCTTATTATACCCAAAATCAACAACTAAATAAAAAGGAAATCCTTCCAATTCCTTTTTCATGTATCCGTAATAATAATAAATTTTATCTCTTGAGGATTTAACCTGAAGAAGAATGCACTTTCCATTTTTTAAACAAACTAAATCTGCTTCCCCTAAGCTACCTCCTGCCCTAACAACTTTCCATCCATTACTTTCAAAAATTTTCCTTATCTTCCTTTCAACAACATAACCTTTCCTTTTTGAAAGTACCATAATTTAATAAAATGAATTTAAAATTAAATTAAGTGAGTTTATGAAAATATTGATCTTAAGCGATATTCATAACGATGTGGAAAATTTGATGAAATTTTTAGACGAACTTAAAAAAGTTAAGTTTGATGTTTTGGTTTGTCCTGGTGATTTAACAGATACTTTAACACCAAAAGGTTTTACTAAGGAAGAGATAGGTAAGCTTATAATAGAGGAATTTAAAGTTTTTAAGAAAAAGATTCTTGCAGTTCCAGGAAATCAAGATAAAGAGCTTATCGATTTTTTTGAAAAAGAAGGAATAAGCTTGCATGGAAAAGGAAAAATTATAGGGAAGTATGGATTTTATGGTTTTGGTGGAGCAAGAACACCATTTCAAACTTCATTGGAGCCGAAAGAAGAAGAAATAAAAAGAGGTTTGGAAAGAGCTTTTGAAGAAGTAAAAAAAGTAAAGAGGAAAATCCAAGTAACTCACATGCCGCCTGCAAGAACAAAAATAGATAAAATATTTACTGGAGCTCATGTTGGGTCTGAAGTTGTTAGAAAATTTATAGAAGAAAAACAACCTTTGCTTGCTATAAGCGCTCATGTTCACGAAGCAAGGGGAGTAGATGAAATAGGAAAAACAAAGCTAATAAATTCTGGAAGATTTCCAGAAGGTTATTATGGTTTTGTTGAAGTAAAAGAAGAAGTTGAAAGAATTGAAGTAATTAATTTAATATAAATTCTTTACCACCAAAAAATATTTTAAATTGATAAATGAAATATTGAATGCTTTTTTAAGAAGGGCGAAGGAATAAATATGAGTAGTGGAAATTCGCTTATAAATATTTCGGCAAAAGAAAATATAGAAAAAAATGATTTTATTGAAAAGATAAATGAGTTTGCTGAAAAGTTGGATTTTATAGATATTCAAATTCTAAGAAAGTTCTACATGACTGGCAAACCTTTTCCGAACGATACTCAACCTTATTGCTTCCCTTTACTTTACAAGGAGATGAAAACAAGTAATCGTTTGAAAATAGGGATGGAAGCTTTGAGAAAAAGGGTTAATAGATTGGTTGAATTGGAATTGTTAGAAAAAATAAAACATTCAAATCCTACTAGCTACAAGCCTATTAGAGAAAAAGTTGAATTTGTTAGAGGAATTATTCTCAAATTCTTTATTTTAAATGGCCTAACAAAATTTTTGTGAAATTTCTGAAAAAATTTTAAGGAAGTAGTGAGTAAAATTTTTAGAATTACAAATTTTAATTAAGCTTAAAGAAAATTTCATAATTTTTTGTTTGAATGATCATAAATTTTTATCTGAATGTTCATATTTTTTCGTTTGAAAGTTCATAATTTTTTGTTGGAAAGTTCATAGAAAATCAGAAAACTTACGATTTTTTTGAGAGGTAATAAGATAAAAAACTTTATACTATCTACTCAGAAAAAAATTCTAAAATTCATAAAAAATATTTTAAGTGTTAACTGATTTTATTATTATAAAAGGTGATTAGAATTAAAAGAGGGCGTCCTTCAGCTAGAAGCACAATTCAAAATCAAATAATTCAATGCTTAAGCGAAATAGATACACCAATTTCAATAGAAGCTTTAAGGAAAAAAATTTCAAAGAATTTTGGTAAAGGGCCGAGTTGGAATACTGTTCAGAAATACTTACAGGAGCTTGTTGAAATTGGTAAAGTAGAAGCTCTTTCTACTCCTCACTCAAAAAAAGAAGGTGAAGGTCTTACAGTTTACATCTTAAAAAGATAATTTATTTCTTCTTCAAATAAAAATAAACATGGAAAGAAAAGAAATCCTAAGGATTTTTATAGAAAATGGATTGCAACTTAAAAAAGAAGCGCTTGATTTTTTTTGCGAAAATGAGGATAAAATAGGAGAATTTTTAGAAAAAGTTAAAAATTTTGAAGTACCTGCAGTTATAGGATTAGATTTTATAAAAACTGTTCTTGGAAAAAGTTTGGAAGTTGAAATTATTAAAAAATTTGAAAAGATGCATGGCGAAATTTCTGTTTCAGATATTTCTTTACTTTTAAGCAAAAGATATGAAAGAATATCAAAATTTTTGGAAAGAAGGCTCGAATTAATTAACTTAATTTCTATAAGCAAAATAAGTCCAAGAACAAAAAATTTTTCTGTAATAGGGATGGTTAGGGAAAAGAACGAATATGAGAATTCTTTAATTCTTGAGGATAGGAGTGGCGAAATAAAAGTTTTTTTAGATGAAAATAAGCTCAAAAATATAGTTGAAGATGAGGTTTTACTAGTAATTTGTAGAAGAAAAGAAGATTCATTTTACGGCGAAAAAGTAATTTTTCCTGATATTCCTTTAAAAAGGGAAATAAAAAGAAGTAAGGATGAAATTAAAGCAGTTTTTATTTCAGACCTTCACTTGGAAAAAGATACGAATTATTTAAGTAAGCTAATTGATTCTATAGAAAATTTTGATATAGTTTTTGTTTTAGGCGATGTTTCTTCAAAGCAAAAGGATATAAAAGATTTTTTCTCTTCCTTTAATTCAAGGGAAAAAATTTTTGTAAAAGGAGAAGTAGATAAGGATGTTGATGTTGATGCAAGAGTTTTTGATGAAATGGTTTTCCTTAGAATAGAAGGCTTGGATTTTCTACTTATTCATGGTAGCTTAATAGAAAAGTATTTAAAAACCTTTGGCTCAGTAAGTGAGACTTTATTAGAACTTTTAAGGAAAAGGCATTTAAGCCCTAATTTTGATATTTCTGTTAAAGATGAAAATCTAATAATAGACCCGGTTCCAGATATTTTTGCTTGCGCTCACTTTCATGAGCCTTTCTTTACTAACTACAAAGGAACAACTATAATATCGACTGGAAGCTTTATTACTCAACCAATTTATTGGATAATTAACCTTAAAAGTAGAGAAATCCTTAAGTTAGACTTAAGAGAAAATTTATAACATGGAGATTCTTTTCCAGCTTTTGGATTGTGATTACATTTCTTTAAATTCTTCGCCTATGCTAAGGCTTTTTGGTAAAACAAAAGAAGGAGAAACAGTTTGCGTATTTTTCAAAAAATTTTTACCATACTTTTATGTACTTCCAAAGAAAGAAGAAGATTTGATTAAATTTTTAGAAAAAAATTATAAGGATTTGATTGTAAGTATTAAAGAAGTTTTTAAGTTCTTACCACTTGGCTTTCAAAAAGAAAAAACTAGGCTTTTAAAAATTACTTTGAAAGATCCTTCAAAAGTTCCAAAGATAAGGGAAGATTTGATTGAAAAGAAGAATTTGGTAGAAGAAATTTTTGAGGCCGATATTCTTTTCAGGTACAGATTTATGGCAGATTTTTCTCTCTCAGGTTTTGGTTGGATAAGAGCAAAAGGCAATTTTGCAAATACAAATTCAGTTAGGGCAAAAAAAGTTTTGGAAGCTGAGGAATTAGAGCCTATTGAAATTGAAGAAAATTCTCCTCTCAAATTTTTATCCATAGATATAGAAGTTTCTCCGAGCAAAGAGGGTTTGCCTGATCCTAAAAGAGATCCTATAATATTAATCGGGCTTTCATTCTATCCTGCTTATCGCAACCTCAATACAATTGTTCTAATTTCAAAAAGAGTGAAGAAAAAGGAAAAAGATATTTTTTGTTTTGAGAATGAAAAAGAAATGCTAGAAGAGCTGCAAAAAATAATAGAGGAATTTGACCCTGATGTAATAACCGGATATAACATAAACAACTTTGACTTGCCTTATTTGCTCGATAGATTTTCTGAGAATAAGTTAAGCAGGAACATAGGAAGATGTAAGGATAAAGGAGCAAGTTCAAAAAGTGTTGGGGCAAGAAAAAGGAATTCCATACCAGGAAGGATTGTTGTCGATGTTTATGAGTTAGTTAAAGAGTCTGTAGGTAAAGGTTTGCTTAGACTTAAGAGGTATGGATTAGGAGATGTTTCAAAAGCTCTTTTGGGCGAGGATAAAATTGACATAAAGCATAGTGAAATAAAAAAATACTGGAATGGCTCTGAAGAGCAAATCGATAATTTAATAACATATACAAGAAAAGATGCAATCCTTGCTTTAAGGATTTTGCTTGAAAAAAAGATGCTCGATAAGTTCATAGAACTTTCTAAAGTTTCTGGTCTTTTGCTTCAGGATGTTTTGGATTCAGGAGAGTCGAGCAGAATAGAAAATCTTTTGCTAAGAGAATTCAACAAGAGCGATTTTGTCATACCTTGCAAGCCAACTCAAAAAGAAATAGCAAAGAGGAATGAGGAAAGGATAGCAAAAGGTTTTAAGGGAGCTCTTGTTCTTGAGCCAGAAACAGGGCTTCATGTTTTGCCAGTAGTTTATTTGGATTTTAAGGCTATGTATCCATCAATTTTTATCGCTTATAATATTTGCCCTACAACACTTCTTTACGAAGATGAGATTCAAGCAATAGAAGTGCCGAGCGGTTCAAAATTCGTTTCAGAAAAAGTGAAGAAAGGAATAATACCAAGAATTCTTTCAAGGCTGATAGAAGAAAGGGATAAAATTAAAAAAGAAATGGAAGGTGCAAGCGGAGAGAAGCTTAGGATATTAGATGCTAAGCAGTATGCTCTTAAAATCATGGCAAATGCATTTTATGGCTATACTGGCTATGTAAGGGCAAGGCTTTATGCTTTGGAAATAGCAACTGCAATCACAAGCTGTGGAAGAGAGCTAATTCAAAAAACAAAGCAAATTGTTGAAAGCTTAGGCTACAAAGTTGTTTATGGTGATACAGATAGCATAATGGTAAAAGCTGGAACTAAGGAAATAGAAGAAGCTTTTAAAATTGGAAAAATGCTCGAAGAAGAAATAAACAAAAGGCTTGAAGGTGTAGTTAAAATGAAGATAGAGAGTGTTTTTAAGAGCTTATTAATTCTTACTAAAAAGAGATATGCTGGATTGGCTGTTGAGAAAAAAGATGGAATTTATGAAGAAAAAATTGTGATGAAGGGAATAGAAACAGTTAGAAGAGATTGGTGCGACTTGGTTAGCAAAACCCTTTATTCTGTGCTTGAAATTCTCTTAAAAGAGCAAAACCCAAGAAAAGCTTATGATTATGTTAAGGATATTTTGGAAAAATTAGAGAAAAATGAAATTCCGATAGAAGATTTGGTAATAACAAAAAGTATTTCAAAAAGTTTAAAGGAGTATAAGGGGATTCAGCCTCATGTTGAATTGGTTAAAAAATTGAAAAGTAGAATGGGTGAAGCACCAGGAATTGGAGATAGGGTAAGCTTTGTTATAATTAAGGGGCCTCAAATCCTTTCAAAAAGGGCAGAGGATCCTGAGTATGTTAAGAAGAATAAGTTGCAAATAGATTCCCATTACTATGTTGAAAGTCAATTGCTTCCTCCATTAGAAAGAGTTTTTGAGGCTATTGGCTTTTCAAAGGCAGAGCTCATAGGTATGGGAAGACAATTAGTTTTGAGTGAGGCATTTAAAAGTAGTAAGGTTAAAGAAGAAGCTTTAAAAGAGTTTGAAGGTTTTGTTTGCAAAAAGTGTAACATGTTTTACAGAAGAATTCCATTGGTTGGAAAGTGTGTTGAATGCGGAGATGAAATTTTGTTCTTTTCGAATGGAAATAAATCGAGGTTTTTGGTATTATGAGTTTGGAAGAAGCTGAAATTCAAATTTTAAAATTTTTTAATCAACCATTTTTTCCTTTACTAAACTTAGCTTTTGCAGTAATAATTTTCTCTATATATGCTTATATTCTAGGTATTATTTTCTTGTTTTACAGGAAAAAAGAAGTGAAAAAAGCAATTCATTTAATAGCTTCACTTTTAATAGGAATGGCTTTTGTTATTTCGCTCAAGTTTATAGTGGGAAGAGAAAGACCTTATGTTTCGCATGAAGATATAAACTATTTCTTTACAAAGGCAGACCCATCTTTTCCTTCAACTCATGCTTTTGTTGCTTTGCTTTGCTTGTGCTTTATTCCAAAAGATTTTTCTGTATGGCTTAAAATTTTAATAATTTTTTACTTAGTAATTCTTATTCCAATCGGCTCGCTTTACATAGGGGTTCATTATCCTTCTGATGTTATAGTAGGAGGTTTGCTTGGCCTTCTTTTCCCTAAAGCTATAAACGAGGAAATTTCAGTTAAAATTTTCAAGAAAATTTTTAGAATTAGCCCTTAATTTTTTCTGCATATAAAGAATTTGTTAAAAAGGTTAGAACCATTCCTGCTAAAATTGCTAAACCAAAACCTTTAAAAGGAAGGAATAAAATTGGGAATGAAATTATTATTGCAAAAATTTTTATTAAGTTACTTGCCTCGCCAATTTTCTTAAATTTTATTATTAACTCAAACTTTTTGTTTTTCAAAATTTTTTCGCTAATTAAAAAGTAGTTTAAAAGGCTTAAGCATAGAAATGAAAAAAGGCCAAAAATTGAATAAAGGTCGAAAATCCATCCAGGCTTTAGAGTTAATTGGGAAATAGAAGCAATTCCAAGCACTATAATTCCTTCTGAAAACAAAAAGGCTGGAAGCCAAATACCTTTTTTACCGTACTTTTTAAAAGAAATTAAAAATGAAATGAGGGAAATGCCTGCAATACCAAGAAAAATTTTTTCTTTTATATTTTCTATTTTTCCTTCGATTTTTTCTGTTTTGTATTCTAAGCTTGGAAGCTCACCAGTTTCTAAAGCAAGTTTTATAGAATTTATTTTTTCGCTAGCTTCAATTTTTGGGCCATATCCAAGTATAACTATATTTTCAATTCTACTTCCGGCCATTTGAACAGGCAATGGAAGCTCGCTTATTAATTTTCCGTCTAAATAGTAAAGTAAGTCAGCATCCAGGACAAAACCTCCTGGAACTAACCTTCTTCCAGCATTTGCCGTTAAAATTTCAAATCTTAAAGATGCTTCTCTCGAAATTTCTACGGGAACTCTAAATTCATATGACTTAAAATCAGGATTGTAAGATATGTAGCTTGGTTGAAGAATTCTTTTTACATCCTTATTTCCAAAGAAAAATCCTTCAACATAAACACTTTCGTTAGTTATGTTCAAAATTTTAAACTCTATATTCTCGATTTTAAATTTTTCATTTTCTTCGTAACTTTCATTTTCTATTAGAAGCTTCTTATCTTCAACTTTAACATCATAAGAATTAGATAAGGAAAAAGTTCCAGTTGAATTTACAAGCGAAATTTTTCTTAAAATTTTGGCTTCAAATTTTCCTTTTTCTAAAATTTTTGGAAGACTTTCATTGTTTAAACTTAAAATCTCTATTTTGCTATCATTTAAAAAAGCCTTGTCTGGCAAGCCAAGAAATGAAATTCTTTTTTGGATAATTTCAAAAACTTCTGTTATATTTCCTTCTTTTAAATAAAGAGTTGTTTTTATTCCACCTTGCAATTCTAAGCTGAAAGAAAGTTTGTTCATTAAAAGAAGGGCTATGGAAATTAATAACAAGAAAGAGAAAATTGCAAGTTTAAAAATTTTTTCAACTTCCATTTAAATCAATTGGAATTTTTTAATTTAAAAATTTAAGTTCTAAACAATTAACTTTTAAAATTTAAAGTTAGTTTTTCTCTCATAAGAGTTTCTTTTTCAGAAGGTTAACAGGAGTAAAGAGAAAATATCGTTTTGAATATAATTTAAGAATTAACTTTCTTACTAGAGAAGCATTTAGCGTATTACTTACATTTTTTGTTCTGCGACCCAATAAAATAGAGTAAAGACTCAAGTTTAAAAGATTAGAAGGTTTCCATTTTAATGGTTTTTTAGCTTTCAAGAAGACTCCTGGCATTGCAGGGTCTTTTTTTAATTCTATTATATTAAAA
>CAZDLC010000006.1:19171-19683 GCA_964506615.1 uncultured archaeon
AAGAGAAAATTGCAATTTTAAAAATTTTTTCAACTTCCATTTAAATCAATTGGAGATTTTTTAATTTAAAAGTTTACTGAGTTAAAGATTTTTATTAATCATTAATCTATAATATTAAAGATTGAAAATGGAAGAAAAAAATGTTGTTTTAGGAAAGTCTGTTGAAATTCAAGAAAATGTCAGCATAGGGGAATTCCCTCCTGGTATTGAGGGTAAAGTAGAAATAGGAGACGATTCTGTTATAAGGCGAGGTACGATTATTTATAAAAATGTAAAGTTATTTTCAATGTATGATATTACTCGCTGTAGTATTATCTATATTGTCTTTCTTTTTGATGTTCATTTTTCTTAAATATTGGATACCATTAGTAAAGAAAAAAGGCATTTATGGGATTGATGTTCACAAACCAAATAAACCAAAAGTTACAGAGGCAGGAGGGACTGCTTTTCTTCTCAGTATTACAATTTGTCTGCTACTTTATGGTTTGTGGTTAACTATAATAGATATACCT
>CAZDLC010000007.1:0-18791 GCA_964506615.1 uncultured archaeon
TGATTACTCCCACTAAGTCCTCCTCTTTTGAAGAAAGAGATTTATCTACTAAATAAACAAAAATACTTGCCCCCTCCTTTTCTGAAAGAATTTCTCTACTTATCTCTTTGATTCTTTTATATCCTTCTTCTATTTTTTTATAGCTCATATTTCTCATCAATATGATTTTGCAAAATAAGCAACTTCCTTTGCTTTTTTTCCGCAATAAATGCAACTTGAAAAAACTTTTTCTTTTTCAAAAGGTATTAGCCTAATAGTAGCTCCTGTCTCTTCCTTTATTTTTTCTTCACAATTTTCCTTCCCGCACCAACAAGCTCTTATAAATCCTCCTTTTTCTTCTAATTTTTCCTTAAATTCCTTATAATTTTTTACTGTTGTTATATGTTCTTCCAAGAATTTTTTTGCTCTGTTAAAGAGATTTTTCTGAATTTCTTCTAGCAACAAATTTACTTTTTTCAAAACTTCCTTTTCTTTAACTAAAATTTTCTCGCTAGTATCCCTTCTTACCAAAACTACTTGCTTTTTTTCAACATCTTTTGGCCCTATTTCAATTCTCAATGGTATACCTTTCAATTCCCATTCATTAAACTTCCAGCCAGGAGTATATTCTTCTCTTTCATCAACTATATTTTCAATCTTATTTTCCTTCAGATTTTGAGAAATTTCTCTGCATTTTTTGATTATAGTGCTTTTTTCTTTTTTCGTGTAGTAAATTGGTACTATAACTACTTTGTAAGGAGCAATTCTAGGCGGAACGATAATTCCTTTATCATCTCCATGCATCATTACCATTGCCCCAATCAAACGAGTACTTATTCCCCAAGAAGTTGTCCAAACATATTTTTCCTTTTTATCCTTATCCATGAACTTTATTTCAAAAGGTTTGGAAAAGTTTTGACCTAAGTTATGGGAAGTTCCCATCTGTAAAGCTTTACCGTCTGGCATTATTGCTTCAAGTGTTGTTGTATACAAAGCTCCTGCAAACTTTTCTCTTTCAGTTTTTTTTCCAACTAATACAGGTATTGCCAAGTAATTTTCAATTAAGTTTCGATAAAAGTTTAAAATGAGCATAACCTCTCTATCAGCTTCTTCCTTTGTAGCATGAGCAGTATGTCCTTCTTGCCATAAAAATTCAGAAGTTCTTATAAAAGGCTTTGTTGATTTAATTTCTGCCCTTAAAACATTACACCATTGGTTAAGAAGGATTGGTAAATCGCGCCAACTCCTTATCCACTTAGAGTAAAAGTAATATATTATCGTTTCAGAAGTAGGCCTTATTGCTAGTTTTTCCCCAAGCTTATTATCGCCTGCATGAGTTACCCAAAATACTTCTGGAACAAAACCTTTGAAGTGTTCAGCTTCTTTTCTAAGAAAGCTCTCTGGAATAAGCAAAGGGAAATAAGCATTTTTATGTCCAGTATTTTTAATCATTTCATTAAAAATTGATTGTATTTTTTCCCATATTTCATACGAATATTCCCTTAAAACAATAGTTCCTTGTACAGGCCCATAATCTATAAGCTCTGATTTTAAAAGAGCTTGGACATACCACTCAGAAAAATTTTCTGATTTTTTAACAGTAATTCCTTCTTCCTCAGCCATTATCTCACTTAATAAAATTTATGGAAAGGAGAATTAGTTTTTTATTCTGGAAGTAATTCACCCATTAAACCACTTTTTAATATTTAGTTGGAATATTTAAAAACTTTTATTAGTTAATGAAGATAGTTAAATAGAGAGTATGAAAATCGCAATACTTTCAGATTTCCATTTCGGTTTTGCTTATAACCAAGAATTAGAAAATGACAGTTTTGAGAATGCAGAAGAAGCTATAGAAAAGGCTTTAGATTGCGATTTAATTCTAATAGCAGGCGACATTTTCGATTCAAGAGTACCAAAAACAAGCGTATGGGCAAAGGCAATAAGAATTTTAGTAAAGCCATTACTTAAAGAAAGCTCTGGTTTAAAACTAGTTTACTGCTCAAAAGAGCTAAAAGAAATATCAAAAAGAACTTTATCTCATTTACCAGTTATAGCCATTCATGGTACGCATGAAAGAAAAGGGAAAGATGAAATAAATGTTGTCCAAGCCTTAGAAAATGCAGGAATTTTAATCTATTTACACCAGAATACAATAGTTTTTGAGAAAGATGGGATAAAAGTGGCAATTCATGGAATGAGCGGAGTACCGGAAAGATATGCAAAAGACCTTCTTTATTCTTGGAATCCCCAGCCTTTAGAAGGTTGTTTTAACATTTTATTGCTCCATCAAAGTATTGATCCATATGTTTATTCTCCACTCGAGCCCCCAACTTTAAGTTTGTCAAATCTTCCAAAAGGTTTTGATGTTATAGTTGATGGGCATATTCATTCTAGTTTTCAAGAAAGGATTGGAGACACACTTTTAATTTCTCCAGGTAGCACAATAGTTACTCAATTTGAAAAAAATGAAGCTTTGGCGGAAAAGGGTTTCTTTAAAATTGAGATAAATAATGGAGTAAAAGTCAATTTTGAAAAATTGGAAAAAATTAGGAAGTTTTTTTACGAAGAAATAGAAGTAAAACCTTCGCTTGCAATAGAACAAATAGAAAAATTAGTAAAAAAGATACTTGAGCAGAAATTTTCTAAGCCGCCATTAATTAAAATAAAAGTGAAGGGTAAAGAGGCTGATATTTCAGATAAAGAATTGAGAGAAATAGAAAAGAAATTTTCGAGTCAAGCTATAGTAGTTCTTGTAAAAGAGTTAGAAGTTAAGGAAATATCAAAAAAAATTGAGTTTCTAAGAGATTTGAGAGAGCAAAAACTCTCGATTGAAGATATAGGCTTAAACATATTGAAAAAAAACTTAGAAGAGCTTGGCTTTAGTTTTAGTTTCGATCCTGAAAGCATTTTTAGCTTGTTAAGCGAAGGCGAAGTTGAAAAAGTTTATAACATTCTAATCGGAGAGCAAGCAACTTTAGAGAAAGTCTTGAAAAAGTCTTTGGAAATTCAAAAAGGTTTGGAAAGGTGGGTTAAGTGATAACAAGAGTTAAGCTTAAGAATTGGCGCTCTCATTTAGATTCTGAATTTAAATTTTCCAGAGGAACTAATGCTTTATTCGGAGGAATGGGAAGCGGGAAAACTTCTGTTTTGAATGGAATTTGTTTTGCTTTTTTCGGTAATTTCCCAGATTTGCAAAGCAAAAAGGTTAAACTGGACGAAATTATAATGAATAAACCAGTAGAGAAAAACAAGGCAGAGGTTGAAGTTTTTTTCGAAGTTAATGGCAAAACATATTCTGTAAAAAGAATTATAGAAAAAGGGAAGGGAACAACCTATTCAGAGTTTAGAGAAGAAGGAAAATTAATAGAAGCTCCAAATTCACAAAGAGTAACAGAAGCTGTAGAAAAAGTTTTAAAAATTGATTATGAGCTTTTTACAAGAGCTATTTATTCTGAGCAAAATGCTTTGGATTATTTTTTAACAATACCAAAAGGGCAAAGGATGAAAAAGATAGATGAGCTTTTGATGATAGACAAGTTTGAAGAAGCTAGGGCAAACGCAAAAACTTTAATTAACAGACTTTTGGATAGAAAAATTGAAAAACAAAAGCTTATAGACCAAGTTGATTTAACTTCTTTGGAAAAAAATATTTCTGATTTAATATTTTCCATAAACCAACTTTCTTCTGAGAAAGAAAAGCTGGAGAAAGAGCTCAAAGAAATTCTGATTAAAAAGAGAAAAATTGAAGAAGAGGTTAATGAGTTAAGGAAATTGAATGAAAGCTTGGAATCTCTTAAAAGAGAGCAGAAAGGAATAAGTAGCGCAATGGAAGAAACGATAAAAGTAATAAAAAGTTTAGAAGAAGTGCTCAAAGGTAGAACGAAGGAAGAAGTAGAAAAGCTTTTAGAAGAGCTAGAAAAAAGAGCAAAGGAGCTAGAAAAGGATTTGAAGATAAAAAAAGAAGATTATGAGAAGTTGAGTTCTTTTGTTTCTGAGATAAAAACAAAATTAAGCTTTTTGAAAGAAAAAATTAAGGAACTTGAGAAGGATATTGAAAATAAACTTAAACTTAAAAATGAGCTTGAAGGAATAAGAAGTTCTGTTGGAAATTTGGAAGAAGTTATAGAAGAAAGAAAATGTTTGTATGAAAAGCTTATTGGAGAAGAAAAAGAGTTGGAAGGGAGAATAAAGGAAACGAGAGAAATTATTGAAAAACTTTCTTCTGTTACCGGAAAGTGCCCTGTTTGTGATTCTACTCTTACAGAAGATAAAAAGAAAAAACTTTTAGAAGAAAGGGAAAAGTTACTAGAGGAATTTAAAAATAGAGTTGAGGAAATAAGGAAAAATAAAGGTGAGAATGAAACAAGGCTTAAAGAACTTGAAGAAATAAGGAAAAAAGTAGAGAGAATTGTTTTTGAAATTAAGGATTTTGATTTTAAGCAAGAAGAATATGAAAAGTCAAAGAAAGAGATTGACGATTTGAGTAAAATTTTGGAAGAAAAAGAAAAGGAATTAAAGGAATTGAAGGAAGAAATAGAAAAAAAGGAAAAGGTAAACGAAGAAATGAAGGAAAAAATAAATGAACTTAAGTTAATTTCTTCTAAGTTTGAGGATTATGAGAAAAGGAAGGAGAGGCTAAGCGAACTTATGAAAGAAGCTAAGCACTTGGAAGTAAAAATTTCTGAAATTGAAGAAAAAATTGGTGGAAGGAATTTGATAGAAAGAGAAAATGAGTTGAGAAAATTGTTTGGTGAAGAAAAGGAAAAGGAAGGAAAAATTTCTGAAAATTCAAAGCTGATAGAAGAAAAAGAGAAAAGAAAGAAGGAGTATGAAGAAAAAATTAAACAAGTAGCCAAGGAAAAAGAGGAGGTTAAAAAACTGGAAAAAATTATAAACGATTTAAAAATTTTTGAGCTGGCTTTAAAATCAACTCAAGAAGAGATGAGAAGAGAGTTTGTTGAAGCTGTGAATTACGAGATGAATAAGCTTTGGCCAACTCTTTATCCTTACAGAGATTTTATCGAGATTAAACTTAACATAGAAGAAGGAGATTATGTACTTCAGCTTAAAGATAGAGCTGGTAATTTTATTAATGCTGATGGAATAGCTTCTGGTGGTGAAAGAAGTGTTGCTTGCTTGGCTTTAAGGATTGCCTTTGCAAGAGTATTAGCTCCTCAGTTAAGGTGGCTTGTTCTAGATGAGCCAACCCATAATTTAGATGCAAAGGCTGTTGAGGATTTAGCCTTAACTTTAAAAACTAGAGTAGGCGAGCTTGTGGATCAAGTTTTTCTTATCTCGCATGAGGAAAGGCTGGAAGATGCTGTTACAGGTTTTCTTTACAAGTTAGAAAGAGATAAGGAAAAGGACGAACCTACTAAGGTCATAGCAGTTAGCTAAAGGCTTTCAAATCTTCTAACTTTTGTTTTTTCTCTTCCCTATATTTTAAAACAGCTTCTTCAAGTTTCATTCCAATTTTTGGCGATTCTTTACTTTTTCTCTTTCTTACTTTAATTATTATAGGATAGTTTAAAGCTGCTCCTGTTATTATCGCTTCTCCAACTTTTAAGCCAGGAAGCATTTCAATTATATCAGAGCTTATGGCTTCGCAAGATTCTAAAATATGTTTTATGTCATAAGGGTTAACAATTCTTAAAAGTATAGAAGTATTACATTGACTTAAAGCGGTCACGCTTAACTGAATGGGTCTTTGAGAAATTAAAACTAAGGAAGCATTAAACTTTCTTCCTTCTCTTGCTATCGTTTCTATTATATTTTTTGAAATTGCTTGAAACTTCTCTTCTCTTTCAGGCGCAAATTGGTGACTTTCCTCTATGAAAAGAATAAAGGGAGGAATTTTATTTTCTCTTCTTGCTTCAAACAGCTTTCTTGCGATAAAAGTTACGATTATTTGTTTATCCCTAAGATGAACGAAATTAGATAAATCTATTATGCTCAATTGTCCAATTTTAACTAATTCATCCATATTAGGCTTAGTAACTTTATCAAAAAGTCCTGTCGAATTTAAGTCGTTAAGCCAAGAAACTAGAGGAGCCTTAATATTCGGTTTTATATCGCTAATTTCAACAGCAGTTATAAGCTCGGTCAAATCATAAACAATTTTTTCTTCTTTTAATTTTTCAATTATTCTTGCAAGCTCTCTTTTTTCAGCAGGTGAAATGAAAGGTTGAAACTCACAAATTTGGTTTGCAGAAAGTTCGTGAGCAGCTATTTTTAAGTTATTTTCATCAAAAATTTTTGTTTTGGTAGAATATTTTTCTTCGCCAAATCCTAAATATTCTCCGTGTGGATCTATAACTATTACTGCAGGTTTTCCCAATTCTTCTTTTCTGTCTAAAATCTCTTCTATTAAGCAGCTAACTAAATAACTTTTTCCAGCCCCTGTTTGAGCAAGGATTGAACAATGCTTTTGAAAAAGTCTAGTTAAATTTATTTTTGCTTGTAAATTGTGAAACTCTATTTCACCTATGTTTAAGCCATTTTCATCCAAGCCTAAAAATTCCGATAAAACTTTTTCATCTGCAAGAAAAACTTTCAAGCCAGGTGAAGGAGGAAATGTAACTCTTTTTTGTATGCCATTAGAAATAATTCCTAGAGGAATGGCATCAGCAACTAAGTATTCCCATCTTTCTACAGGAAAGAAATCTGGTAAAAGCTTTCCAGATCTTTCATATTCTCTAACAGATTCTGCTCTTGTAAAATAGCGATTTGTTTTAAAAATTTCTGAAACTCTTGCTATTAGTATGCCTTCTTCAGTTTGTAGCTGAACAAATTGTCCTTTTCTTACCAAACCTTTTTCCTGATTTAACACGAAAGAAAATTTTGTACTGCTTGCTTCTGGTGTTGAAATTACAGTTCCTATTTCTTGCATAGTTAGTTTATAGCCGTTAAAATAGAAATATATTTTCACTCTTATAGTGAATTATGGCAATAAGGTTTGTTAAGGATTTTCCAGCTTTGTTCATACAAGAAGAAAAGGCTTTGGTTATTTCTGACTTGCATTTGGGCTTGGAGCATGAATTGTTCAAAGCAGGAATATTTATTCCTCCTCAAGCAGAAAAATTTAAAAAATCTATTGAGTTTTTAATAAAAACTACAAAAGCAAAAACTCTTGTTATTCTTGGTGATGTTAAGCATAAAGTCCCAGGAACAAGCTTCAGGGAGATGAAAGAAATACCCAAGCTATTTTCCAGCTTAATTAAAAAAGTTAAAGTTGTTTGTGTTAAAGGGAATCATGACGATAAAATTTCTTCGCTACTCCCAAAAGAAATTAAAATTTTTTCCTCAAGGGGCTTTAAATTGGGAAAATATGGTTTTTTTCACGGTCATGCATGGCCTTCTAAAAGTTTAATGAGATGCGACTACCTTTTTATGGGACATTTTCATCCTTGCATAGAATTTAAAGATTCGTTTGGCTATAGAATAGTTGAGCAAGTTTGGGTTAAAACCAGAATTAATAAAGTTGTGGCAAAGAAAAAATATAAAATTAAAAATACAGGAAAGCTCGAGGTTATAATTTTTCCTTCTTTTAACAAACTTGTTGGTGGACTTATTTTAAACAGAATTGAAAAAAGCGAGTTAGCAAGACCCTTAATCTCAAAAAATTTTATTGACTTGAAAAACTCAAACTTTTACTTGCTCGATGGAACTCCTTTAGGAAAAATCAAGATTTAATTTTTTTCATTTCATCTATAGTTTTAATTTCCTCTTCTGTAAGCATGTGAGAGAATTCGGAAAAAATTAAACTTAAATCCTCTTCCGGTACATTAGCATAAAGTATATCTCCTTCCTTTATTTGTCTTCCTATAGTTGGTTCTTCCATGCTTATAGCAACTTTTTCTCCAGATTTTGCCTCAGGAATACTTTTCCCCTCTTTTTGAATTTCTTTTATACTTCCAACTTCTTTACCGTCTTTTCTTAAAAGAATAACCTTAGGTTTAATTCTTCCGGCTAAAACTTCTACACCAAATATAGCTGGCTTAGATGCTCTAAACACATAACCTGGAAGAATCTTAATTTTTGCAGGCCATGTTATTCTTTCGAGTTTTTCCTTAATTTCCCTTTCCTTTTCTTTCAAACACCATTCCTTGTATTCTTCTATTATCCTGTAAATTATGTTGCTCGTAAAAATTTCTATTTTCAAGTCTTTAGCCAAATTTTTAGCTTCTTCCAAAATTTTGACGTTAAATGCGAGAATTACTCTTCTCAAATTCTCAGAAGTATTACTAGCTTCAACAACATCTTCCTTTTTAACATTCCCTATTTCTGCTTTTCTTATAGGAATATTTTCTTCAGTTAGAATTTTTATCATAGCCTCTAAGCTTCCTAAAGTATCAGCTTTTAAAACAACGCCATTAACATCTTTTTTAAATTCTACTTCCTCAATTTCTTTTTGAACACTTTCCTTTGCTATTTCAATTTCTTTTTCACTTTTTACGAAAATTATGGGAGAGCCTGGTATAACATTTTCTAAGTTTGGGGCAGCAATTTTTACTCCTGCAGCAGCATTAATTTCCTCTATATTTTCAAACTGTTTTTCAACTCTAAGTTCCTGTAAGGGTCTGGGAACGAGCAAAGCTTTTATTTTAGTTACAACAGGCTCTTTCCCACCTATTATTAAGTAATCACCTCTCCTAACATTTCCATCGTATATTATAACGTCTATAGTTGTACCAAGACCCTTAACCTCCTTAACTTCTAGAACAGTCCCTCTTGCAACTTCAGAAATTTTAAGTCTTTCTTTTAGGAAATGCTGAGCTAAGCCGCAAAGTATGGCAAGAAGTTCTGGAACACCTTCCCCAGTTTTTCCTGAACATGGAACTATTGCTACTTGCTTAGCAAAATTTTCAACCCTATCGAATCTTTCTGAATTAAAGCCTCTTTCTGCAAGTTGGGAAACTAAGCGGTAAAGCAACTTTTCTTCCTCTTCTTTTGCAAAATCAGACTGATTGTTAAAACTATCTAGAAAACAAAAATTTTCAAAAGATTTCCATCCAGTAATTTTATCTATTTTTGTTGCTGCAACAACAAAAGGTGTTTTATATTCTTTCAAAATTTTTAAGCTCTCATCTGTTTGTTCTTGAAATCCTTCATTTATATCTATAACAAGAATAGCTAAATCAGCTACAGCTCCGCCCCTTTTCCTTAAAGTTATAAATGCTGCATGACCAGGAGTGTCGATAAAAAGAAGCCCGGGAACTACTATTTTTATGTTCAATTTTTCTATAAGTTTAGAGCAAATCTTTTCAATTACTTCAGAAGGAACGTAGCTTGCTCCTACATGCTGAGTTAACTGACCAGGTTCAGCTTTGTTAACAGCAGTTCCCCTTATAGCATCTAGCAAAGAAGTTTTCCCATGGTCTATATGGCCCATGGTAACAACTATAGGGCTTCTTATTTCCATTTAAATCACGCTATATAATACAAATTTTTTATTTTTAAATAACATTAAATTAGGGAAAAAATGCTAACTATGCATGATTTAACTCCTATAAGCCTTTGCTTAGCTACTCAAGAGCTTTTGGATACAAAAAAATTTCAGTTAGGTTTTTGCGATAATTTAGTTTTGAGATTGAAGGATGAGAAGTTGAGTGAAGGTTTAGTAAAAATAAAAAGGGATTTAAGCTCCTTTTTAACAGAAAAAAAGTTTTTTGAAGGATATAAGGCTGTAATAATAAGCAACATAGATAAAATAATAGGTTTAGTTCATTCAAGATATTTAAAAGTTGATGTTAAGTTGGCTAGCGAAGTTATAGAAAGTGCGAAAGAAATTATAGAGAAAGTTTTAAAGGCTCAATCTTTCCAGGAAATTTCAGGTTTAGAGGCAAGCTTTAAATCAAAAATTACTCTTCCAGTTTACCATCTTTTTTCAGAAAGTATTAAGTCTTAGCTTTTTCTATCAAAAAGAAAATTAATCCAAAGATTAGAGAAAGGAAGGGCCTTATTATTTCTAAAAGTGTAAATAAAAGTAGTGAAAGTAAGAGTGGGGTTATTTTAATTAATTGGTCAAAAGGAACTATTTGCTCAACATACTCTTCTATTCTCTTTTCTTCACTTTCGGTTTTTTCGTAAAGTTTTTTATTCGCTTCAATTTTATAATCGTCTATTGCTTTAACTAAGCTTGTATAAACAAAACCGCATGTTTCTCTTTGATTTTGATCTAATTTGGAATAAGCATTGCTTAAGCCATTTTTTATTCCTTCTGTTGTTTCGTTTATGAATCTTGAAGCTTCTATTCTTTGGTATTTGATTAAATTTTCAACATCAGGAACCATATTTTTTATAAAATCCATGTTAGATTTGTAAATCAAATTATAATAGTTGTTTAAATTCAGTTGAAGGCTTAAGAAAAATCCTATCGAAACGAAAATACTTAGCCACTTCATAGAATTTTGGGATAAGGAAAAGCCAGAAGAAAAATTTATTTTTTCTTCAAGCTTTCTCATCGAGAATGAAGTTATTATTATACCCAAGTAAATGAAGATTAGGAGTAGCGAAGGTTTTAAAAAAATAGCTAAGCTAAAGAATATTGCCTGAATAAACATAAAAGTATTAAAGTCAATTTCTTTTTTGAGCAAAAGTATTAGTGAAAAACCTAGAGTAGTTAAAAACAAAAATGGAAGTAGAGGAATTATAGCTTCATAAAAAATGGTTTTTAAAATTTCTGCAAGAGCGAAGAAAAAATCTCTTTCTTCCAAATCTTTTAAGAATTTTGAAAAGGCATGGCTTTCCAAAACAATTGCCTTTTCAAAATTTAGTCCTGAAAAAAATAGAGAAATAACTCCAATAAAAAACAATACATTCGGAATTAAAGCATAAAATTTTTCTTTCATTTTTTCTTCACTTTTTTAATTCTAGTTTCAAACAGCTTGTCCCATCTTTCTTTAAGTTTTTTCCAAATTTCCTCCCTTTTAACTTTCTTGATTTTCTTTTCCAAAACATAAAATTTCTTCGGTTTTACAGGCCAGAAAAGATATATTAAGATTATCCCGCATGTAACACCAAGAAAAATCAAAATTGTTTTTAACTGGAATTCTTCTTTTTCTTCTTTTTCTTTTTCCTGGATAATTTGCTTGGCATTTTCTATTCCTTTTTCAATCGCATCTCTTAACTTGATTAATTGGTCTAACAAGGAATTTGCAGAAATATAATCTTCATATTCAGTATAGTTTTTGGCTTCCTGAATCTTGTTAAGGAATTCTAAGAAAAGGGATTCTATTATAGTTATATTATAATTTTTTTCTTTCAGCTCGCTTATTTTATTTGCAAAAAAGGTTGCATTTTGTTCGAGAAAAACTATAGCTTCTTTAATTCTTCTCTTAGTTTCTTCTGAAGGAAGAACCCTCAGCTTAAAGCTTGAGGTTATAGTTTTTTCCAGATTCCATAAACTGTTAGTCCCTTTTGCTTTAAATATTCCTGAATAATCTCCTATTTCTTCACTTCCAACAGAAAAGTTTACTAAGAAGGAAACTTCACTACCAACTTTAACTTTAGAATAGTTTGTTGGATTAATAGAATACCAGCTTGAATTAATTCCTTCTACTGAAAAGTTTAAGTCAACACTTATATTTCCCGTATTCTTTACCTTTACTAAAGTAAAATTGCTTGAATTTTGAACAATAGCTATAAGATCGTCTGCTTTTGTAAAAATTAAATCAGCAACATAAAAAGGCAAACTTACAGTTTTATTCTCTTCTTGGCCACTTTTTGGAGAAACATATACACTTAAATATTTAGCACTTGCCTCATACCATTTAGCTCCTGTTATATTTATCCACACATCACAAGTTCCGTTAGTTACTGCTGTTACTGTAAAATTGTATGAATTACCATTATAGTTAAATCCACTTAGGCTTATTGTTCTTTCTGTTGGATTTACTGATATAGCTGCGCAAGATTCGCTAAAAACTAGCTTTGCTACGCTTGTGGCTAATGGTCCATAATTTTTAACTCTTACGCTACAAGTTCTAGATTCATCAACAACCATAGAATCTATAGGACAATCTAAATCTTCAATCGAAAGTGCAGTATTATTTATAACCAACTCAGCATTCGTTGCCCTTCCTTCCAATTTTCCGTCAGCAGTTTTTATACCTATTAAAACCTGATAAATTCCGCCCAATTCATTTTGTGGAACAGAAAAGTTAAAAACATAATTTCCGCTTCCAACATTATTATTATCTTCAAAACTTGAATAGTTGTATCTTGGTAAATTACCCGAAGCCGGTATATAATAGCTTAAATTCTTATGGCTAAGTCTTGTTTCAGTTATATTTTCAAAATAAACTACATTCCCTTTTATTTGCGTTCCATTTATGTAGAATAAGTTGAGATATTTTACAGTCACGTTTTCAGCTGAAGAAGTAAAGTTAATCCAGTTATCTCCGTCGCTAGTTTCTATTCCACTTACATTTGCAATTATTTTATTAGTTAAATTCACTTCTATAGTTAAATTGAAAGAATCGTAAGGAACAGCAGGATATTCGCTTTCTTTTGTTGAAACAAAAATCCAGCCTTTGTATAAACAAATATTATCATTAGTTTCATTAGTTCTTATTTCAAGTGTAATGTTGAGAGAAGAATTTTCTCCCTTGCTTAAGTTGTTTGGAAATCCTATTTCGCTTATTCTTATAAAATTGCTGGCATTTTTTGAACAATTTAAAAAGCTTGAATTTAAGATGGTTATGTTTGTAATGTCATAACTTCCTTCATTTCTAATCGAAATATTTAAAACTTTTGTTAGATTTGCGTTTATGTTTTCAGTTATTCTTACTGAGCTAGAATTGATCGTATCATTTACAATAAGCATAGGAGCAGTTAAATTGAATTTAATTGGAATTCTTATTCCTGCTCCATTAAAGTCAAAATATTCTAAGTAACCTTCATAATTTCCATCCAAGGAATTGTTTAGAGCTGTAAAGTTAGCTTCTAATTCCAAGCTTGAATTTTCCTCACTGCTTTTATTAAAAGTAAAGGTTGAAAAGTTTGTGATAATCCAATTGCTTGCATTAAATTGGATTAGAATTGTAAGATTATAATCTGACGGTTGAGAATAGTTTTTAACTTCAGCAATCCAATATCCTTTTTCTGCATTAGCTTCCAAAAATTCCTCTTTCTCTGCATTAACAAACTTTGAATAAACATGCTTATTTAAAGATTCAATTTTAGATCCATCAGGCTTGTAAAGAATTAAGGAGTAATTTGTATCATCAACCCAAGTTAAACTTACTCTTACTTTTGAAGCTATAGTATTATCTGGAACTAAAAAACTGAAATTTTTTGGTTCGCTACCATTAAATCTTTTTACGAAGTAAAGAATTTTATTTTCGCTTACATTCCAATGAATTAAGTTGCCAGCATTTTTTAACTCAAATGAAATTTTAGTTCTATTACTTACATTTACAGCTTCAAAATCCATTTCTTGTATACTTGAATTTAGCGTGGAAAAAATCAAATTTCCAAAATATTCTATGCTTCTCGTTTCGTTGCCATAAACCCTTATTTCCCAAAAATTGGAAGGCAAAAGATTTTGGTAAAAAATGCTTTTGTTCAATGAATCTTCTATTGACTTTCCTTTAAGCTCATCTCCAAAAAGGAATATGTGGCAATTTGAAGAAGAAGTGAAATTTATTCTAACTGAAGTGGAATTCTCTATGGAAGAAGTGTTAAAATAAAAGGAATTGTATTGTGATGAATTTGGAGGAAGAATTCCTTTAAAGAAGCCTATACCATTTTCATTTACAGGTATTTCTATGTCTAGAAAAGCATTCAACGATACATTTTCTGAAGGGTTAGAAGAATTGAAAATTATTATTTTTCCTATATACCTTCCTGGTGGGTGATTTGTAATATTAAAGAAGAGAGTAAAATTTGTTGAATTTTCCTCGGTTGTTAAAAAATTAATTGGATTAAATTCTTCGCTTCCATTCTTAACCAAAAACCATATACAATAAGATGTGTCAGCAATTTCAGTTATACTACAAGTTAATGGCCTACTAAGGTTTGTATAGTTGAAAAAAAGGAAGTAAGGAGTAGAATTTTCAAGTTTAACCGAAAAATTGTAGTTTACATTAGAACTAATATTTACATTACCAAGATATTCAGAGCTCCAATTTATTAACAAGCTATCTGGTGTAGCGTTAAATTCTCCATTCGTAGAGGTTAAACCTTTTGATAAGAAAATTGTAGATAGAAGTAAAATTAAGGAAAGGAAAAATCCAAGCTTTTTCATGCGTTTCCCTTTAAATAATTTTGCTTTTTGAAATAAAATAGGTAGCTGAAGCTTCTAAACTCTTAACTTCTATTTTTGAAAAATTGGCTTTCCAATCAACTTGAAAAACCGTAACTTCTTTTGATTTTAAAGGATCCTTAGGTTTATTTAAAATTTTAGCTTCATTTTCGTCAACAAAAACTTTGAATCCGGAAACTTCAAGCTTTCCTGTATTTGCCAAAGTTATTAAAAGATTCTGTTCTGAATCTCTCTCAACATTTAAAATTTCTATATGATGCAAAATTTCCTTTATTATCCCTATAGCTTCTCCTGTTGTTGGAATTTTTGGCAAAAATCTTTCAAAAAAATTTTGAAGGTATCCTCCTATTATCGGTATATCTTTAAGAGTTGGTACAGAGCCTAAAATCAAGTATGAGGCGAAGAAAACTAGTACTATTAGAACTATTCCTATCACTATGTTTTTAAGAATTTTAAGTGAAATGTATATTATAATTAGCAGAAGAACTACTCCAAATAAAAATTGAAGCGCCATATTTTTTAATTGGAATTAAAGAAATAAAAGCGAATATTTTTTAATTATATGCGCTTAATTAAAATTAACAAACTGGGCCCCCGTAAATTTTGGGGAAAGCTCAGTTTGGATAGAGCAGCGGCCCAAGGAATTCCCTGCCGAACCTAAGCCGAAGGTCGTGGGTTCAAATCCCACCGGGGGCATGCTTATTTTTAGATTTCATCTTTAGTTTTCAAAAAGTCAAGTTCGTATAATTCTTAGAAAAAGCTTTAAACTCAGAGAAAAAAATTAAATTCATGGAAATAGAAGAGTTGAAGGAAAAATATGCAAAGAGCAATCCAAAAGCTTCTATGGGTTTTGTAGAGAAAATCAAGAAAGTTATATTATCTCCAAGCGAATTCTTCGATGCTATAAAAGCTGAAGAAGGAATTTCGCAAGCTTTCATTTACTACGCAGTGCTTTCATTAATTTTTGACATTCTCTTTGGATTATCTTACATTTTTATTCCAGTAGCTTTAACACCTTCAATGCCGTTTAAAGGATTAGGAGTTATGTGGATAATAATATCATACATAGCTGGATTAATTTTTGTTTTCATCAATGCAGGAATAACTCACATATTTACAAAAATTTTGGGAGGAAAGGGTGATTATTCAGCAACTTTCAAATCTTTAGTTTATGCATCCACTCCAACTTTACTCCTAGGCTGGATCCCATTAGTAGGAGTAATTTTCTCAATTTACACTTTATACTTAACAATAAAGGGGATTTCGAGTTTACATTCTATTACCATGCTAAGAGCTTTTATCGCAGTCCTTGTAATCCCATCCATAATAGCAATAATACTAGGGATATTATTCGGAGCTTTTGTATCAAGCTTAGCAACTATATCTTTACCAGGGCCAACAGGAAGTTTTCTGCAAATCCTTAGGCCATTCGTTTAAGTTCAAAGAAATAAAAAGTTGCAGGAAGCATGTATATCCAGGCATTAAGGAACAATCCTGAAATAGCTGAAAGTATTATTCCAACAAGAGGAATTTGAGAAAGAATTGAGTTTATAAAGGATGCGATAAAAAAGACTAAAATTATTGAAAAAAGTAGCTGCCAAAAGTTTTTCCTTCCAATTTCATAGCTTACTTTAATAGCTTCTATTCCTTCTTTATTTTCAAAAACAACTACAGCTGGTATTTCAAAAAAGAAGATAAATGCAAGGAAGTTTATGATTAGTGCTAAAATTAAGAATATAAGCAAGCCTGTACCACCGAGAAATATAAAAGGAAGAAAAAGAAAGTTTATCAAGAGAACTATAACAAAAGCTAAAAGTGAAGTTGAGAAAATTTTGAAAAACTTGTTTTTTCCTACTTCAAAAGATTCTACTAGGCTAATTTTTTTCTTTTTAACAGCTTGTCTAGTTATCTCGCAATAAACACATAAGAGAAAAAGAGAAATTAGAATGGATGAAAAGACAACTACCATTCCAAGAGAAAAGTAGAAAAGAAGTGATTTCAAAAGCATTCCTGAATTTTTTGCAAATAGAGAAGCTGTAACTGAATTAAAACCCTGTAAAATTATTAAACTTAAAAGAGCTGAGGGAACCAACCCTAAGACATTAGGTAAGACAATTTTTAAATCTTTTTTGAATAAGTTAAAGCTAAACTCTAAAACTTTCTCTAAGCTCATAATTATATTTTGAGAATTTTAAATTAAAAATATGGAAGAGAGTGAGTTAATTAAAATTCTTCTACTCATAGGAGCGGTTTCTCTCTCAATAATTTATACTTCCTACTTTTTCATGGAAAAATCTGCTTTAAGGCTTGCATCATATTTTATGCCACAAATTTTTTGCGAGCAAGATCATAAGGGTGAATTTATTTTAGGGAAAACAACTTCTTCTGAAGTTTGTAGTAAAGTAGATGAAATAAAAAGTTTAATAAATTATGAGATTTGTAACAACTACTTTGAGGAAAAATTAAAAGCTTGTAGAAATCTTGTAGAAATTGCCAAGAAAAGAGAGGAAGATTGTAATGATATTTTTAAGAAAACAAGCGTTACCCAAGAAGAAGTTGAGAGGAACTGCAAAATTTTTAATATTACAAGAAAAGTAAACTACACTTCAGTTCTATTTTAAAACATCTTTGCAAACTTTCCGCTTTTTCTCGAATAATCAAAACCAAACTTATAAACAACTAGACCAAGAATTAAGTAGAAAATTCCTGCTATAAAGCTTAAAGTAAAGCTTTCTATCCACTTTCTATTCAACAAAAGATTTCTTACGGCTTGGAATAAAGAACCATAAGGCATTACTTTTGGAAGGTTTTGTAAGTGAGGAGGCAAAAATTCGATTGGTAAAAGTGGGAAGGAAAGAAGAATAAAGAATTGCGATGCTGACCATGCCATCCAAGCATAATCTCTTCCCAAAATTAGGAAGAGGCCTGCGATGAGAATAGCTAAACCAACAGAGACGAAAGCTGTCAAAAAACACAAGCTTAGAATTTGTGTAGCTATGGAGGAAATGTTCAAAAAAAGGAAGTGCATGATTGTTAGCATCACAAAGAGATTTGCAAGTGAAATTAAAATGCTAAATATTATTTTTGAAATCAAATATTCCCATTTTCCTATACCACAAACGAACAAATGATGAATTTCACTATGCCATGCGTCTTCATTCATACTCAAGTTTATTGTTGATTGAACAACATAAGCATAACTCCAAAAAACGTTTATGATTAGAGCTATTTTTCCAGCAAAATTTGCAAATTCGCCCGTCCAAAGGGCAAACCCACCCCAAATTATGATTGAAGTTATTGGAAAATAAAAGAATTCTAGCCACCTGTACTTTGACCTAATAAAAACTAAATAATCTCTATTTGTTAATGCAATTATTCTTGAAAGCTTCATTCTCCTAGCCTTAACCAATACTTTTCCACACTTCCAAATTTTTTAATAATTTTTCTTTTCTCCTTTACTTCCAAAATTTTTCCATCTTTTATAAATCCAATTTTTGTAGCTACTCTTTCAACTTCAACCATATCATGAGAAGCAAAAAATATTGTAACCCCCTTTTCATTAAGCTTTTTCAAATATGTTTGAATTTCAATTTTTGCTTTTGGGTCTAAGCCGAAAGTTGGCTCATCTAAAATCAAAATTTTTGGGTTGTTAAGTAGTGCTTTTGCTAGAGCTACTCTAGAAATTTCGCCCGTAGAAAGCATCCAACACTCTCTTTTTTCCAAATTTGATAAATTAAACTCTTTTATCAAAAATTCAACTCTCTTTTCTTCTACTCCATATAGTTTTGCATAAGATTTGAGAAAATCCTTTACTTTTAAATGAGAATAAGGTTTTTCCATTGGAACGAAGTTTATTTTTTGTAAAATTTCTTTTTCTATAAATGGGTCTTTTCCAAGAATTCTTACCTTACCTTCATCTGGAATTAATATAGTTAAAATTATTTGAATAAGTGTTGTTTTTCCTGCTCCATTTGGACCAAGCAAACAAAAAAACTCGCCTTTCTTTACTTTTAGGTTTATGTCTTTGAGTGCGAAAAATTCTTTTTTCTCCTTAAATTTCTTCCAAACATTTTCTAGTTTTATGGGAAACATAAAATAAAAATTGTTAACAAAAAATAAATATGGATAGCATTTTTGGCATAAATTTTGAAAGGGAACTAGCAGAAGTTGTAGTAATAGGAATACCATTAGGAAAAAATTCTTCAAAAGTCTTGAGATTTTTAAGAAAAGCAAGTTTGTTTTTTGAAACTTTTGATTTGGAAAAAGAAAAAGGTATTGAGCTAAGAATTTTTGATGAAGGTAATTTGAAATTTAAAAAAGAAGATGAAATAACTAAAAAAATTAAAGAAGTTTTAGATGAGAAGAAAATTCCTTTGGTATTGAGTAAATCTCACTTGGCTTCTCTTTTTTCGATTAAAGCTTTTGATAAAAATTTAAAAATAGTAGTTTTTGATGCTCATGCTGATTGTAAAAATAATTATTTAGATGAAAAAGTTGTTAATTCTGTTCAGCCGCTAAAATTGAACAAAAGCTTTTACAACTG
>CAZDLC010000008.1:0-18296 GCA_964506615.1 uncultured archaeon
GGCAGTAATTGCTTAGCTTTTTTTTATTTTTCTACCTTAAATTTAAAATGAAATTTCAAGTAAAGAGGAGAAAGTTAATGTAAGCGTTTATATGCCTCTAAAATCGGTGCTTTCCTAAAATTTTTCCTTGCAAGAATTACTAGAAAATTACAATAAATTGATAAAAGTTCAAGAAGAACAAGAAGAATATTCGCAAATAAAACAATAAGTTCCTTCAAATCAACCTGCAATTTTTAAGGTAGATTTGTTGCAATTAAGCAAACCTTTTAAGATATTCCTTCATTTTTTCTTTAAATTCTTTCTCTATGTTTATTTTATAATGATTTGCTAATGCTATAACACTAAAAATTAAATCAGCAATTTCTTTCCCCAAACTTTTATTTAAATTTTTCTTGTATGATTTAAAACCTTCTAAAGATTTTACAACTTCTGCAACTTCACCCATTTCCTCTTGAATATCCGCTAACAAAGCAAAGGATGACCATTTAAGCTTACTTTTTTTATCAATTTTTTCTTTTATTTCCTTGACCAATTTCTGAAGTTCTTTTATTTCCATATTTTTATTTTGTATTTTTTATACTCAAAAATCTACGAAAAATCTTCTATAACACTTCCGTTATGTTTTCCTTCAACTGCTCTTACAATTTCTTGTGGATCTCTTCCGTCTATGATGATTGTTTTTATTTTCGCTTTTTAATCATATCGCTACGCTAATGTCGAATAGTCTACTTTCCAAAGGACTTTGAACATTGGCAGAAAGAATCTTCTTAAAATCACAAAAAAATATAATGTTATTTTCCTATCTCTATTTAAATGATAGATGTTCACTGCCATTTAGAACAAGAAGAATATTCGCAAGATAGAGATGAAGTTATAGAAAAATGTAAAAAAGAATTAAAGGCAATAATTACTTGCTGCGCTCATCCAAAAGATTTTGATTTAACTTTAAGCTTAGTTGAAAAATATCGAGGATTTGTTTTTGCTACTGTTGGAATTCACCCAGAATATATAAAAGAAATTTCTAAAGAAGAAAAGGAAAGTTTCATCGAAAAAATTAAAAATAGTAAAGATAAAATTGTTGGAATTGGGGAAGTAGGTTTGGATTTTTTCTGGATAAAGGAAAAGGAATGGCAAGAAAAACAAAAAGAACTTTTTATTGAATTAATAAATCTTGCTAAAGATTTGAATTTGCCTTTAGTAATTCATTCAAGAGAAGCTTATGATGAGGTAGTAAAAATTCTTGAACAAGAAGATGCAAAAAAAGTTTTGCTTCATATGTTCGGCGCAAACCATTTAGTTAAAAGAATAGTAGAAAATGGTTGGTTTGTTTCTGTTAATACAATTCTTCTTAAAAGCAAGAAGCATAAGAAAGTTGTAAGAGATATGCCTTTAGAAAGAATAATGCTTGAAACAGATTCGCCCTGGCTTGGTTTTGGAAAAAGAAATACTCCTTTAAGTGTAAAAATTGTTGCAGAAAAAATTGCGGAAATTAAAAAAGTTAGTCTTGAAGAAGTGGAGAAAAAAACTACAGAAAATTCGATAAAATTTTTCAATTTGTCTTAAGCGATTAAAAAATTTCTATTTTAACAATAGTTAAAGTTTTTGGACTAACTTTAATCTAATTTAGAGATCCAGATTTCCTTAAACCAATCTTCTTGCTCAGTTCTAATTTTTCTATTTTGCTCTAAATGAAGCAAGGGAACAAAATGCTCTACAATTTTTTCTCTCTTCCATTCTTCCACTATACTTCTAAACTCTATTTTTTCTCTCTTTGATTTTTGAATTGCAGTTTCAATTTCTTTAAGTACGTGTTCGATTTTTCTTGCTATATCTTCTTCACCAATCTGTGCAATAACTCTTTTTTTCCATAAAGCTTTTCTTTCTTCTCTCCTTTCTTTCACAGCCAAAGCTTTTCTGAGAGCATTTATAAGCTCGTTTAATGTAACTTGTCTTTTTGGTACTCTTCTCAAAGGAACTCCAAGTTCTATTAAATTCGGGTCTATACCCAAATCTACAAAGGGCTTTTCTTTTGCAAGTTCTTCTATACTTTCTTCCTCCTCAAAAATAGAAAGGTAATCCGCTTTTAATCTCAACAAAACAACTGCAACAAAAACTATCTTTGCGGGAATTCTGAAGTCTAGCTCCTTAACTTTTTGTATATACTCAATGAATTTGCTAGTAAGTTTAACTAAGTCTATATTCCAAGGATCCAAATTTTCCACGCTTACAATATGATAAATTACTTCTTCCCAACTTTCCTTTTCTAGAATAAGTTGTAAAATATTTTCTTCTTGATTCATTTTGGCATCTCCAAACTCAATATTTTAGATTCTCCATCTTCCATAGTAACTCCATATATAACATCTCCATATTTTATGGTTTCATCATTATGAGTTATTACAATGAACTGAGCTTTTTTTGACATTTCTTTTATAAACTCAACAACTTTCTTAGTATTTTCTTTGTCTAGTGCGGCATCTATTTCATCAAAAACATAAAATGGTGCAGGTTTATATTCTTGAATCGCAAATATGAAAGCTAAAGCAGTTAATGTTTTTTCGCCTCCCGACATTTCATCTATACTCATCAACATCTTTCCTGGAGGATTTGCTTGGATTATTAAACCACTTTCTAAGTTCATAGGTTCTTCAAGCTCTAACCTTGCTGACCCGCCAGTAATTTTGTTAAAAATTTTATTAAAATTCTCGCTCACTGCTTTTAAGCAATTGTAAAAAACTTCTCTTCTTTTTTCTTCAATTTTCTCAATCATATCCAAAACAGCTTTCTTTTCTTCCAAAATTTTTTCATATTTTTTCTTATATTCATCAAACTCGCTCTTAAACTTTTCAAATTGTTCTATAGCTTTGAAATTCACAGGCCCTAACTTAGTTAGTTCTTCAAAAGTGCTTTTTATAGAATCTTCTAAAGCCTTAACCCCTTTATCTATATACTCAACTTCGCCGTATTGTAAAACTTCTATTTTCAAATTTTCAAGCTCTGCTTCAAGCTTTGCCTTTTGTATATTTGATTTGTTTAGTTCAGATTGTATAGAAATTCTTTTCTCGTACAATCTTCTCCTTTCTTCTCTCAATTTTTCAATTTCCATTTGAGAATCAAGCTTGAGGTTTTGTAAGCTTAAAACTTCTTTCATTTCTTCTTTTTTGGAAATTTCCTTCAACCTTTCTTCCATTTCTTTTATCTCCTCTTCCAAACTTTTTATCTCCTCTTCCAAGCTTTTCTTCATTTTCAAATATTCTTGAATTTCATCCTTTACAATTTCTCTAGCAAGTTTTGGATGAGTTCTTATTAAATAACCTCCTGTCATAGCTCCGCTTTTCTCTATCAAGTCACCTTCCAAAGTAACCATCCTATACTTTCCTATTCCTACTGCTCTTGCTATATCCAAATTTTCAACCACTAAAGTATTACCTAAAGCAAACTCAACAGCAGGCAAAAATTTCTTTTCGCACTTTACCAAATCAGAAGCTCTTCCTATTATTCCGCTTTTTCTCTCAAACTTAACTTCTCTACTCTTTATCTTGTTTAGAGGAATGAAAGTTGCTCTTCCGATTTTTTCTCTTTTTAAAAATTCTATACAATATTTTGCTATTTCATCATTTTCAACTACTAAATCATACGAATGATTTCCAAGAGCAACTTCAACAGCAGCTTCATATTTCTCAGGAACCTTTATTAAATTTTTAAGAATTCCATAAACTCCGTTTAAATTTAAGCTTAAGATTGCTTTAACACTTTTTGGCATTTCTTCAGGTTTTTCTTCTTCCAAATCCCTTAGCTTTGATATAAGATTTTCCAGTCTTTGAATTTCATTTTTATTCGCGTTTATCTTGTCTTTATTAACCATTATTTTTGTTCTGAGGATAGAAGCTTCTTTTTCAATTTCTAAACTTTTCGAAATTTTAAGAAAATCCCTTGCCAATTTTTCTATAGTTTTTTCTCCTTCCTCAATTCTCTTTTCTATTTCCTTAATTTTTTCATCTATTTTTTTTGCTTCTTCCTCATTTTTCTTAATACTCTCTTCTAAAGCAGAAAGAAGATTTTCAACATTTTTCATTTTTCTATAAGCTAAGGAAGCTTTAAGAATTTGCAATTTTTTCTGGAGTTCTTGATACTTCAAGGCTGCGTTTCTTTCTTCTTCTAATCTTTTAAAAATTTCATATCTTTCTGTTATTATTATTTCAGCTTCCTTTAACTTTTGATCTACAGCTTCCAAATCTCTTTGAGCCTTTTCTTTTTTTTCATTATACTCTGCTATTCCAGAAATTTCGTCTATTATGCTTCTTCTCTCTATTGGATTCATTTCGATTATGTTCGTTACTTCGCCTTGCAAAAGAATGTTGTGGCCATCTGGATATATTCTCGCTGCTGAAAGTAGTTCCAAAACATTTTCTCGAGTTTTTGTTCTGCCTTGGATTTTGTAAACAGAAACTCCTTTTCTGTTTACTTTTCTAGTTATAGAAACTTCCTTATCCTCAAAGGGAAAAATCTTCTTTGAGTTATCTAAATAAAGAGTTACAGAAGCATATTGAGCCGGAGCCTTTTTATCAGAGCCATGAAAAATTAATTGATGAAGCCTTTCTGCCCTTAAACTTTTAGCAGAAGTTCTGCCTAAAACAAAACAAATAGCATCCATTAAATTGCTTTTTCCGCTTCCATTCGGGCCGCAAATTATGTTTAAGTTTGGAGAAAAAGGTATGGAAATTTTTTTGTTAAAACTTTTAAAACCTTGTAGAGTTAGCCTTGTTATCAAAGTGCTCATAATTAATATAAGATTTGGAAAGGAATAAATCTTGAATTTAAATTTTAAATACTCTAATTTTTAATAGCGATTTGAATGAGGGAAAAAATTTGGAATTGGTATTCTAGGGAAAGTGTTCAAAAAGCTTTGCTTGAAGTATCTAGAAATAGAGAAGTTGTTCCTGTTTTTCAAAATTCATTCGGGAAAAGACCAGATATATTGCAATTTCCTGCTGATATAATGCAGAATGTAGCTGAAGGAGCAATTTCTTTCCATGGTTCCTTAGAAAGATGGAAAAATCCCATGGAACTCAAGCCTGGTATGACTAAGGAGCAAATGGATGAAATAAGAATAGGATGGGATGTTTTAATAGATCCAGATGTTAACGATTTTGAAATTGCAAAAATTGTTACTAAGGAAATAATAGAAGTTTTTAAAGATCATGGAGTTAAAAGTTATTTTGTAAAGTATAGTGGTGGAAAGAGCTTTCATATAGCAATACCTTTTGAGGCTTTGCCTGAAAAAATAAACTTTCAGGATTCGAATAAGCTATATCCTGAAATTCTACAAAAGCTTATAGAATATGTTAAGTGGTATTGTAAAGACAAAGTAAGAGAGGAATTACTTGCTTTAGATAGCCCAATAAACATTTCTAAAAGGGTTGGAAAAAATTTGGAAGAAATTGTTAGTGAAGAAGGCTTAGAGCCCTTTAAAGTTGTAAGTATGGATGTTTTTGGTTTAAGGCATTTGTTTAGACTTCCTTATTCTTTACATGAAAAAACTTTACTTGTTAGCTTGCCGATAAAACCAGAAAGGATAGAGAAATTTGAGAAGGAAGAGGCCTTACCAGAAAATGTTAAAGTTAGTGAAAAATTTTTAGAAACTAAAGTTAAGATGCACGATGCTGAAGCTTTGATAATAGAGGCTTTAGATTGGGCAGCTAGGCATAAAGTAGAAACTAAGTTAATAGTTGAAGAAGTTACGCCTATAAGGAAAAAAATTAAAAAGATTCCAGAAGATTTTTTCCCTCCTTGTATAAAAAAAATCTTTAATGGATTGAACGATGGTAGAAAAAGGAGTACATTTATATTGATAAATTTTTTAAGAAATATGGGATGGGAGTTTGATGATATCTCTAAAAAATTGGAAGATTGGAATGAGAAAAATTTTCCAAAGTTAAGGACAAATTATTTGAGGACTCAAATAAGATGGCACATGAGGCAGGAAAGGAATTTGCTACCACCAAACTGCGAAAATGAGAATTTTTATATTTCCATAGGAGTTTGTGAGCCTGATGAGTTTTGTGATAACAGAAAAATTAAAAATCCAATAAATTATCCGTTTAAAAAACTTAAATTAAGGAGAAAAGGTAAATAATATGGAAACGATAACTTTTGAGTTAATAAGGAAAATTCAGAGGGAAGAAAGGGATTCTCCTCAACTTACACAACTCCCTGAAAATTTTTTTGAAAAAGTTTCGGCTTATTTAGAACAAAAGAAAAAAATTGAGAAAGAAGATAGAAAAGTTAGCATAGAGTTAAAAAATATTGAAAGGTTAGTTGAAAATATTTTTGATCTAAGGGAAAGGAAAATTATTAATCAAGCTATAATAACTGTTAGGACAAACATCCCTCCAAAAAATTTAACGCCAGAAGAAGAAAAATTCTTCGAGCAAATAGTTAAAGTAATTAAAGAGAGGAGAGAAAGGTTTTTTAGTAGTATAAAAAAAGAAAAGAAAAAGGTTAGATTCAAGGAAAGTGTTCCTGAATTTGTGGGAATAGATGGAGAAATTTATGGTCCTTTTGAGAAAGGCGAGGAAGGGGAAATTCCGGTAGAAAATTTTGAAATTTTAGCTAAAAAAGGATTGGTCGAGGAAATTAAATAAATTTTTAAGAAAAAATTCTTAAATAGTATTTGTGGATCCAATAACAGTTTTATTCGGCGCAGGCTTAATAATTCTGCTAGGTTTTATTGGAAACTATATATTCCAAAAAAGCATGATTCCAGACATTCTTTGGCTTTTAATTTTAGGATTGTTACTTGGCCCTATCTTAGGTTTGATTAATTCTTCTTTACTTGTACAATTTTCTCCTTATTTTGCATCTTTAGCAATTTTAATTATACTCTTTGAAGGAGGCTTACATACAAATTTGGATGTTTTAATAAAGGAATCTCCCATTTCAATAATTTTAGCAGTTTTTGGTCTGTTAATTTCAATGCTTTTTGTTTCAATCTTAATGTACATTTTCTTCCATTGGCCAATTTTAAACGGTTTACTCCTTGGGTCAATAATAGGAGGTACGAGTTCGCCCATAGTAATTTCTTTAACGCAGAGATTACCGATTAGAGAAAAAGTTAAGGTTTGGCTTAATTTAGAATCTACTATAACAGATGCTTTATGCATAATTGTTGCGATGGTAATAGCGATTTTCATATCTAAAGGTGGCTATTCCCTTTCCCAAGTTGCGAATAACATCTTGGGCTCCTTTTCCATAGGTGCAACTTTGGGCTTAGTAGTTGGGATACTATCTCTAAGAATAATTTCAAGGTTAAAGAGAAAACCATTCGAATACATGGTTACCTTAGCAATTCTTCTTATTACCTACTCAGTAACTCAATGGGTAGGAGGAAGCGGAGCCATAGCTGCTTTAATATTTGGTGTAGTACTAGCAAACGGAAAAAGAATTTCAAAAATTTTCAAGTTTGATAAAGCTTTAATAATAGATAAGGAAGTTGAGAGGTTTCATTCAGAAGTTTCTTTTCTAATAAGAACCTTCTTCTTCGTTTATCTTGGAGTAATCACAACATTTTCAAGCTACTACATAATTTTGCTTGGATTTTGCATAACTCTTTTCCTCTACTTTGCAAGAGTTATTTCAATTAATCTTTCAACTCTAAACCTTGATGTAAGTAAAGAAGAAAGAGATGTGATGAAATTTATGATTCCTCGTGGCCTGGCAGCTGCTGTACTTTCTCAGCTTCCTTTGGCATACGGAATAGAACATGCCCAAATTTACAGCGATATTACGCTAACAGTTATAATATTTAGCATAATCATTTCAAGTTTTGGAATAATATTTTTGAAGAAAAATCTCGAAAAAATTGAGAAGAAGAAAGGCTAAAGCTTGTAACCAATTTTCCTTAAAAACTCTTTTCTTTCTTCTATATCTTTTTCTCCTTCTATACCCTTAGGCTTAAAACCATCGACTATTCCCAAAATTGCTCTTCCCTGCTCAGTTTCTGCTATTATTATTTCAACAGGATTTGATGTAGCAACAAAAATTTCAACAACTTCAGGAACTTCCTTTAATCTTGGAAGTATGTTTATAGGATATGCATTTTTGATAAAAATTATAAAGGTATGGCCGCATGCTATTTCAAATGCTTTTTTGCTCGCAAGCTTTTCCAATTCTTCATCATTTCCTGAATGTCTTACTAAGCATTTGCCAGAAGCCTCGCAAAAGGCTAAGCCAAATTTTATATTTGGAACGCAATTTACTAAACACTCATGAATATCTTCAACGCTTTTAATGAAGTGACTTCTTCCGATTATTACGTTGCAGCCTTCCGGAATTTCGATTTTTAGAGTTTTAATTTCCATAAAAATAAGATGAGAAAAGTGATTTTTAAAATTAACTAATTTTAGCCTTGTTTCGATTGCTTATATAAGTCAAATGGAAATTGAAGAAATAAGCATGCCGGGGGAGGGATTCGAACCCTCGACTTCCGCGTTTCTTATCACCGATCAAAGCTCATATTCGATATGAGCGCGGCGTTCTAACCACTAAACTACCCCGGCCTATAATTTAAAATAATTTTAAGCATAAATTAATTTTTATGAAATTGATACTTTTTGGTCCACCTGGATCAGGAAAGGGAACTTACGCTTCTATTTTAGAAAAAAAGCTCGGGATTCCAAAAGTAAATACTGGCGACCTTTTAAGAGAGATTGCAAAAACAGAAACAGAATTGGGCAGGAAAATTGCTGAATATGCAAATAAGGGAGAGCTTGTTCCTGATGAGATTGTTACAGATATTCTTAAACAAAGAATCTCAAAGCCAGATTGCATAAAAGGTTTTATTTTGGATGGTTATCCAAGAACAATTCCCCAAGCAGAAGCTCTAGAAAAAATTTCAAGCCCAGATGTAGTTATAAATTTGATTGTTCCTCAAAATGTTATAATAGCAAGACTTTCAGGAAGGCTGATTTGCCCTAATTGTAATGCAATTTACCACAAAATTTTTCTTAAACCAAAAAATGATGAGATATGCGATAAATGTGGTAGCAAGCTTATTCAAAGAGAAGATGATAAGCCAGAAGTGATAAAAAGAAGGTTAAGTGTTTATAAAAAGCAGTCAAAACCTTTAATAGATTATTATAAAAAGAAAAAACCTTTTGGAAATGTAAGATGCAATAAAGTTGATATTCCTCCTGAAGCTGTTGTTGAAAGAATTTTAAAAAAATTAAAAGATCTAGGTTTTTTGAAAGATTAAAGCCTTTCCTTAAGAGCAGAAAAGATTAAAGGTAGTGCAATTGTTGCATCACATTCTAACGTTAAATGATTTGCCTTTTCCTTAATTTTACCCCAGGAAATTGCTTCTCTTGTTCTTGCTCCTGACAAACTGCCATCCCATTCAACAGCTGTAGTAATATAAACTGCATAATCTAAGCCATTTTTAAACTGAGCATGCCATATAGTATGATGTTTTGAAATGCCACCGCCTATTATTAAACCTCCAAGTTTTTTTGCTCCCCATATTAAATCGCTTAAAAACTTTTCATCTTTTAAAACATCTATCTTAAAATTTTTATCTTGAGAAAATAGCCATAGTTGATAACCAACAGCACCATCAGTAATTCCTGGAACAAAAACTGGAATTTTGTTCTTGTAGCACCAATACAAAATAGAATCCTTTTTTAATCTTTTTCCAATTTCCCAAGAAATTTCATAACTTGCAAGCTCTTTCTTTCCTTCTGAATAAATTTCCTTCAAAAATTCTCCCAACTTTTTTTCTATAATTAAGCCATAAGATTCTTTTGGGACAAAAACATTCCCTATTCTATGAATACCTTTTTTATGAAGTTCTACATCATCAGCCTCGAATCTTCCATGATAATAATCCTTAAAACTTCTAGCCAAATCATGGTCTAAGGTTCCGCAAGTTGTTATCAAAACATCAAACCACTTCTCTTTTACCATATCCCTAATTATTCCTCTTGTTCCTGTAGCTATTATACAAGCCGGAAATGAGAGAATTCTCAAACATTCCTTATCCTTTATCATTTCTTCCAAAAGATCTATGCATTGACCCAATTTTTTTGAAGTAAATCCACCACTTTCTTTCATCTGCTTTATTAAATCGCTAATCCTTATTCCTTTTTCAATTTCAAAATCTTTAATTTTTTCCATATACTTCTAAAGATTAAGGAAGAATAAAAAGATTTCTTAGCTCATTCATATTTTATTTAGATGCTCAAGGAGGAAATTGTTAAAATTTTCAAAAAGTTGGGGTTGGATGTAGAGAAATATATAGAGATACCTCCAAGCCCTGAGCTAGGTGATATAGCTTGCACTATATGTTTTGAAATTGCTAAAAGGGAAAAGAAAAATCCAGAAGAAATTGCTAAGGAATTAGTGAGCAAGCTAAAAATACCAAAGATAATAAAAAGGGTTGAAATTAAAAATGGGTATATAAACTTTTTCTTCGATTTTGAAAAGGTCTCTGAAAAAATTGTGAAAGAGGTTGTAAAAAAAGGAAGAAAATACGGAAGTTCTAAAATAGGGAAAAAAGAAAGGGTTATGGTGGAATTTTCTCAACCAAATCCTGTTCATCCTATGCATATAGGTCATGCAAGAACAACATTCTTAGGAGATGCAATTTCAAACATTTTGGATTTTCACAATTTTAAAGTTATAAAGGCAAACTATATTAACGATACTGGCTTACAAGTTGCCAAGCTAGTTTATGCTTATTTATTGTGGGGAGAAAATAAAAAGCCTGAAGGAAAACCAGATCACTGGCTTTGGGAATATTACGTAAAATTTCATGAAAAAGCAAGAGAAGATGAAAGTTTGGAGGAAAAAGCAAGAGAAATTTTAAGAAAATTTGAGTTTGAAAAGGATAAAAAAACTATCAAAATTTGGAAGAAAGTAGTTGATTGGTGCATAGAAGGTTTTAAAGAAACTTACAAGAAAATTAAAGTGAACTTTGACGTTTATCTTTATGAAAGCAATTTTAGGGATTTGGGAAAGAAAATTGTTGAAAAAGCTTTAGAAAAAGGAATTGCCTTTAAGTCTCCTGAAGATGCGATAGTTGCTGATTTAGAAAAGTATGGCTTATCCAATATAGTAGTTTTAAGGTCTGACGGCACTGGCTTATATGTTACTAGTGACTTGGGTATGACAGTTTATAAGTTTGAAAAGTTTAAGCTTAACAAATCTATATGGGTTGTTTCTTCAGAGCAAAACCTTTACTTTAAGCAGTTATTCAAAATACTTGAGCTTTTAGGCTATGAATGGGTTAAAAATTGCTTCCACTTTTCTTACGAGCTTGTAAGAATTCCTGAAGGTAAAATGTCTTCAAGAGAAGGAAAAGCTATCATGTTGGATGAAGTCGTGGAAAAGTTAGTTGAGCTTGCTTATAAGGAAGTAGAAAAAAGGAATCCGAATTTAGATGAAAAAGAAAAAAGGGAAATTGCAGAAAAAATTGGAATTTCTGCTTTAAAGTATGCAATTTTAAAAGTCGAGCCTGAAAAGCAGATTGTTTTTGATTGGAAAAGGATGCTAAGTTTTGAAGGGGATACAGGACCTTATCTTCAATATGCATTAACAAGATGTAACGGAATACTCAGGAAAGCTGGTGAAATAGGAAAAAAGTTCTCTGCTAAAAACTTGGAAAGGGAAGAAATCGAGCTCATTAAAATTTTGGAAAGATTTCCAGAAATTTGTTTAATGGCTTTAAATGACTTAAGGCCCCATTACATTTGCAATTATGCTTACGAATTGGCTTCTGCCTTCGACAAATTTTACGAAAAATGTCCTGTTTTAAAGGCAGAAGAAGAAAAGAAAAATTTCAGACTTAACTTAGTTTATTCTTCAAAAATAGTTTTGGAAAACTGCTTCAAGCTCATTGGAATAGAAATATTGGAAAGAATGTGATCATTTTACTGTAACACTTTTAGCTAAATTTCTCGGGTGATCAGGATCATAAACCCACTCTTTTCTTTTTTCAAGAATAATTTCATCCAAAAGAAAAAGACAATCTCCTTTTATTTCAGCTTTAACATTCTCTGCTTTTATATGAGTAATTTCTGGCTCTGGTTTATTTGCTAAATGGTTTATGTAAAAACTCAGAGGATTATTTTCTCTATCTCTTGCTTCAATTTTCCACATGCTTAAATAACCTATTTTTCTTGCCTCTAAATAATTAAGTTCTATTCTCATTCGTCTATCAACGCCTTTTTACTTTTTGTCCAAATGTACTTACATTTCATGCACTCATAAGCCTCTGGATAATCGCTTTTAATTATTTTTATCTTACTCGATTTGCACTTTGAGCACTTCATATTTTAAAATCTCCTTAAGAAAATAAAAATCAAACCTAAAATTTCTATTTTTAAATTACTCGAAAATGACAAAAAGAAGGGAAAAATTTTGGCTTAACCATTAAAAATAGATTTATAATATTAAAACTGAATTTATAATTTATGGATTTTGTAGTAGAAGAAAAAAATGATGAGCAAAAAGCTTATGAAACTATTCTAGTTAAAAATCCAAAAGTTCTAAGAAGTTTAAGCAACGAGCTTGTTTTGAAAATAATAAAAATTCTTTCTAAGGAGCCGAGTTGCGCTATGGATTTGGCAAGAAAGCTGAAAGAGCACGAACAAAAAATATACTATCACTTAAGAAAATTGGAAGATTTTGGAATTTTAGAAATTTTAAAGACTGAGGAAAGAGTCGGTGCATTAGCTAAAATTTATAGAGTAAAATCACCTTCTATATCTTTCAAGCTTTTTGAAGATGAAAAAATTGTTGATAAAAAAGTAAAAGTTAAGGAACTAAAATTTCTTAAGCCTTTTGTAAAAAATGGAAAGCTAGAAGCTATAATAATAGTTGGTTCTCCAGATCCCCATGGAAAATATGGAGCTCAAGCTTCAGATGGCTGTTGTGCAATAGACTTGGCTTTATTCCTTGGAAGTTTAATTAAATCAGCAGAACTTCCAAACTATAAACTTGACACAGAAATCAAGGAAAAAGATTTGAAAGAAAATTTAATTTTAGTAGGCGGGCCAAAAAGTAATATAATCGTTGAAAAAATTAATAAGAGCTTGCCCATATTTTTTGAATTTCAGAGGGAGTGGAACATTTTTTCTTCCTTATCAAAAAACCTTTATGTTGACGATAATATAGGAGTAATAGAAAGGATAGAAAATCCATTTAATGAAAAAAGTGAAATTCTTCTTTTTGCAGGGAAGAGGTTTAAGGGAACAAGAGCAGCCATCTTAGGATTCATAAAAAATTTAAAGGAAGTAGAGAAAGGGAATAAGTTTGATTGTAAGAAAATAGCAAAAGTTGTTTTGGGAATAGATAAAGATTCTGACGGAAGAATAGATGATGTTGAATTTCTTGAGTAAAAATTAAAGATTTATAAGTAGCTTATAAATCTTATTTGAATGTCTTGGAAAAAAGATTATGAAAAAAGGAGAAACGTTAAGCTCTACTTTAAAGATAAGTTAGTTGATGTTATACCTATTAGCGAAATTAACGAAGAAGTAAAGGATAAAATTAAACCATTTCTTGGCGAAGCAAAAACACTAACTTTTAGGGTTGAGCTAGAGTTTTTTATAAAAGACCCATTTACTGGAAGAGTTTTACTTAAAGAGGGAAAAAATCATGCAGAAAACTTTGTTAATAATGTAAATAAAATAGCAGGAATAAAAAATATTAATTTAAAAGCGCATTTTTTACCTTCCTTTAATTCAAAAAAGGTTGAAGCCATAGGAAGGGTTGAAGGAAAAAATTCTGAAGATTTAATGAAAGAAGTAAGCAATTTTAATAGATTTTTGTTAGATCATAAAAGTTTGAATTTTTGCCATTATTTTACTTACCAACTCTTTTTAGATACCAAAAAAATTTTTTCTGTTTCTTATGTTTCAAAAGATTTTCCTTTTGCTGTGGAAGAAAAATTTAGGATTAAACAGCCTTATAAAGAGGCTTATTCTTTAAAGGACCTACCAAAAATAATACAGCATTATCAATTAGTTGGAGATATTGTTGCGGATTACTGTAAAAATTATGGAATTTCGGTTAAATGCTTAAGACCCAAAAACTGGCTTTATTTTTTGAAAAAAATTTCAACTTCTTCGATAAAAGATGAAGAATGGCAAAGGCTTGATGAAACTTTTGAGTTGGAGGAATCCGTTACTCTAAGAAATTGGCCTAGCTTTTACGGAAAAAATCCGATAAGAATAGAAAAAAAGAAAGACGTGGAAGAATTGAGTAAGCGCTTGCTTGCTTTTGAGATAATAAGGAATTCCCATCCAATAGGCTTCGAGCTTCTTTCTGAATCTCTTGTTCATCAAGCTCCGATAGATGCGATTAGAGATATAGATCCTTTATCCCTTGAGTACCAGGATGTTTTTAAAATAGTTAACAATATTCTTGAATTTGATAAAAGTATAGGATTGAAAGATGTTATACTAAGGGCTTCAGGAAGTTCTGTAGGAGGCTACCATATTTTCATTCCTTTGATTTACGAAGAAAATTTGATTTCTCCCTCTTCTCAACTTAAGCTCCAGACTTACGAGAGAAGAAAAAGTCCTGGTGAAATACTTCTCGATTCATTGAGAGAAACGATTTTAACTTATTCCCTAATTTCTGCTTTAAAATTAAAGCTTAAAGTTGGTTTTGACCCTATGAATTTTTCTGAGAGAATAGAAAGCGATGCAATAATAGATACAACTTCAACATGCTTTAACAAAGGTTGGAAATCTCCTGGAAGCTTAAACTCAAAGATAAGGTATGGTGTATGCCGCTATGCAGAAAAACCTTTTGAAACTTCTTGGGAATACTTATATTTTACTTCCATGGATTACGTCCATGAAAATCTTGATAAAATCAAAGAACCGAAAGTGAGCGATAAGGTTAGAAGAGAAAATTTTAAAGTTTTGAGGGATTTTCTTGAAGAAGAAAGAGGGAGTGAAATAATTTTAGAGTATGATAGAAGAAAAAGATATGAATCGCACTCAGAACTTTTAAATTATTTAAGAAAGTTAGTTTAAATTTCTCCTTTATGCTCTTCCAACCAATTTTCTATTGCTTTTTTTATTTCTATGCTCATCTCTTCTCCAGAAGGTAATTTTCTCTTTACAGTTATGGGCAATATCTTATTCTTAAATTCAAGCTTAGCAATTTCAGCAGGATCTTTTAAGTCTGTTTTAACTAAAATAGGAGCACCTAAGGCAATTTGCAAAGCTCTTGCCCCTATTAACCGAGCAAATTCGAATCGAGTTAATCTATCCTTAGGCCATATCATATCATCACTAGGGCTTAAATTTGGCCACATCTTTTAATAAGTCAACATGCCCAAGAAAAACTTGCCTACAACAGTATCTTTTCAATCCTAAATCGTCCAAAACTTTTCCTGCAGGCTCTCCTTCAGAAGTCCTTTTTTTATACTCTTCCCAAAGATGGCCGATAGGCTTTCCGCAAGTAAAACATCTTACAGGAACAATAATTTTAATCACCTTGTATTTAAAAAATTATAAACAATTTAATTTAAATGGTTTTCGCTTGGTTTCTACTCAAATCTTTTATTCTTTAAATTTCTTCTGAAATTAAAAGCTCAAACATTCTTTGGGCATTTTCTAGCATCGCATGATTATTGTTGAAAAAAACGTAAACTTTTCTTGAGTTTGTTCTCAAAATTTTTTCCTTTACTTCTTCCAATTCTTTGTCAGTATAATAGTGAGAATACCAAGCAGTTCTTCCGTGCATTCTTTCATATACAATGCCATTTGTGCAATAAACTTCTAAAGGAAAATCTGGAGAATCGACACTTACCCAAGTTATTTTCAATTTTTTAGCCCATTCTATGCATTCTTCCTTAAACCAGTCTAAATTTCTTACTTCCAAAGCAAATTTTTCTTTTAAATTTGTTTTCTTAATAAATTCTTCTAGCTTAGAAGAAAATTTTGAAGTTAGGCTTGGTGGCAATTGAAACAAGTAAAAATCAATGTTTTTTTCTAGTGGCTTAAACAAATCTTCAAATCTTTTCCAAAGTTCAAAGGCTTTCTCATTAAATTTGAAAACATGTGTTATTAAGCGATTTACTTTTATGCTCCATCTCAAGCTTGGATTAATTTTTTTAGTTTTATTAGCCCATGCTTTAACTTGATTCGGAAATGGAAAGTGATAAAAGCTTGCGTTCAATTCTGTTGCGTTTAAGCCAGAATTTTTAATATACCAATCAAAGCCATCAGGATTCCAATCATAAAACCAGCCAGAAGTTCCAACAAAAACTTTCATTAACTCACCTTGAAACAAATTTATTTCCTTTTATAAAAAACCTCAATTTTTTCTTTAAATCTCTTGTAACACCAATTCTATGAGAAGATCCTACTTCAAAATTTTTCTCCCCTTCAACGATGAATATGGGCGAATCCTTTTTGAAAACAAAAGTTCCGTTAAGATTTTTTGTTATTTTTAGGGATTTTGTTAACTTTCCCGGCCCATTCGTTAATTCAAAAATTTTTTCCACTTTCCTATTTTTCTTCATAATTTCTATTCCGTTTAAAGGCTCTATTGCTCTTATTAGAACAGCTCCTGCTTTTGATTTTTCATGGGCAACTACGTTAAAAAGCCAATTTCCATGGACCATATAAATTAAAGCCTTTCCTGGTTCGCTATACAAAAGTTCAACACAATATTTTGGCCTTCCTAAGTAAGCTCTTGAGGCTGGATCTTCCTTTCCATAGTAAGCTTCTGTTTCAACAATTTTTCCTGTTATAAGTTTTGAGTTTATTTTTCTTACTAAAATTTTTCCAAGCAAATCTTTTGCTACTTTTGCAGTATCCCTTTCGTAAAATTTTCTAGGAAGAACTTTCATAATTTTAATTTTGCTTAAAATATTATATGGAAATAGATGGAGCAATAGGTTATGGTCAAGTTTTGAGAACGAGCATAGCTTTATCTTCGTTAACTTTAAAGCCAGTAAAAATTTTTAACATAAGAAAAGGCAGACCAAAGCCTGGTTTAATGGCTCAGCATTTGATGGGAGTAAAGGTTGCCGGAGAATTTTGTGATGCAGAAATAAAAGGTTTAAAAATTGGTTCTACTGAGCTTGAGTTTATTCCGAAAAATTTTAAGATAGAAGATAAGAAAATCGATATAGGAACTGCAGGCCAAATTTCTCTAATATTACAAACTTTAACTCCTCTACTCGTTTTTGGAAAAAGAGAAACTAATCTTGAAATTATTGGCGGAACAGCAGGTTTAGGAGCTCCAACAATCCATTATGTAAGAAATGTCTTTTTCCCTGTTCTTTCAAGACTTGGAGTTAAAATTCCTGAAGTAGAAGTTGAGAGAGAAGGATTTTACCCAAAAGGTGGCGGAAAAGTAAGGATAAAAATTTATCCAGCTAGAAAATTAAAATCAATTCAGCTATTAGAAAGAGGAAAAGTAAAGTGCATTAGAGGAATTTCAGTAGTTGGTTCTTTGCCTAAGCATATTCTTGAAAGACAAACAAATTCTGCAATTAAATTTTTAAAAGATTATGGGTTTGATAATGTAGATATCTCTTCACAACTTGTAAACACTTTTTCTCCTGGAACTTCCATAACTTTATGGGCTGAGTGTGAAAATTCTGTAATAGGGGCAGACAACATAGGAAAAAAAGGAGTGAAAGCTGAAAAAATAGGAGAAGAATGCGCAAAAGAGCTTATAGTTTCGCTAGAATCGAAAGCTGCTTTGGATAAGTATATGGCCGACCAAATCTTAGTATTTTTGGCTTTAGCTGAAGGAGAATCCCATGTAAGTGTTGAAAAAATAACTGAGCATTGCATTACAAATATTAAGGTGATAGAGCAAATGTTAGGCATAAAATTTAATGTTGAAGAAAACTTTCCTCCAAGGGTAAGTGTTAAGGGAATAGGATTTGAGGTAAAATGATAAGTTTTTTAAGAAGTCGACTAGCTTTAAACTGATTTTAAACATGATTTGCTTTTTTCTACAATTATTTTTTCTAGATTATCAAAAACTTTTATTTCTATTGCTCCAGAATTTTTTTCTTCTTTAAGAGTACTTTCAATTTCATAAGCAAGTTTTTTCATGTTTTTGAAATCTTCTTCTGTGTTAAAGATGTTTTTAGAATTATAATAAATAAAAATAGAGGATTCGCTGACAGGCACGTTTAGAATTCCATATTTTTTAGCTATTCTACAAATTTTCTCGTAAATATTGTTCCATTCCCTTTCTGAAATTTTCATAGAAATAATATGAATTGAAAGATTTTAAGCTTTAGTTCTTTAAAAAATTAT
>CAZDLC010000009.1:0-3940 GCA_964506615.1 uncultured archaeon
AAAAGGATATAACAAAAGGTATTGATGAAAAAGATGTTGATCTAATAACTCTAGATTTAAAAGATGCTGAAAAGGTTATAGTGCATGCTTACAAAGCTTTAAAGCCAGGTGGCTGGCTAGTTGTTTATTCTCCTTACATAGAGCAAGTAATTTCTGTTTTTAGGGAAATAGAAAAGTTGAATTTTACTCAAGTAAAAATTGTTGAAAATGTTGTGAGGGAATGGCAGGTTGAAAAATATACTAGGCCAAAAACATTCGGTTTATTCCATACTGGCTTCTTAACTTTTGCAAGAAAAATTTATTAAGTTAAGTTAAAGGTTAAATTATGGTAGAAAAAGTAAAATCCCAAGAATATCCAAAGCCAATGCCAGAAATTACTCCTGAAATGCTTCAAACCACTTTAAAGGCTCTTGAAGCAAAGGGTATGGTATATTACACAGAAAAAGGAGCTTATATACCAACAGAAAGTGGGTGGAAACTTTTAATGGAAATTAAACCTGTGAAAGAAGAAATAATAGCTTACGGCCATCCTAATATTACCGCTAGCCATAAAACAACTTTTGAAATAACAAAGGAGGAGAATTTGGGGAAAGAAGGAGATTGTATAATTGGAGTAAAAGCAAATAAAGCATGCAAAGATTTGAGCGAAGAATTTAAGAATGGTTTGAAAGAAGGGAAAAAGGTTGAGATAAAAATAGAAGTTGAAGGGATTTCAGATAAGATTATTGCTTTTGGTTCGCCTGCTTTAAAGTTGAGCGATGAAAAAAGTATTGTGATAAGGAAAAGTGATTTTATAGATAAAAGGACTTTAGCCATACTTGCAGATAAAGCGGCGTGCGATATAAAAAGGGAAATAATAGAAAAAATGAAAAATCCTCAGACTAAAATGAGAATACTCCTTGAAATTAAGGCTTAGGGGCTGTAGTCTAACTTGGAAGGACGCCAGCCTCGGGTTTTAAAGGGAGCGCTGGTAATCTGGGTTCAAATCCCAGCAGCCCCATTCTTCTAAATAAGAATTGAAACAATTTTAATTCTTTACATTTCTCCAAATATTAATTATGAAGAGTTTGAGGATAATGCCATTTGGTAATGTTCCAGATTATATTTTAGCTGCGATAAGCGAAGAATTAAGAGTTTCATTAAATTTAATGACAGAAATTAGCGAACCAAGAGGTTTGCCAAAGGAATTTTATAATCCAATAAGAGGGCAATACCTTGCAGAAAAAGTTTTAGATTTTATTTATCAAAAATTTAAGGGAAATATATTAGCAGTTTCGACTGAAGATTTATATGCAGAAGGTTTAAACTTTGTTTTTGGACAGGCAGAACTTCCTGGAAGAGTTTGCATAATTTCCCTTTGCAGGCTTAACCCAAAGTTTTATAGACAGCCAGAAAACAAATCTCTTTTTATAGAAAGAGCTGTTAAAGAAGCTAAGCATGAAGTATGCCATGCACTATTTGGCTTAAGGCACTGTGAAGATCCGAATTGTGTAATGAGCTTTAGCAACACAATATTTGATGTAGACAGAAAAAGCAAAGAATTGTGCGAAAAATGTAAAAGAAAAATTTTAAGAAAGTAAACTTTAAAATTTATTTAATCTAGGTGGATTTTATGGAAAAGGAATGGGAAGGGGAATTAATTGAGAATAGGGTAATAATTTGGGATCCAGATTCTGTTATTCTTTACGATGAATCAGGTTATGGGAAGCCGCAACCAGAAGTTAAACCAGAAAGGCTAGAGTTGGATTTGGTAGAGGCAGCTTTTTTGATGGAGAGAAAAAAGCTTAAGGTCTGGAAAAAGGAAAATGACCAGAAAAAGTTTTTATCATTTCAAGAATTTATAGAGGTGGCTAGTGAAAAAATGAATCAATTCATGCCTCAGTTTATAGTTTACAGGGATTTGAGGAATAGGGGTTTTTTGGTAAAAACAGGCTTTAAATTTGGAACATTTTTTAGGTTGTACGATAGGGGGGTTAAGCTTAAGCGCGGCCCAAAAGCACCGCATGAGCATACAAAAGCTGTTGTGCATGCAGTTTCAGAAGAAGCTGCTTTTAGTTTGCCCGAGATGTCAAGGGCAGTTAGGTTGGCGCAAAATATTAGAGCAACGATGTGGTGGGCTGTTGTTGATAGAGAAGGAGACGTAACTTACTACGAGATTAAAAGGATTACTCCATAAGTTTCAGTGATTTCATGGGGAGAATAAAAACTGCTTTGATTAAAAGAATAGCTTCAACCCTTTTGGAAAAATATCCTGAAAGGTTTTCCTCAGATTTTGAGAAGAATAAAGAGGTTTTAAAGGAAATTATGGAAATTAAGTCGAAGAAAATAAGAAATATGGTAGCAGGCTATATAACTTCTTATTTGAAAAGAAAAAGCTAATTTTTATTCTTTCAATTTCAAAATTAAATTATGAAAAAATCTCAAGCAAAAATGGATGAGTTTGCTTTTATCCTTCTTGCAGGCCTTCTATTCATAATAATTTTAACAGTAGCCTGGTCTAGTTTGCCAAAACCTTTTATCGAAATTTCTCCTGAATTTTTGTCTTTAGTTGCAGTAAGAGGAAGCAAAACAGATGCAGTTTTATTATTTAATGGTTCAGCTAATAATGTTACTTTAAGGGCAAAGGGTGATATTGCTAATTGGGTAAAGTTCAGTAAGAATAATTTTCCATTAGCTGGAGAGCTTGAATTAACAGTGAGCTTTATAATCCCAACTTCTGTAAAAATCGGAACTTATTCTGGAAGTATAGAAATAGAGTTTGATAGCGAGAAAAAAACGATTCCAGTTACTTTAGAGGTGGTTGAAAAAGAGGCTCTTTCTTATACTACATTTAGGTTTGGCGATTTTTCTGTTTCTTATTTTTCAAAAAAGGAAAAAGTAGCTTCTAAAACAGATTTTGAAATTTCAAAAGGTTACTTTTCAAATTATCCTTCAACTCTTGTAGCTGTTGTTGAAGATTTTGAAAATATAAAGTCAGGCAGAATTTCCTTAGTGATAGGGGAAACTAACAGCGAAGGAAATTTGGTAATAAGCTTTAATGGAAAAACCATTTTTAATGAAAAAGTAAAAGAAGGAAAAATCGAGCTTCCTATAGAAAAGGATGAAATAAAGAGCTCGAATATTATAAAGCTTGAAGCAGGATTGCCCGGATGGAAGTTTTGGATGAGTACTGTTTACAGAATTAAAGAATTAAATTTTGAAATAGAGTACGAAGGAATTAACTTTAAAGAATCGACTTTTTCTCTAAAACAATATGAAATGGAAAATTACAAGTGGGGAAGGATAACCTTCCAACTTAAAAATAGAACAGGAACAGGAAATTTGATTATTAAGTTGAATGATGAGGAAATTTACAATTCTGTTCCTAATGTACCTTTGGGATGGTATTTTGATGTTGATCTTGGTAATGCTAAATTAAACAGGACAAACAAGCTTGTTTTCTCAACTCAAAAAGATTCTACTTATGAATTAGCTAATACAGTTTTAGTTTTGGCTTATTCAACCTATTAATGTTGCTAGTGCTATAAAATCTCTTGTTCCTGTGGCTCCGCCTAAAATTCCTATGCACAATTTTAAAAATTTGTTAAATTCTTTTTCTTCTGAAAGCTTATCTATTAAAATTAAAATTAGAGCAACAACAAAAAGTTTTGCAAACAAGAAGGAAACAGGAGAAAAAATGCTTATTAAAATTGTAGGTACAATATGCTGCTCGCCAAAACCAAAAAATTGTATGGAAGTAAAAGTTATTGTTGCGTCGAACATTTGAATTAGAGTAACAAGCCTATTTTCTAAACTCCATTTTTTAAGAAAGTAAAAAATTAAAAGCCAGGGAATATAAAAAAAGATGGAAAGCAATATACCATAAAAGTTTTTGATTTCTAAAAAAGAAAGAGGAACAGAAGCTAAAATTACTCCAATAAGGAAAACAGGTTTATAATAT
>CAZDLC010000009.1:3950-17096 GCA_964506615.1 uncultured archaeon
TTTTCTCCAAAAATTTGAAAATAAGAATTAAAGGAAAGAGTATAGAAAAAACAAAAAAGTAAATCCCTGGAGTTACGAAAAGATAAGAACTTAAAATTTTAGCATCTTCTAAAACTCTTATTGTGCTTCCAAAAACTATGTAAGGCGAAATTGCTAGTACAAGCTTTTCATCTATTTTTATCTTAAGCTTTTTCAGGACTTTAAAAACGAGAAAGATGGCAATTATGAAAATAATACCATAAGTTAATGTTTTTGGGAAATCGTAGCCACTCTTCTTTGGATAAAGAAAGTAGTCAAGAATAGACATAACTTAAATTAATATTTTTTGAAATTTAAAAGATATTCGATGGAGAAAAAAATTTTTTTATCTTCTAGCTTAATTTTTGTATTGCTTCTTTCTGGTTGTACTTTTCCATGGCAGCAACCACCTTTACCTACTTATAAGGATGATGCAATAACTATAGAGAATTATGCAGTTTCTTCCACAGAACCTTATGCAGGAAGCTCTGTTACAATTCAATTTTTAGTTCAGAATAATGTAGAAGATAGAATTGAAGATATAGAAGTTAATTTCTTCGACCTTTCTGCATTTTCTACTCAATCTTTGGACTGTGGCCCAAACGCAACGAAAAACGAAAATAGATGCTATTTTGGTTTGGATAGCTTGGATTATCAACCGATAAAAATAACTCTTAAAGCTCCGGAAGAAAATGTTATACCAACTCCAACAAAGTTTACCATTAGTTTTTATGTGAAGTATAATATGAGCTCCAAGAGAAGTGTTATGATTCCTGTTGTAGATGGAATAATAAAAACTGAGCCAGAATCGAGCTTCTTAATTAGCGAGCAAAAGCATGGCCCTGTAAGAGTTGATTTTGAGTTTCCGATTAAAAGAGTAAGGAAAGAAGATAATAGGGAAATTGTAGAAAGATGGGTTGTTGCAGGAGAGCCATTTGAAACAAAAATAACTTTCACACATACAGGAACTTTAAGGGATGTACAGCCAATTAATATTTCGAATGATACGATAAGAATTTCTCTTAAGGATATAAAATATGCTACTGGACTTCCTTGCGATTTTAACAATGAAACAAATTTTTCTAATAGAAACATCATACTTCTTTCAACAACTGAAAGAAGAGTTTTGAAATGCAATTTCAATGCTACAAGCACAGAATTTCCAGAATATTTGGCTGAGCTTTCTATAGAATATAACTATACTTATGCTTTCATCAGAAGGGAAACTTTTACTGTTAAGCCCTCTTCTCTTTAAATTTATATTCACGAGATTTTAAATTAAAATTAGATGAATATGAAGAAAATGCTTGGATTATTGGCTTTAATAGGAATAATAGCACTTTCAGGCTGTACTGTTCCAGTTCCTTCCCCAGCAGCAGGAGGAGGAGAAATTGCAGTTGGTATGCTTGTTGAAGAAACAACTGTTCCAAGAGGTTCTCCAGTTGGAGTTACTATAACTGTAGAGAATAAAGCTTTGGTTCCTGTGGAGAATGTATATGCAGAAGTTTATGGACCTTTAGATTGGTCAGGATTCAGCAAAAAAGGTCCTTATACAATTAGGCCAGAAGAATCGAGAGATTTCTACTGGGTTTTAACAAGTCCTATGGTTTCTGCTGATACAAGGTATACTTTATACGGAAAAGTTCAATATGATATGACAGTAGATAAGACTTTCACAGCAACAATAGTAACTTATGACTATTATAAAAGAACAAAGAAAATTTCTACTGTTGAGGAATCTGCAACAAATGTTGGTGGCCCTATAAGTATTTCTATATCTGCAGCAGGTGCCCAAAGGTACATATATCCTGAGCAGGAAAGCATAAGGTTTCCAGTAAAGGTTGTAATAAACAATAGGGGGCCAGGAAAAGTATTCTTACAAGGAAGTCAACCAACTGTAGATGGGTTAAACAAAGTAAGCGTAACTGTAAGTTCAACTAATAATGTGCTAAGTTGTGCAGATGTTCCGGGAACAGTAACTCTAGGAAAAGAGGGAACATATGCTTTAATATCATGCGATTTAATAATTAACAGAGCAGATATAGAGGCAAGTGGAATAGCAACTTACACAGGAACAATAACTGTTCAGTTTAGCTACATTCAAGACTTTAGTTCGCCAGCCATAACAGTAACTGCATTGCAAAGATAAATTTTTTTCAGTTTTTATTTTTTGGATTTTCTTAATCCTTATTTTATCTTTTTGAAAAGGAAAATAATATTTAATGAGAAAAGTTGCATGTTTCCTTTTATTGGCTCTAATACTCCTTTCAGGATGTGTTCAAGTTCCGATTCAAAGAACTGAAGCAAAGGATGTAAAAATAGAGTTAAAAGTAGATACAACAAACATACAAGCTGGTGGAAAGGTTGGAGTAAGCATAATAGTAGAAAATTATGCTGATTTTGAAATAAGAAATATAACAGCTAGAATTTACGGGCTTCCTGATTGGAAAGGCGAATTAGAAAAAATTGAAAATTATTCTGGAATTCTTTACCCAGAAACAGGCTTTGAATTCAACTGGCAGCTTAAAGCCCCTTCTGATGTTAAATATAAAAAGTACTATCAGGTGTTTGCCGATGTTAAATATAATGCATATAATAAAAAAAGAGTGATGATTACAGGAATAAGCTATGATTATTATAAGAGGACAGGAAGCGGCTCAGGAATTACTTCTTCCAGTTCGCTTGGCGGGCCTATAGAAATAGATTTTGTTCCATATCAATCGCAATTGATTGCTTACGAAGATAAACTACCTTTTAAGTTTGCTGTTGTAATATCGAATAAAGGAAGAGGAAAGCCATGTGCAGATTATTTTAGCCTTAATTGTAGTAAGGAAAAATTGAATAAGGTTTTATTCAATTTTACAAAAGAAACTTCTGGTATTGAAATAACTTGCGAAAAAAAGGGTGAAGTTAATTTGATTAAAGCAGGAAGCTATGCTCATTTTGATTGTATCGGTAATTTAACAAATGTGAAAGAAGTTTCTACTCAAATAATAGAATTTTTAGTAAATTATACTTACATGGAAACTTTAACTTCTCCTTCCATAGGTGTAGAGCCTGTTTTGCTTTAATCAATTTATATTTTAAAATCCAAAATGTTTTTATGAGAAAATTAGCAGTTTTACTTTTAATTCCATTGCTCTTACTTTCAGGTTGTGTCACAATTCCAGGAGTTCAAACAGGTGCCAAAGGAGGAGATATTTCTGTGAGTTTAAGCGTTGATTCAACAGAAATTCCTGCAGGAAGCCCTTTGGGATTAAGTATTTCAATAGAAAATAAGGCTTTGATGCCTATGAAGAACATTAGCATAAATATAACAGCTCCAGAAGGTTGGAAGTTAAGCTCTCCTCAACCTAGTGTTTCGGATATACAAAGAGAAGGTAGTTGGGAAGGTGTTTGGATATATACAGCTCCATCTGAAGTTATGGTTGATACACCTTACAAGTTTTACGCAAGAGTTACTTTTTCTATGAACACAACTAGAGGGGCTTCTATAACTCTTGTTAACTACGATTATTACAAAAGGACAGGAGAAAAATCTAAAGTTTCTACACAAACTCCAGATACAGGAGGGCCTATAGGAATAGAATTTGGTCAGCTTGGTCAAATGAGCTACATGTATACCGGTCAGGGAGCAACTATTCCACTAAAAGTTATAATTTCAAACAGGGGATCTGGAAAGGCTTATGTTGGCGATGAGCCAAACTCAACAAACTTAAATAAAGTTGAATTCTATTCTACAAAAGAGTTCATTAATTGTTCAGTTCCGGATGATAATATAGTGTACTTAATGAAGGAAGGTTCTGTAGCAACAGTAATGTGTAATATAAACATTTCTGCAGGTAATGTAACTGATGTTAAAATCATTCCGGTTTCTGTTACAGTAAGTTATAATTATGTATATGATTTGGTTTCTCCCACAATTACGGTTAAGTCAATAACGTATAGCTAGTGGGCCTGCCAGGAATCGAACCTGGTTCTCCACCGCTCTCAGAGATTTGTGAGGGTGGCGTCCTACCATTAGACTACAGGCCCTTCTAAATTAGATTAAAACAAATAAATTAAAAACTTAACTCTTTAAACTTGCAAGAAGAAAGTGCTTTTTGTTTGACTCTATGCTTTTAGAATATAAAGTTTAAATATTTGGATATATGTATATTTAATTGAAACATATGTTCCAATTAAATGAAATATTTGGAAAGAGAGTTCCGATGAAAATATTTAGCTTTTTTTCAGAAAATCCTAGCTTAGAATTTAGCGAGACAGAAGTGAGAAAAAAGTTAAAGCTCTCAAGAGGTAGCACGAATAAATGGTTAAATTTGCTCTCTAAACATAAAATTCTTAGCGTGCAAGTAAAAGGAAGGATGAATTTATACAAGCTTAACATAGAATCACCAATAGTAAAACAATTCAGGATTTTGCTTAATATTTCCAAAATTTTTCCTTTGCTCAGTGAAGTTAAAAATGTACAAATTTATTTATACGGAAGTGTAGCAAGAGGTGAAGATTTAGAGGATAGCGATATAGATTTGTTAATTATAGGAAAAAAGTCAGAAGAAATCCTTACAGCAATTAGAAAAATTGAAAGTAGTTTGGGAAAAAGAGTAAAAGCTAGTTTTTATAGTGAGCTTGAGTGGAGCCAAATAGCAAGAAAGGATCCAGCTTTTTATGAGAGAGTGGAAAAAGATAAAATAAGGTTAATTTAAATGGAAATAAAAGAGCTTTTAAAGAAGGGATACTTGAGTAAAATTCCTGTTGATAAAGAACTTATTAAAAAAGAATTAGATGAAGCAAAGTATGATTTAGAGAGGGCAAAAGCTGCAATAGAAGAGAATGATTTTAAATGGGCCATTATCAAGGCTTATTATGCTATGTTTCATTCAGCCAGAGCATTACTTTTTTCTCTAGGATTAAAAGAAAGAAGGCATTTTGCTGTTGCTGTTGTTTTAGAAAAAATAAGCAAAGACGGAAAGTTGGAATCAAAATATGTAAATGATTTTCGTGCAGCTATGGCATGCAGGGAAGATGCTGATTATCGTTATGTTTATTCAGTTGAAACAGCTAACTATATAGTTGAATTGGCAGAAGAGTTTTTAAGTAGGATGAAAAAGTTAATTAGAAGTAAGAATATAAGAAATTGGCTAGGATTTCGTTAAACTCAAAATTGGCTTAAATTTTTCTGAAAATAAAATTTTCTCTCTTTTGGTTCAAATTCTTCATTAAATACAATTTTCCCATATTCACCGTCGTAACCGCTTATGTATTTAACTCTCCCCTCTCTAACTCTTATAATTGCGTCAGCAATTTTTTCGTTTGTTACTTTGAGTAATTCTTCTTTTGAAACGTTAAGCAAAACATTCAGCTCATTTCCAAATTTTTTTACAAGTTTGTCATGCTCTTGCAAAACTTTTTTTGAATAAAGTTCCCCTGAGCCCCAGGCAAAAGAAATTATTTCATATAAAGGTAGTAAAGTTTTGAATGGAATAGCATCCTTTGGAACAAAACCTTCTGGCCTGTCTGCAAGCTCTTCAACCCTTTGTAATACTCCAATAGTTAATTTTTTCCCACACTTTGGGCAAATGTTGTTTAATTTGATTGCATCTTTTGGGTGTAAGCTAATACCACAATGACGATGCCCGGTGTAATGGTAACGCCCATAAGGTGGAGGTGTTTCAATTGTATATAAAATTCTATTCTTGTCTTTGTTTTTAATAGCCCTAAAAATTTCTTCAAAAGACAATTCTTTTAAATCAAAAACTGTTTGCTCCCTACCGCATCTCCAAGGCCAAAATGAGTGAGCATCAGAAAAACTTACTAGAGTGAATTTATCTAAATGGCTTACTCTAAAATTCATTAAAGGATCTGACGACATCCCAGTTTCTAGTGCATAAACATATTTTACTTCTTCCTGATAACATTCTTTCAATGAATTGAAATCCGAAAATGCTCCTAAAGCACCAAAATGCGAAGTCCAACAATGTGCAGGTATTATTAAAATTTTTTCTGAAATTTCTCTTAGAACTTCAACAAGATGAGGAGAACTCATTTTAAGCGTTGGTCTTGCATCTGCAGAAAGATCACCAAATTTACTTAAAGTTTCTTTAATTTGTTCTGCAACTTCTAAGTTTGGAATAAGGAGCAAGTGATGTACTTTCCTTATTTTTCCATCTTGTGTATAAACAGTATTAACTTCTGTTGTAATAATCCAATTAATTCCTTTATACTCATAAACTCCGCTATCGTTTATTTCCCTTAATTTACTTTTAACTTCTTTGAACCAAGAATCAAAAGTTATATCGCCTGTACCAAGCATGTTTATTCCTTTCAATTTTGCAAAAGTAGCAAGATGCTCTAGGTCCATGTTTTTACTAGTTGCTCTTGAGTATTTGCTATGCAAATGAGCATCCAGAAATACTTTCATTTTATCACTTTTCAAGCGCTTTAATATTTTGTTAAATTTAGGTTATTTAAATTTGCCAATAAATTTGCTTACTTAAATTCTTTTTCTAACTTTCCAGTGGCTGTGAGTTTTTAAAGCAAAACTATCTGCAAGGAAATCTAGGAATAAATGGCAAATCATTGCAGTAATAAAAATTCCGAAGTAAAAATTCATCCAACTTGCTACAGGAAGGATTATTAATAGCGTCATTATCGCTGGAAAATTGTGGAAAAGTAAAAAGGCTTCTCTATACCTTTGACTTTTAAAACAATATTTTAAAAAACTTCTGAAATTTTTGAAATATTTTGTTGCCCAAATTGCCAAGTGGTCTATATCCGGAATGAAGCTTCCTAAGAATATCGAGATTAGTAAGTAAAGGTCAAAACCTCTTAGCAAGGAAAAAATTTCGAGGAGTAAAAATGGTAGTGTAAAATGAGCTATGTTATGGAGCAATATGCTCTTCTTCATTTTCACACCAGATAAAATATTATAAAAACTAGTGAAATTACAAACATGGTAAGCCAAACCCATGGCTTCCATAAAATTATCTTGCTTCCATCTAATGGTTTTATAGGTAAAAGGTTAAAGAGAGCTAGCCATGCATTTGTTAAAGCAACTACTCTTCCTATTTCACCAGGAATTAAAGCAAATATTAATGCAAATAAAAGATTTGTTGCTGGGCCAGCAAATGCTATTATTCCCATTTCGCTTGTAGTTAAAGAAACTACTCTAAAGCCCCACCTTCCAAAAGTATAAGGGTAAATCACGACTGCACCAGGAGATATAAACTTAAAATTTCCAAAACTTGCAAAAGTTATTAAAAGAGCAAATATTATTCCTGGATACCACATTTTATAAAAAGCTGCACATCCGAATTTTCTTGCGATAAATTTATGAGCGAGCTCATGAAAAAGGAATGCTGTAATTACAACTATTAAATAAACAGGAAATCTCTCGATTCTTGGAAAAGAAAAGATAAATGTAATTACTAAAACTGAAATCGCTATTTCCTTTATTTCTTGTTTCGTGAATTCCATGATACTTTATTGTCAGGAAAATATTTTATACTTTTTTAGATCTTACGAAAAGAAATAGCTTAAAGCTTCTCTTATATTTGAAACTTCCTTAACTTCTATTCCAACTTCTTCCCCAACATTCACTTTTCTTGGTTTATATTCAACTGTACAATAAGTTATAAAACCAAACTTTTGGCAAACTTGTTTTGGCTCATAATAAGTTTGAACTGCTTGTCCTAAAGGAACTAGGAACAAAGTTGCACCAACATCCTTTGCAGCTTTTGCTTTTGCAGCAACTTCACCTACTGGGCCAATACTTCCATCTGAATTTATAGTTCCTGTTATCATCACACTTTCGTTTATAGTTTTATTTTCTATCAAAGCAATAGTTGCTATAGTTATTGCTGCTCCTGCAGAAGGCCCTTCTATTACAGAAGCATTAGTTTCTATAGCATAAAACAAATCTATGTTGGATAAATCAATGCCAGTAACATTTTCCGCAACCTTTTTAGCTAATCTTATAGAATGCTGCGTATCTATCCAAAAAAGCAATTGGTCTATATTTACTAAAGTTCTGCCTTCTCCAGGCTTTGCCTCTACTTTAAGTTTTGTTACAACACCATTTCCTTCGCTATCAACAGCAGGAATTTTAAGGTATACTGTTGGAAAGGAGTAATTTGTTAAAACAACTTTTTGAGTTTTAATTATTTCTACTGTTGTCGGGCTTTGAATTGCTGATGTCAAAAGTAGAGAAAAGATTATTAGAGAAATTATTAGGATTATAAAGGAAGAGATTATTTTTTCCATGTTAAATTATTTTTCATAATTAGCTTAAATTTTTAAATGCAGGGGGCACGCTTCGGGTGGACATAACTTCCCAAGCCAGTTTTTCTGAGCATCCTTCTCCACCCTGCAAGCCCTATAGCATTCTGCTACCTAGTTACCCTTGCTTCCTTCCGGACCTGGGGGGTTTCCAGATAGCAAAACCCATAGGGACAGGGCTTCTCAGTTGGATGCTCAGGCTGACTTGAGTTGTTATGCCGCCCCTCAGCTATGGTCGGCCGTTTAGACCATTTGCCACCCTTGAAGGGTACGGGAGGCCTAGCCCCGCGACCAGAGGCCCCCTGCAAAATAAAGATGGAAAATTCTTTTTATAAGTTTAACTATTTTAAATTATGAAAAAGGAAAAAGTTTCGCTAGATTTAAAGCCAAGCTCTTCTTTAACAGCATATTTTTTTATTTCAAGAGGTCTGATAATAACTTTAGCAATTTCCTTAACCTTTTTTCTAACTTCACCCATAATTTTTGACATTTTTTTTAATCCCAAAAACAAATTGTCTATTTACAATTCTGTTTTTGCAGCAAACCTTTGGATTTTGTCTGGTATAGTAATTTCATTTTTCATTTCTATACTTTACTCTAACAGCTTAAGAAAATCGCTAAGGCTTAAAATACTTGATTCTTACATTTATTTAAAAGGAGGTTTATTCTTTAAAAAAGAAACTATAATACCTTTTGAAAGTTTGAAAACTGTTGAATCTTCCCAAAATTTTATAGAAAGGATTTTTAGAATTTCAAGGATTAGAATTTACTTTAACAGCTCTTGTGCAGAATTTCTCGGAGTTGAAAATGGTTTTGAAATTGCTAATCTGCTCTTAGAATTAAAGTCCTAAAACCTTTTTTATTTTTTCTATACTCTCAGGATTTGCTAATGTAGTTAAATCGCCTAACTCTTCTTTTAATATAAGCTTTTTAAGTATCCTTCTTATAATTTTCCCACTTCTTGTTTTGGGCAAATCTTCAACAAAAATTATTCTTGCAGGTTTTGCTATAGGCCCAATCTTTTTATCAACTTGTTTTATTAATTCTTCTTCCAGTTTTTCTGTTTCCTTAAAACCTTGTTTAAGAACAACAAAAGCAACAGGGACTTCACCTTTTATTTCATCAGGCATTCCAACTACTGCTGATTCAACAACTGCTGAATGAGAATTCAAAGCATTTTCTATTTCTCCTGTAGTAATTCTGTGGCCAGCAACTTTTATTACATCATCTACCCTTCCAACAATTCTTATCAAACCATTTTCATCTTTAAAAGCTCCGTCGCTCGTAAAATAAATTTTATTTCCATATTTACTCCAATAAGTTTCTAAGTATTTTTTCTCGTCCTTATAAATTCCCCTCAACAAGCCAGGAGGAAAAGGCGGAAGTATAACCAAGTTCCCTATTTTTCCTTTTTTGCATTTTTTTCCTTTTTCGTCTAGAATTTCGGCTTTAACTCCAGGAAATGGCAAGCCAACAAAGCCAGGCTTGAAAGGACCAATTCCAGGTAAGGAAGAAATTAAAATTCCTCCTGTTTCTGTTTGCCACCAAGTGTCAACTATTGGGCATTTTTCTTTTCCAACATTTTTGAAGTACCAAAGCCATGAGGCTTCATCTAATACTTCACCTACCGAGCCAAGCAAGCGTAAGGTTTTAAACTTATATTTTTTTGCAATACTTCCATCCATTTTTTCAAACATCCTTATTGCAGTTGGAGCAGTATAGAAAATTGTTACCTTATGTTTTTCTATGATTTTTGCCCATCTGTCTGGAGTAGGATAATCAAGAGCTCCTTCAAATATTAAAGTTGTTATTCCGTTAAGCAGAGGAGAGTAGGAAGTATATGAATGGCCGGTAACCCAACCAAAATCAGATGTGCACCATAAAATATCCTTTTCATGAAAGTCAAAAATCAATTTTCCTGTTAAATAGGCTTGGACAGTATAGCCTCCACAAGTATGGCAAACTCCCTTTGGAGTTCCTGTAGTACCTGAAGTAAACAGAATAAAAAGTAAGTCCTCTGATTCCATTTTTTCTGGTTCGCATTCTTCTTTCTCATCTTTTATTACTTCATCAAACCAAGCATCCTTTTCAGGATTCCAAGAAATTTCATTTCCCGCTCTTTTAACAACAATTACTTTTTCAACCTTAGTTTCTCTTATTCCCTCATCTGCATTTTGCTTTAAATTTATAAGCTTCCCTCTTCTGTAATATCCATCAGCAGTAATCAAAATTTTTGCTTCGCTGATTTGGAGCCTTGCTCTTAAAGCTTCTGGAGAAAATGCAGAAAATATTACTGTATGGACTGCACCTATTCTTGCACAAGCTAGCATCGAAATTAAAGTTTCAGGAATCATCGGCAAGTAAATTCCTACTCTATCTCCTTTTTTCACTCCTAATTTTTTAAGAGCATTTGCAAGCTTGTTTACTTTTTTATAAAGCTCGTAGTAAGTAAAAGTTCTTGGCTTTTCTTCTATTGGTTCAGGCTCCCAAATCAAAGCAATTTTATCTTTTTTATTTTCTAAATGTCTATCTAAGCAATTGTAAGAAATGTTAAGCTTACCACCAACAAACCATTTGAAATAAGGTGGCTCTTCTACATAAACCTTTTCCCATGGTTTAAACCATACCAATTCCTTTGCTCCTTCTTCCCAGAATTTTATTGGGTTCTTTCCCGCTTTTTCGTAAATTTTTTTATCGCTAATCCAGGCAATTTTCTTCATTTCTCTTGTTGGAAGATAAAGACTTCCTTTCTTTTTAACAAACTTCATAAATTAAATTTATTTTTTGAATTAAAATGATTCTTTAATTTTTAGCAAAGTTATTGGACGAAAAATTTATATACTTTCTTTGAGATTAGAAAAGATTAGGTGAAATATGGAAGAAGAATGGGAAGAAGAGGAAGAATCAGGAGAAGAAGAGGAAGAATGGGAAGAGGAAGAGTTTGAGGAATTGGAAGATGTAGAGGAAGAATAGAAAAAACTTTTTCTCTCCTCTTTTATATTTTTATTATGCTTTCTCTAGCTCTTGGAGAAAAGCTTATTCAGCTTGCAAGAAGATGTTTGGAAAGAAGTTTTGAAAAATTTGAAATAGAAGAAGTTAAGGAAAAGGAATTAAGGAAAAAAAGAGGGGTTTTTGTAACTTTGAAGGAATTTCCTTCTCAAGCTTTAAGAGGATGCATTGGCTTTCCTTATCCTTATTATCCTCTTTACGAGGCTGTACAAAGAGCTGCTTTTTCTTCAGCTTTTGAAGATTTTAGGTTTTTGCCTCTAAAAAAAGAAGAGCTCAATAAAATAGTTATAGAAATTTCTGTTCTCTCAAAACCAAGAATTTTAAAAGTTAAAGATCCTGAGGAATACTTTAAAAAAATTAAGATAGGGAGAGATGGGCTAATTTTGAAAAATGGTCCTTTTTCTGGCTTGTTGCTTCCTCAAGTTCCGATAGAAATGGGTTGGGATGTGATGGAATTTTTAGAGAATCTATGCTATAAAGCTAATTTAACTCCAGATTTCATTTATGATAAAAATACAAGAATATGGAAGTTTAGAGCACAAATTTTTTATGAAGTTGAGCCAGGAGGAATAGTTAAAGAATTAAAGTTAACTAAACATGGAAAATAAAGAAGCTTCTTTTGCTTCGCCTTTTCTACAACTTTCGCATAACCACTTTCCCTTTACTTTTAAAAAGCATTTGATGCAGCCTATTTTATTACAATTCTCACACTCTATAAGCTCTTTAGCTTTTGATTTGCAATTTGGGCAAAAAATTTCCATAATAATATTTTCTGTTTTTAATTTATTACTTAAAAGAAGTTACTTTTTGCTTCGAAAAACTTAAGTTTAAATATCTTTTTAATTTTAAGAAAATAAGGAGAAAATGGCCGTAATTGGAGACTTGGTTTTGCTCGGCTTAGCCTTTCTTTTAGCTCCAGCAATAGCAGAATATGCAAACATAAGGAAGAAGGCAGAAAGAGGGTTTAATTGGATAGCAGCTGCAGGGGTTTTATTCTTATTCGCAGGAACTTTAGGTTCAAGCGTAATTCCAGCATCTCTTGCAGAAACATTAGGAGAGCTTTATATCAGAGAACTTTTTTATGTAGTAGGATGGATATTTGCTTTAATAGGGGCTGTGCTAGGAGCTTACGAGATATTGACTAAGAAATAGTTTTTGTTTTTTAATTTTTTGTTATTAATTTTATAAATCAAGAAATATTTTAGATGAGAATCTTAAGAATAATGATGCTTACTCTTTCTTTCATTTTCTTAGCTTTTTTCCTTTTACTAATTTATCTTTTCAAGCCAATAGCCCAAGCGCAAATTCAAGAAAAAAAAGTAACTTACACTTCAGTTATAGGAGAGTTTATTGGAAGTAATGAAATAAGGATAGAATATCAAGATTACATAGATACCTATTTTAATTGGCAATTTACTGAAATCAATAATACTCATTGGATTGCTAGCTTTACAATAAACCAAACTTTATGGAGTGATATTAAAAACTGTAAAAGTATTTGCGAAGACCACTGGCTCAGTTTGGCATGCTTAAACTGCTGGGAGAATATAAAAGACAAATACTTCGCAGAATACAACTTAACTCAATTGATTAACGATTTTAAGGAATTTTTAAACCAAACTTACCCTTTAGTTAATTTAACTCGAAACATCAAGTTTTATAATTTTAAAATAGATTTAACAGAAGGTAAAGCTTCTTTTTATCTAATATTTCCAGAAGGCTTTAAACCTGGAGAAAGGGCAAAACTCGGCTTGGGAAGTACTGTAATAAGTAGTACAACAACTACACCTTTTTCTCCAAACCAAAGAGCAATTTGTAGAGACGAAAAAAATTATATACATG
>CAZDLC010000010.1:0-16736 GCA_964506615.1 uncultured archaeon
GTAAGGGACTTGTAATTTGCAATAAGGCCCGACCCGGGATTTGAACCCGGCCCTCAGGCTCCACAGGCCTGCGCGCTAACCAGGCTACGCTAATCGGGCCATGAGTAACTAAATCTTTTTTTCTAATTGAAAATCCGGTAAGCTGTCAAATTTGTGTTGCTAAGTAATAACCTGCAGCTTTTTCTCTTGCAACTCTTTTTATAACTTTTTTGTTTAGTAAACCTTGAACTATTACTGCAACCCTTCCTTTTGGTAGCATCGAAGCTTTTGCTATGTGGTCTAAAGTTTTAAGCGAATTTTCGTTCGTTGCTTTAAGCATTTTCATTGCTTCCACAACTTTTTTTTCTTCTTCTGTTAGTTCAACCATCTTTTTCACCTTTGAATAATTTTAATCTTCAATTTTATATGTATTTTAAAAATTTTAGTTTGTAAATTTTTTAAGCAAAATTTTAAAAGAATTATCAATTATCTCTTGGATCTTTGCTTGTGCCTTCTACTTCCTCTTTTGCTTGCACCCCTTCCGCTTCCATGGTGAGGTTCGCATCTTCTATAATCAAAAACCAATAAATTCCTGTCATACTTCAAAAATTTTTCTTTTAACTCTTGACTTTTAAAAAATTCAACCAAACCTTTTGCTATAACCATTCTAACAGCATCTGTTTGTCCTGTTGTCCCCCCTCCCTTAACGTTAATTTCAAAATCGACATTTTTCGCTGCATCACCTGCTAGAATTAAAGGTTCCATTACTCTCATTCTCATAACTTCATTTCCCCAGTTCTCAAGAGGAATCGAATTTATTCTAATAATTCCTTTGCCTGGTGAAACTTTACCCCTAGCTACAGCTTCCTTTCTTTTTCCTGTAACTATCACAACTTTTTCCTTCACCATCTCTTCTTAGCCCCCAACAAAGTTGAAAGGTCTGAAAGATAAATAAATTTACATTTTAATTTTTTTACGTTTGCACTTTCAAGCTTTTTAAACTCTTTTCCTCTAAGTTCATCAGGAATTCCTGTAAAAACTTTCAAATTTTTAAATGCTTTTCTTCCTTTGGGTTTTTTCCAAGGCAACATTCCTCTTACTGTTCTTCTAAAAATTCCTTCAGGAGTTTTTGGAAAAAAAGGCCCTTTCTTCACATCCCCTCTTTGAATTTTTTGTAAGTAGATTTCTAAAGTTTTTTTAGGATTTCCAGAAATTGCAGCTTTCTCACAATTTACCACAAAAACTTTTTCTCCACTCAAAAGATCTTTTGCTATTTTGCTTGCTAACCTTCCGAGAATTTGATCTTCTGCATCATAAATTATCATCCAAGCACCTCGAATGCTTTATTCCAAAAATTTTTTTGATCATAGGGAATCTTACCTTTTGCTTCGTTTATTATTTTAAAAATACAATCAACAACATAAGCTACTTTCCCGTCTTTACTCTCTACTCTAAAAATAAAATTTTGACTTCCTTCTTCTATTACATAACTCTTAAATTTTTTCTCAAATTCTTGGATTATTTTACTTTTTAAATCCATATTTTTCACGTTAATATTTTTACGTTGCTTCCCTTCGGATTTTCCTTCATCAGCTCCAAAATACTTAAGCATTTTCCTCCGGCTTCTTCTATTTTTTTCCTAGCACTTTCGCTAAACCGCCAGGCTGCAACCCTCACTTGCTTTTTTAGTTCTCCAGAACCTAGTACAACTCCAGGAACAACAATAGTTTCATTCGGCTGCGAATACCTTTGAATTCTAGATAGGTTTACTTCAACTCTTTTTCTTCTTGGCCTTTCCAATTTCTCAGCTACAGCAAGCCAAATAGGTGCTTTCATCTCTCTCGAATTTTTCTTCAGCTCTTCTATTAACTGCTTTAAGTAGGGATTTGTAGGTCCTGTTCTCTTCATTTTTCTCACGTTTAATATTAAAATAAAGTTCTGCGAAATTTAAATTTATTAAAAAAGCTTTATAAGTTTTAAGTTTTATTCAAAATTTATGGGCTACAAGGTTAACCTTGAAAAATGCAAGAAATTTGGGGAAGGCTTAATTTTACCAGACGGAACTTTTATTGGAGGAGGAGAAATAGAAGCTTATTTTGGAAAAATAGAATTAGGAAAGTTTGAAGTTAAAAATGTTTCAAACAATTTAGAAAACTTTTTAAAATATGCAAGAGAAGTGATGGAAGCTAGAAAAAAAGATTTAGGAATTGGTCCTATAATCATTTACGGAGAAGGGATAAGAGATATTGCAAATAGGTTTTTCAAACAGTATTCTAAACAATTTGAAAGTGCGCCAGCCGGGATTTGAACCCGGACACCCAGCTTATTCCGGATTTGGGAAGCTGGTATTAGTATAGTTAATCCTACCAGGTTAGATTACTGGCGCTTAATTCAATTTTTGTGTAAAGATTTTTTATAATTTAAACTTTTAAAGTTGAGCAATAGGTTTAAATACTAGTTTGAATCCTTAAATAATAAGTGAGATGATGGAAGAAGAGGAATGGGAAGAGGAGGAAACAGAAGAAGAGGAAGATGAAACAGAAGAAGAGGAAGAGTGGTAAAAATCTCGAGTAATGATATCAAAAACCTTTTTTCTTTTTTAATTTTTTCGTAAGAGATTTAAAATTTCTGTCTCAATTCTTAAAATGATGAAAAAAAGAATAGAGGTTTACATTAAAAATGAAGATATTGTTGTTTCACATCCACTGCCAGAAAATTATTTACCTCTTTTTGACAAATGGAATATAATTCCTTGGTATTCTATTAAGAATTCAACCTACAAATTGAAAATAATTCCTGAAGAAGACCAAAAAGCTATAGAAGTTGCGCGAAAACTTTCAGAAAAGTTTAAATTAGAGTTAAAAATTTATGATGTTTGCACGCCCAAAGGAAAAATTCTAGCCTACTTTAAAAATGTAAAAAAGACTCCTACTATTATTTTAGGAAAAAATAGAATAGAAGATTTGAAAGATTTAACTCATTCTCAAAACTAGCTTACTTAAATCTTTTAGCTTTGTTTAAAGCTTCGAAATAAATTTTAAAGTATTCTTCTAACATGCTTTCTGTAATAAACCAATTTTTTGCATCATGGCCTTTTGATATAGCAACAATCAATTTTTTTGCGCACAATTTTGCATATTTTTCCTTTTCTTTCTCGCTTAATTTTGAAAATTGTGCTTTATGCTCGTTTATCAAGTTATTTAGTACTTTTTCTCTATCTTTATGCCTATATGCCTTCCACCATTGAACTGTGTAAGTCGGAGATTCTTCTTCAAGGTTACAAGATCTTCTAGCAAGCACTAAGAGATTTTTTGCTTTATTATAAAAAAGATCTTCCATCCTTGCATTTTTACCCTGATACTTTTCTGCCTCATCAGCCAAAAAGAATGCTTGTATAGTTAAAAACCCAGAATAGGATGCTTGCTCCGAATTTGCACCTAAAATTTTATACAATTCGCTAGCTGCAAGCCAACCTTCTGCTTCATTTCTTTCATCATGCGACTGCCATATTTTTCTTAAATTAATTGCTGCTTCCCTTTCCAAATTCATTTTCTCACTTTTCAAAAAAATTATTCTTAAGGACGCCGGGGCTGGGATTTGAACCCAGACGGGGCAAAGCCCCACCAGCTATCTTATTCTAAGACTCAAGGCTGGCGCGTTAGCCTAGTTCCGCCACCCCGGCCTCTTCATCTTTCATCAGACCTTGAGTCATTTATATTTTAAAAACCAAAATTTAAATTGATAGTATGGATTACATGTTGTTTACCGTTGGAATAATCTTAATAATTTCAGGTTTTGTAATAACATACTTTTTGATATCCTCAGTAATGAGCTTTAGCAAAGCAATAACACAGATGCAAGCAGAAGCTCTAAGAGAAATGGTTGAAACAAAAAAGAATGAACTAACTTTTGCAACAGTTCTAGGCTCTGCTGTAATTTTACTCGGAATAGTTCTAATAGGAAAGGCTGTTAAAGCTTAGCGAACAACTTCGATCTTTCCAGATTTTGGAACATTTACTTGCAATTTTTCCTTAAACTTTGTTACAAATGCGCCTTTTATTTTAACCTTATCTCCAACTTTTACCTCATTTATTTGTCCTTCCCAAAGGCTTAAAGTAACTTCTCCGCTTTCATCCTCTATTAAAGCATCAGCCACACTTCTTTTTCCGTATTTTGTTGTAACACTTCTCGGTTCAGATATTTCGATTATTTTTGCCTGTATGCTTACGTTACTCATTCCTTCTCTCAAATCTGAAATTTTCATTCAAATCACAACTTTAAATTGTGTTTAAAATTTTCCTTTTCAGCTTTTTCCAAGCTCCATGCATCTTCTAAAAGCATATCAGGAACATCTTCTAAAATCGGATAAGCTAGCCTGCAATTTTTACATACAAGAAACATTCCTTTTTCTTCCACTTCTTTCTTGCACTTTGGGCATACAAGTATTTGGAGCAATTCTTTTGGTAAAGCCATATCTTGTTTTAGGAGTTCTTAATTTAAATATGTTAACAATTGAAAAGCACAAAAAATTAAAATTAAGTTAATTTTGGGTAAACGTCTTTTTTCATAAAAACTCTGTCAGTTCTTACTGCAATACCTTTCTTTTTCTCAAACATTTCTTTACTGTTCATCTTAGCTATACCCAAAGCTACTAACTCTTCTTTTAAACTAAAAACACCCACAACTTCTCCTCTCTCTATTCCTTCCTCAATCCTAGTTATTCCCTTTACATAAACAGGAGCTCCACAAGTAATACTGTAAATTGCAGAATCTTTTACAAAAACTTTTTTAACATGCGAAATAGCTTTTTCAACAGGAATTAAAATTTCCCTTAATAAACTTTCATCACCCTCTTTCCAGAACTCGTAAGCATCCTTAATTCTTACTAAAGGCCAAGCTTGATCTTCAGTAAAATTTCCAGCTCTTGTTCTTCTAAGCTCTGTCATGTGAGCTCCAACTTTTAAAGTTATGCCAAGGTCATGAACAACTTTTCTTACATAAGTTCCGGCTTCGCATCCTATTTTAAATAAAACATCCTTTCCATCAATTTCCAAAATATCAAAGTAATAGATTTTTCTTTCCCTTGGTTTTCTTGCCACTGCTGATTTTAAAGGAGGTGTTTGAACAATTTTCCCAATAAATTTTTCAGTTATAATTTTTCTCAAAATATCTTCATCAATTTCCTTATGCAAGTGCATTACTCCAACATATTCCTTATCCAATCCCATTAAAACAGGCATAGCCTTTGTAGCATTTTCTAAAGCTACTGGCAAAACTCCAGTGACTTTTGGGTCTAGTGTTCCAGCATGCCCCGCTTTTTTAACCTTAAAAATTTGCTTTACCCATTGTGTTATTTGATGAGAAGTTGGGCCAGCATGCTTATCTACTATCAAAATAGAATTTTGAATATGCTCTTCTATGCTCCTATTTTCAGGTCTTTTTCCATAGTTTGGGTCTGTTTCTTCCTCGGATTTAATTAGCCACATTTTCTCTAAATTAAAAATAACTTATTTCTTTTTTTCTTTTTTGTGTTATCGCTCGAAATAGAAATGTTAGACGTCTAACATTAAAAAATACAACTTAAATTAATTTACGAAAACAACCCAAAATTCAGTTGAGGAATACTAAAAGAAAGGGCAGACACTCTTGCAAAAACTTTATTTTTTCTCTTTCTTCTTTCCTTTCTTTTTTCCAGCTTTCTTTTCAACTTCCTTTTCCTTAGCTTCTTTTTCCTTCTCAACTTTGAGTTCAGCCTTTAGTTGAGCAGCAGAAGGTTTCTTCAGGTTTAATTTACTTATTAAATTAGCTTTTTCATAAGCAGCTATAACTTCTTCATCGCTCGCTTCTTCCTTTACTTCAATAACAAATGGAAGCGGCTCAAGGTGCTGTACATTGCACTTCCTTCTTTTTACTCCAGTTAAAAGTTTTGGCCCTGTAACTAGAACAAAATTATCGTCTATTTTTTTCAATACCACGCAATACTTTCCTGCTTCCCTTCCTGCTATTTTTAAGCAAACTCTTCCAACTTCTAATGGCATAAAAAAGATTTAAGAAAAGAAAGGATATAAAGTTATGCGATCTTCCTAGCTTTTTCTCTCATAACTTCTCTCATACATTCACTACAAAGATAACCTCCATAAGGTCTTTCTACTCTTTTTTCACTCTTTGCCAGCTTTTTAAGCTCAGTTGCTCTAACTCTTGGAATTCCGTGTAAAGGCTTTTTACAAATAGCACACTTTGGAGCTTTTGGTTTCTTTTTTCTCTTCCTTATTACTATCCTTTTGCTCGGAAGCTTTACTTTTACCCTTTTCATTTAAACACCAAAAATTTTTTTCAATATCCAACTTACAACAAACGAAACCAAAAAATACCAAACAAACCAGGAAAAAGAAGAGCCTATTAATGGGATTGTAAATGGTAAGTTTAAAATAACCATTCCTTCATATCTATACTTAACCCAGGGTAAAATAAAACTTATTAAAGCCAAAGTTACTAAGAGAGCTTTGAGGCTTTGCTTTAATTGTTCTGCATTTATTTTCAAAAGCTCATCAAAAAGCTTGCTCTCATATTCCTTATTCCCACTTTTTTGTGCTTCAGCAATTTTTATTCTTATCTCCTCAATTCTTCTCTTTATTTCTTCCATTTTTCTTCTATCTACCAAAAACTTGTTCACGAGCAAAACTAGAATAGCTATTATAGAAGAAATTATAAAAAGGGAGATGTGCGGTTTTAAAACTAGTAAGGGCGAAAAGATTAAGTCAAAAAATGAAATTAAAGCTTCTACTATCATTCATTCACCTATTATTTTTCTTATAAGCGGATGAGCTTCTTCAAGATTTTCTGCTGAAAGGATTTCATAATAATTATATATTATCATTACAGTCAATAAAATACCTGTTCCTGAGCCTAAGGCGCCTGTAAAATCTGCAAAAGCTGCTAATAATCCAACCAAAGCTCCACCCAAAAAAGCAAGAGTTGGTATGTATCTATTCAAAACTTTTTCCATACTTTTTTTATCTGCTCTATATCCAGGGATTTGCATTCCTATACTTTCAAGTTGCTCAGCAACGCTTGCAGCATCCATCCCGCTTGTAGATACCCAGAAAATGGAAAAAATGCTAGCACCCAAAACCATAAAAATTGTATAAGTTAAAAATGAAGGAAGATAATGAACAAGATTTTCGAATGAAAAAAGGGAAGGAAATGAGTTAATTAAAATTATTGAAGCTATAATCCCAAAAAGGATTGAATTTAAAGATATGAGCAAAGTTTTTCCCTTTATTAAAAATTTGGAAATTAAAAATCCTACGAACAAGAAAAATCCAACTAAGAGCATTAAAACTTGAATTTCCAAAACAGAAGGCGAGCTTAAATAGAAAATTAAACCGCTAACAGGAACTCCTGCTTGATTGTAGCATCCTAATAAGCCGCAACTGAGACCTTCTGGTGTTTGTGTTAAGCCAATCCTGCTTATGAGTTGAATGTTTGCCAACAAGGCAGCTGTAAGAATTACTGGAATGTTGCTAGTATAGAGTAATTTTAAATCCCAAACTCTTCCAAAACCCCTTAGTGCAGCAAAGGAGAGAGGAATTTCTATCCTTATTCCTTGAATGTAAACAACTATGAGAAAAACTGTTATAGTTGAAATTAAAGGAAGGATGCTCATAATAGCCTTCAAATTATTTCCGGAAAAAATGTTAGCAAAGAATTTCCATAAAAGGCCTGCAGGCATGTTTGTATCATAAGGGTCTGAAAATGGAGATAAAGTTCTTATCATTATAGAGGAGCAAACACCAACTGCTATGAATAAGCTTACTCCAGACCCAACACCCCACTTGCTAACAAGTTCATCAAGAAGAATAACAAGAAGGCCACCCAAAGCCAATTGGAAAATTACGAAAAGGAATGTTAAAGTTCCGCCTTTTATTTCACCTAGCGTCCCAGCAACAACATAACCTGTTGCTGTAACAAAACATAAAATTATGGACAAAAACTTATTCCAAGTTTGGTATTTTTTTCTATCCTCTTCCTTGCTCATATCCCAATTTATTATTTTTGAACCAACAAGAAGTTGGAGTAATATTCCTGCTGTAACTATAGGTCCAATTCCTAAAGTCATTAAGCTACCGAACTTAGAACCTAAAACTAATTCAAAAAACCTAAATTGCTCATAAGTCCTTCTTTCTATTCCGTAAATTGTAATATAGGAACAAATTAAGTAAATTATAAGAGCAATTCCTGTCCAAGCTAACCTTTTATTTAAGCTTTGTCTGTAAGTAGGCTTTTCTATGGTTGGTAAAAACCTTCCAATTTTTTCTATTAACATACTAATTTCTTCAACTTTAAAGATTTTATTTTTTCGCTATTCAACCTTAACAGCTTTTCCTCCAACTTTTTCCAATTTCTCTACAGCTTTTTTAGAAAAATACTTTGCTTCTACTATTAAAGGCCTACTAATTTTTCCTGAACCAAGGAGTTTTTCAAACCCAAGATTTATCAAGTTTATCTTTATCTTTCCTTCTTCTTCCTCAACTAACTTTTTGTCGATTAGCTCATTTACAATCTTATCCAATTCCTCTAGATTTATTGTCTTAACCTCTTTCTTTACTTCTTCTGGTCTTTTAAATCCCCTTTTTCCAAAATGCTCTGGCTCATACTTTACAGTATAAGACCACTTGTGCTTATGAAAGCCGGCTTTACCTCTACCTCCTCTTGAACCACCACCGCGCCATTTTTTGTGACTACCATGATATGTTCTTTCGCCACGCCTGCGCTTTTTTTCTCTTCTAACTACCATAACTTTTCACTCATCCAATTATATCATCCTTTCTATTAATTCGTTTATTTCCTTTCCTCTATAACCCAAATCACCCTTTGGCCAATGTTCTTTTACGGATTTAAATCCTTTTGAGGGTGGAGTAAGCCTAAAAACAGGATTGATTATTTCTATATCCCTTAACTTAATCTTTCCTTGAAGTAATGAATCTGCAAGTTCTTCAAAAGAATTAAACCCTATTTCCTTCAAAACTTTCTCATCAACCCTTTTATTTCCTTTAAGCCTCAACCTCTTTTTAAGCATTTCAATCAAAACTTCTCTCTCAATTTCTCCCCAAGTTATAAAATCTTTTACTTTTTGTAGCATTCCTTTAAAGCTAGGACTCTCTTCTATTAAAACACAATTGTTAACTCTTTCTAACCTAAGCATTTTTAAAGTATCTTCTATTTCTTTCCTTACACCAACCCTTCCCCTTATTCTTATAACAGCAAACATAAAATTACCTTTCAAATAAATATAAATTCTTGAAAGCATTGAAAATTGCTTTTATTAAGTTCATCCTCATGCTGGTATTGCCAAAACTCTTTACCCAAACATCCTTTATTCCTGCAAGCCTCAAGATCTTTTTTGCTTCATCACTTGCAACCAAACCCAAGCCCTTTGGCCCTGGAATAAGTATAACTCTAACAGACCCGCTCTTTCCCTCAACTTTAAATGGAATTGAATGGTTTCCTCCACAACCACACTCCCAACTTCCACATCCTCTTTTAACCTTAATCAAGTTCATCTTAGCTTTTCTTATAGCTTTTTCAACAGCACTTCTTGCTTCGAGAGCACTTCCCTTTCCAACACCAACTAATCCGTCCTCATTCCCCACAACAACAAATGCCGTCATCTTAAACCTTCTCCCGGATTTGTGCATTTTTGCTGTAATTCTTATAGGAATTCTTTGCGCACCGCCACCCTTTCCTGTTCTTCCACCGATAAAAATTAGCTCACTTTTTAAGTTTGGAACAAGCATATCCACTATTTCAGGCTCCTTTATTATATAGCCTGCCTCGAAAATTTCATTTATATCCTTAATTTCTCCCTTAAAAACTTTTTCACCTAAGGGTGTTTTTGGTACCCAAGTTTCTAAACTTGAAGGTTTTTCTAATTTAATTTCTTCCTTTTCCTCCAAAACTTTTTCCTCTTTTTCCTCCATTTTACTCACCCAAAATTTTTTCCTTTATTTTCTCAAAATCTTCTTGTATACCTTTTCCTATATGCTCGCCTCTTATTCTTTCCTCGCTCGGAAGTACTTCCTCGCTTATTGGCACTTTAAGCCCAGCATCCAAAGCACCTTTTACGCAGGCATAAATCCTTGATCCTTTAGTTGAAGGATGTAAACCCGTATCCAAAATTGCTTCTTTAATTCCTTTTTCAACTGCTCTTTTACCTATGAGCAAACCAGTCAAATAGCATGCCGGTAAATTCTTAAAAGAATGTTCCCAACCAAATTTTTTTAATTCTTTTGAAAATGCTGAAGCTATAGTCTTATCTCCTTTTTTGTCAAACTCGATTATTTGAGCTCTTATATACTTCAAGCTCTTTCTTACAACTAGTCTTGGCTTTTTAGAAATTAGCAACTTAAGCCTTTTTCTATAATTTGTTTTACCTTCTCTTGCTCTTTTAAATTTCATCCTATAAGTTGGTGAAATTTTCATTTTTCCACTTCCTTAATCAATCCTCTTTGCTTCAAATAAACTTTCAAATGAGACTTGCTCCTGAACATACCACCTTTCACAAGCCTATAAGTTTTCTTGAAAGTTTCTTGGGTAATCATATTCTTTTCTTTAAGTTCTTTCAGAAATTTTCTTAAAGCTCTTACAGTAGAGACCCACCTTTCCTTCCTTGAAATTATCGAATATTTGCCTCCTTTCTTACTCCCCACTCCTCTTTTCTTCCTCTTTTCCTTCCTTTTTTTCACTTTTTCCGGCAAAACTTTTATATAACCCTTTTTAATCAGCTTTCTAATATCAGCTCTTGTTATAGCTTCCTCTATTTCCTTTTTTTTACTCGGATCAAGCCAAATTCTGCTTTTTCCAACTTTTAATATCTTTGCTGCCAATTTCTTCTGCAAACTCATAAATTTTCACTTTTCCTTTTATACTTATAAATCTTTTTTATCGATTATTTATTTAATGAGCGTGAAGTGTGGAAGAGAAGAATGTGTTTTTAAAGCTATTAAAGATATGATTCAAAGGATGAAAGAGGATATAGCAAAAACTCAGAATATAGCTTATCCTGAGCAAATAGTTGTTGCAAGTATTTATAATATAACAGCAAGCTCCTTAGCTGAAGCGTGCAGAAAATGCTTTAGAATTGACTTAGAAAATTGTGAAGAGGCTAGCGAGCATAGGGAAGCAAATGTATCTATGGATACTTTTATTCTTTTAAAAACTTTGGAAGAGGAAAAATTGATTTCCTCAGAATATAAAGAAAAGATTTTTGAAATGCTCTTAAAGATGAAGCCAGAACTAAGGGAGAAAGTTGAAAAAGATAGAGAAATGGGTTTAATCTAACTCCTCGAATAAAGAAGGTAAATGAACGAAGTAAACTTTACCTCTTTCCAAAACTATAATCGGCTTTGATTTCATCAAAGCATCCAAATTAATTTCATAAACACCTTCTGACGGAATTTTTATTGTTTCTATTCCAAACTTGCTTTTTCTTCTCCTTCTTTTAACTTCTTTCTTTTTCTCTTCAACCTTTTTCTCAATTTCCTTTTCTAGAGTAGTATCTTTTTCCTTCAATTCCTTTTCAATTCTTTCTGCCTTTTCTAAATCTTCCTGATTTCTTATGTAGAGGAAAAAGATTGAGCCACAATTTGGGCATCCTCTCAAAATGCTTGCGTCATTATCTTCGAATAAACTACTACATCTTATGCATTTGTGAGACATTTAAATACCCGCTAAAACAGAAAAGGAATCTGGATTTCTCTTTATCTTTTTAATAAAAACAGCCGGTCCTATTAGTGTTATTCCTTCTTTCAACTTCCTTTTTTCAGGTTCCTTTCCAGTAAAAATCTTTTGAATTTTAATTCCCTGGTCTGATAGTTTATCTAAAAATCCTTTAATTCCTTTAACTTCCTTTCTCAAACTACAAACCTCAATACCAGGAAAGCCGTCATCAACTTTTCTCATAGTTTCCTTTATTAAATCCATTTCTTCTTCAGGATTCATTACACCATCAGTAACTAATATAGTTCCATCTTTAACTTTGTTTAAGATGAACTTTATCCTACTTTTTGCATCTTTCTTTTCCAAAATTTCTGAAGATATAAAATCAAATTTTAACTTAAGCTTTTTTCTTATCATCCTCCCTTCACCAAGTATTTTCCAATAGCCTCGTAAAGCTCATCCATATTTTTTCCTGTTAAAGCTGAAACAGGAACTACAGGATATTGTGGGAAACATTCCTTTATCCTCTTAGGTTTTGCATTTTTCAAATCTATTTTATTTGCCACTAATATTACAGGTATTTTTCTAGCCTCTAAATTTCCAAGAAGAGTTATGTTTACTTGAGTAAGCGGATCTTTTGTTGCGTCCATCACAGCAAGAACAGCATCAACATTTTTAAGCCACTTTATTGCTTCTATCACACCTTCTGTTGCTTCCCTTGCTCTCTTTTTTGCTTCTTTTTTGGAAAGCCCGTATTTTAAAAATTTCCTGTAATCTATTTTAGTCGCAAGCCCTGGCATATCTAAAATGTTGAGCAAAATTTTCTTGTTGTTCTTTAACCTTATTTCCACCCTTTCCTTTTTCTGTACTACCCTAGTTTCATGAGGAATTTCAGAAACTTTTCCAATTTCTTCACCAGTCCAATCTAATGAAATCCTATTAGCTAAGGTTGTTTTTCCAACGTTTACGTCGCCGTAAATTCCTAGCTTAATATTCTTTCTTAATCCAAGTAAATCCCTCAACCAATTTAGAAATCTTCTGAACATTTTCCCTTATAATTATTTTTATTTCCAAAATAGTTAAATTTTAAGGATTAAGCACTTTTAATTTCATTTCCTCTGCTTTTTTTAAAATTTCGCTTCTTTTCTTTTTTCCTACGGTATGGGCAATCCTTACTGCTTCTTTTTCAGGGTTAATTTTTTCCAAATCCTTTAAATTATAAACCAAAACCTCTTTTAATCCAGAAGGATGTAAATATCTTAAATTTTTAGGTGCTCCATATCCAGGTGAAGGCATCTTTCTCTTACCTTTCACCTTTCTTCTAATCTTTGACTGGGAGCCTCTCTGCTTTCTCCACTTTACTTTTCTTAACCTTCTATAACTTTCTGCCATCGGCCTTAAAAATTTAGGTTTTTTCCTTGGATTCATCATTCTCTACCCACTATCCAAATTCCATCTTGGAAAATTTTTCTATCCCTTCCTTTAATTCTGCAAGCTAGCTCTATATTACTAGCTGTTTGTCCAACTTCTTCTATATCAATCCCGCTCACAATAATTTCGTCTTTTTCCACTTTTACCTGAGTATTTCCAACTATTTTAGCTACTCTAGGTATTCTTTCTCCCAGAAAGTTTTGAATAAGAACTTTATCACCCTCAACCTTAACAGAAATCGGAAAATGGGAATAAACAACTTTAAGCTTATATGTATAACCTTTTCTTACTCCTTCTATCATATTCCTTATGTGTGCTGCTATAGTTCCTACCATAGCCTTAACTTTTCTTCTTTCAGATTCAGAAAAAACCCTTACCTTATTTTCAACTTTCTCAATTTTTATTTCACCCAATTCAAACTTTTTCCTTAGCTCGCCCTTTGGACCAACTACTTTAATTTCTCCATTTATACTTACTTCCACACCTTCTGGTATTTTAACTTCCTTTACAAACATCTTCATCACTAATAAACAAAGGCCAAAAGTTTCCCGCCAATATTATTCTCCTTAGCCTCTTTATGCGTTAAAATACCCTTAGATGTTGTTAAAATTAATATGCCAAATTCCCTTGCCGGCAAAAACCTTTTTTCAAATTTTTCTATCTCATCAACTCTAACAGAAATTCTAGGCTTAATTGCATTGCAATCTATTATTTTTCCTTTAAGCTCAACCCTAAATTTTCCAGATTTACCATCATCCAAAAACTCAAACCCAGCTATATAATCTTCTTTTTTCATAACTTTTAAAACTTCACCAATAAGCTTGCTAGCTTTAATCAAACATTCTTTTTTTCCTACTCTTTCTGCATTCTTTATAGCGCTTAAAGCATCTGCAAGTAAGTCATGCTGCATATTCTCACTTTTAAAATCTTTAACCTTTTCTATTTTTATACTTAGGTAATTAAAGGTTAAATTTAAATAGTTACCAGAACAATTCTTTTTCTTGTATGATTAAGTCAGAAATTAGGGTTCTAGGATTTGACGATTCTGCCTTTCAAAAGAATTCTGAATCCTTAGTTCCTGTTATAGGTGTTGTTTTTAGGGGTGGGAAATTTTTGGATGGTGTTTTAAAAACAGAAGTTAAGGTTGATGGCTTAGATGCGACAGAGAAAATAGTTAAACTTATAAATTCTAGCAGACATAAACAACAGTTAAAAGTAATTATGTTCGATGGGATAACTTTGGCAGGATTTAACTTGGTTGATATAAAGGAAGTGAATGAAAAAACTTCTCTGCCAGTTATAGTGATAAACAGAAAAATGCCGAACTTAGAAAAAGTTAAGAACGCGCTAAAAAATTTTGAGGATTTTGAAAAAAGGTGGGAAATTGTACTTAAAGCAGGAAAAATAAAGGAGTGTAGAATAAAAAACAAAAAAATTTATTATCAAGCTGTTGGGCTTGAGGATGAAGAAGCAAAGGAAATAATAAATTTAACTTCAACTAGGAGCCTAATTCCAGAGCCATTGAGAGTTGCGCATTTAATTGCTACTGCAATAGTAAGGGGTGAAAGCTATGGGAGGGCATAGAAAAGAAGAGGAAAGATTTAAAACTGAAGTAAGAAAAATAAAAAGTATTTGGAAAGAGTTAACAGAAGGATGGTTTGGCTATATATTTTACGCTATTTTAGGAATAGTTTTGGCACTAATTTTAAATCAAACCCTTGCTTTTGCTCTTTCAACAGATTTACCTATAGTTGCAGTAGTTACTTCTTCAATGCAGCATGACGATCCTAAGGTTATAGAGATGAATCATTACAAATGGCTTGAAGAAAAGTTTGGATATAATAGGAGCTACATAGATTCCTGGCCATTTCCAAATGGTTTTTCAATAGGAGATTTGCCAATAGTTCAGGGCTCAGATGAGTATGAGGTAGGAGATATAATAGTTTATTCAATACCTCAGCAATCAGTTCCAATAATTCACAGAATTGTTAGAAAAAATCCTGACGGAAGTTTTATGACAAAAGGAGATAGAAATCCTGACATGCTAAGCTTTGAATATAGTGTTAAGAAAGAGCAAATCCACGGAAAGGTTGTATTCATAATACCAAAGCTTGGATATTTTAGAGTTGCTATAGCAAAAATATTCGGTGTTTGAAGTGGTTGAGTTTTGTAAAAAATGTGGAAATTTAATGGTTGTGGAAAAGGTAGGAAAAAAGAATTACTTAGTTTGCAAAAAATGCAAGACAAAAGAGCCACTTAAAGGAAGGATGTCAATAAAAGAAATTAAACATGAAGCAAAAAAGGAAGTTATTGTTTTGAAGAAGGAAGAAGGAGTAGCACAACTTCCAAAAACAAAGATAATGTGCCCGAAATGCGAGAATATGGAAGCTTATTGGTGGATGCAACAAACAAGGAGTGCTGATGAACCGCCAACAATTTTTTATAAATGCACGAAGTGCGGGTATTCTTGGAGAAGTTACGGTTAGCTAATAAATCTTTAAGCCTCTTCCAACTTTCTTTAGATTTTTTTGCCAATAATTTTAGAATTTATGGATAAGCTATTTAAATCTAAAGACAAAAATTATTTCGATGCTTTATTACAAGCTGAAAAAAATATCGGAAATAGATCTTAGCAAAGACAAGAAAATTTCGATAATAGGAAGAGTTTTGGATGTTAATGATGGGTTTTTTATTTTGAGTGATGGGAAAAATAAGGTAGAAATTTTAAGTGAAAAAAATGTTAAAGCTGGGCAAATTGTTAGAGTATTTTGCTCCATAGAAGAAAACAAAATTAAAGCAGATATAATTCAAAATCTTGATGGATTAGACCTAAATTTATATAAAGAAGTTGAAGAATTATATAGTAAAATAGGTGATTAAATGTTTAGGGCTGTGCTAAGTGATATAGATCTTCTTAAAACACCTTTAGTAGCAGTAGGAGAAATAATAGATGAAGGAGTTTTCAAGTTAGGAAAGGACGGCATAAGCTTATTGGCTGCAGACCGCGCGATGGTTGCTGTCGCTGACCTAAAAATTCTTGCAAGTGCTTTTGAAGAATATGAAGTGAAAGAAGAAAAGGAGATAGGATTAAACATCACAAACCTTCTATCTGTACTTAAAAGGGCTAAAGCAAAAGATAAGTTAACTTTAGAACTTAAGGATTCTAAGCTAGAAATTAGTTTGCAAAATTCTTCTAAAAGGAAGTTTGTTTTACCATTGTTAGATATAACACAAGAAGAAATACCACCAATAGACCAGTTAGAATTTACATCAAAGGCAGAAATAAATTCAGAAGTTTTGGAATCTGGAATAGAAGATGCAGAAGTTGTTTCAGACTCTGTTGTTTTTGAAGCATCCCCAAATAAATTTTCAATGAAAGCAGAAGGGGATATAAGTTCTGCTGAGCTTGAACTTGAAAAAGGTAATGAAGCCTTACTTGAAATTAAAGCAAAAGAAGAAATTAGAGCAAGGTATCCCTTGGACTACTTGAAAAAGATGGTAAAGGCAGCTAGCATAGCAGATTCTGTAATCCTAGAATGGGGACAAGATTATCCCATGAAATTAACTTTCAAGGTAATGGATAAGTTAAGTTTGAGCTTTGTACTAGC
>CAZDLC010000011.1:0-16693 GCA_964506615.1 uncultured archaeon
CCTCCAATAATAAAACTCCTGCTCGATTCAAAGTTAAATGAAAAAGAAATGGAAGAAGTCTATAAAGCAAGGAGTGTTATTAGTTCGCTTGCTCTGTTTAAAAATTTGGAAAAAGAGTTAAAGGAGCCTATATTAGATTTAGGATGCGGTCCAACTTCTCCAGTTTTAAGATCAACAGATAAATATGTTATTTGCTTGGATAAAAACAAGGAATACTTAAAATTCCTTAAGGAGAAAAATAAAGAAAAAAATGCTGATTTTGTCCAAGCTGATGCAAGATACTTGCCATTTGCACCAAATAAAATAGAAAGTATAACGATGACATATCTTTTAAATGAAATGGGAATTGAAGATGTTTTTAACATCCTTGTAGAAACTAGAAGAATAAGTAAAAACGGAAGAATATATATTGAAATGCCTGCTGGAAGAAAAGCTCTTGAAAAATTGAAAAAATTGCTTAATGCCATGAATTACGATTTCAGCGTAAAATTGTGGAGAAGTGAATTCTCGGATAAAAGCTCAAACAATTCTTATCTTATAAAAATTCCTTCTTATACTAAGGAAGAAATTGAGTCAGAATTTTTAAATTTCTTAAGAAAAGATAAAGTTGTTTTTCTGAAAGAAGGAATAAGCATGTGGAGTTTACCTCCTACAAAGGTAAGCATAAGCGAAATAGAAAATTTAGTTGAAAAACCAAAATACGAGCTAGAAAATGCTTTAAATTGTATGAGTGAAATTTATGAAAAATTGAAGAAAAATGGAAAGGTATCTGAAGAGGATTTAATTGAAATCGGAAAGAAGTATGGAATTGAAGAATTTATAGGTCCAGGTAAATTAATTAGTATAGGATGTAAAGTAACGACTGAAGGAATAGAAGTCTATCCATGTAGAGAAAATCAATTCTGGGTTGCTGCTTCCATTTTTGAGGTTTGGAATGCTAGAGAAATTGAAAATAAAGTTTGGAAAAAATTAGGACCGATTTTAGAGGCATATAAACACTTGCATTAACTTTCTCTTCTTTACCAAAGTTCATTTTAATTAAGATAAAAAACAAAAAAATAAAAAAAGCTAAGCAATTACTGCCTTATCTGCCTGAACTAATCCTTTTCCTGTTGCTATGTCGTAACCCTTTTGCGTATAATAGCCGTGTCCTGCAGTTATGTCGTAAGCAGTTTCCCAGAGAAGTTGCCTTACTTCTATTGGTGTTAAGCCAGGCTTTACCGATTTAACTAATGCTACTGTTCCTGAAACATGGGGAGCTGCCATACTCGTTCCACTCCAGCACCTAGTTGTTCCATCGTTAAAATCAGATAAAATATTGACTCCAGGAGCTGCTAATTCCATGCATCCTTTGTTTGCTGGGTTGGAAGGACATTTTGAGCTTGTTGAACCTCTTGAACTCCAGTTTGGTACGTTATCGCTCGAATCTACAGCTGCTACAGATATAACTTCTGGGTAGGCTGCCGGATAATCTATTGAATTAGAAAAAGGACCATCATTCCCCGCAGCAGCTACTAAAACTATTCCCTGCTTGTATGCATTCTTTAGTTCTGTATAAGTTGCTCTTGATAAGCCAGTATTACCACCAAAACTCATTGAAATGACTGTTGCATCATCTTCTGTCCCTATAATTCCGTCAGGACCTTTTCTTGCATCTATTATTCCTGCTCTTATCGCATCGTCGTAGCAATAACCATCCTTATCACAAACTTTTATTGCATAAATGTAAGCTTCCGGGGCAACTCCATAATTTGTTCCTGCTGCAATTCCTGCTACATGCGTGCCATGCCCATGATCATCTTCACAATTTAAAGTACCAACATACGAAGTGCACATTTTTATTCTTCCGGTAAAATCTGAGTTGTTTGTTTGAATTCCTGTATCTAAAATTGCTATTTTTGAACCAAATCCTTTTGTTGTGTTCCAGGCAATGTTTGCATTTATCCTGTAAAGTCCCCATGGATAATCGCAATCTCCCAAAATACGAAAGACTGGAACATCTTCTACGTAATAGCCTAAAATGCTCAGAATTGGTTTATGCACTTCTGGAATTTCTATCGATGTTACATCTTCAAACTTATGAATTATTTTTCCATTCATACTTTTTATCAAAATATCTGGTGTTCCTGTTTTTACGTATATTCTTACTTGCCTGCTTGCTGATACTACACTTGTGCTTGTAACAAATAAAATAAGTAATGCTGATATTAGAATTAGTTTTTTCATCCCTCCACCTTAAATAACTAAACGTTTCGAGTTTATATTCCTTTGCTCTTGTGTAAATGATGCCTGTTAAGCAGAAAAAACAAAATCCAAAATAAGGAGTAAAACAATTAAATGTCTTTAACTAATTTTAAAATTTTCTTGTGAATTAAAGAATTAGAAGCTAAAAAATCACATTTTCTTAAACTCCATTCTCTTCCTTTAAAATCAGTAACTTTTCCTCCTGCCTCTTCTACCAATAAAACTCCTGCAGCAACATCCCAAGGTGGAACTTTAAAAGTTAAGTAAGCTTCTGCTCTTCCTGAAGCAACCCATGCACATTCTAAGCTTCCTGAGCCAAGCTTTCTTATGTCAACTGCTTTTGAAATTATTATAGAATAAAGCTTTGCTTTCCTTTTTTTACTTTTTTCTACACCTTCACAAGTCACAAAATAACTTTTTTCCAACTTATCTATTTTTGAAACAAAAATTCTCTTTCCGTTTAGAAAAGCTCCTTTTCCTCTTTCTGCAAAAAATGTTTCGTTTGAAATTGGAAAATAAATTGCTCCATATTTAAGCTTATTATTTTCTAAAAAAGCTATGGAAACAGAAAATAACGGATTACCGTTAACAAAATTTCCTGTCCCATCTAAAGGATCAACAACCCACAAATATTTTGGATCTTTTTCTATATAGCCAGTTTCCTCTGACAAAATGCTATGCTCAGGATAATTTTTAGAAATCAACCTTTTAATTAAATTCTCAGAAGCTTTATCATATATTGTTTTAATTGCTTTGCTATGCCCTCTTTTTGAGTATTCCTTAACTTTTTTAAAATCTTTTAAAAGCAAAAGCCCTGCTCTTTTTGCAAAACTTATACAATCAAAAAGAATTTTATCCATAATTTAAATTATTTTACAGAAAAATTTATTTGGGCCGGTAGATCAAAGGAAGATCGCCGCCTTCGCAAGGCGGAGGCTCCGGGTTCGAGTCCCGGCCGGTCCATGAAGCTTTAATAAGCTTAGAATTATGGCATATGAGAATAATAAACTTAAAAATGGATTAAGAAAAGTTTAAGTATAGGAAAAAATTTTAAAATTTCATCAAACTCTCAACTAATTTTCTAGTTGCTTCTTTTTCTTCCTCAGTTTCAGGCCTAATTAGTTCTTCTACAACCTTTTCTATAGTCCTTCTCTTTTCAGCTTCTCCTATTTCAACTATTGCTTTAAAAGGCTCTTCCAACTTTTTAATATTTTTAGAAATTTCGTCGAACTGCTTTTTGATCTCAATTAAAGCACACCAAAGTTGAGCTATTTTGACGTCATCAGCATTCATATAAGCGCACTTATGCTTCTTTGCATCTTCGAATAGCTCAGAAATTATTTTTTGGGCTTCTGGAGATAAAAAATCCTTCCAGTCCTTTTCTTTCTCGAAAAACATATAATCCTATTTAAAACTAAAGTTTAAATACTTAACGGTAGTGACAACTAAAAATATTTTAGGAGATAACAATTTTAAATTATGAAAATAGCCTGTGTTTCTGATTTACATTGCCCTCAATACTTTGAGGATTTTGTTAAGGCCATTGATAATTTAAGGGAAAGGCCAGACCTTTTTTTAATTGCAGGGGATGTAATAGATAGAGGAAGGATAAATGAATTCGATAAATTCTTTAACGTTCTATTTGGTAAAATTTTTTGTCCGATAGTTGCATGTTTCGGTAATAATGAATATACAAACTTGAGAAAAGAATTGAGAGAAAAATATAAAGAAATTATATTTTTAGATGACGAGAGCACTTACTTAGAAATTTCTGGAGTTAAAGTTGGAATTGTTGGCTCAACAGGAAGCTTAGACAAACCAACAACTTGGCAGAAAAGAAATGTTCCTGATATAGAAAAGATATACGAGGAAAGAATTGAATTAATAGATAAGCTGTTAGCAGAGTTAAAAGCAGACTTCAAGATCTTGCTTATTCACTATTCTCCAACTTATAAAACTCTTAAAGGAGAAAGAGAAATTTTTTATCCAAACTTGGGATGTGAAAAATATGAAAAAGTTATTATTGAAAGGAAACCAAGCTTAGTTATTCATGGCCATTCACATAATGGAATTAAAAAAGCCTGGATAGATACTGTGCCAATTTTTAATGTAGCATTCCCTGTTAATAGAGAAATAGTTTTAATAGATACAGAAGAAGATTTAAAGGCAGGAATTTCAAAATTTGTTTAATTTTTAACAGAAATTTTTGCCTTGCCTCGTGCATCTGTTTCATCGCTAGCTCGACTCATTGCTTCACAGAGGCTTTAGAAGGCAAGGCAATTATATTTTGAGTTTGTTAATTTAAAAGTTTTGACTTTAAACTTTAAGCTTAACCGAATATTGTATTAACCAAATCACCAATGTAATGTGTTATCATAATAACAATCAAGGCAATGATTAAATGTTCAGCTACAACTTTCCAAGCCTCTTTCTTTTGTTTATTTGCCATAAAATAACTCAAAAAACTTAGTAGAAATAACCCCCAAACCACACTTACAATAATCGCAATTGTAAGCTCGAAAAGTAAGACTGGTAAAATAAAACTAATAGCAAATACAAATTTGGAAATAAAAGTCGAAGCTGTTGACTGCCATATCTCCTTTTCAGTGTGTTTATTTTCAGATTCTTCTGAAATGTGAATGCCCAAAGCATCGGAAAAGGCATCGGCTATTGCTATCGTCAAAATTCCACCAATTATCGCAAGTGTAGAATTTGTTCCAGAATGAAGACCGACTATTAAGCCTAGGGTTGTGATTATTCCTGAAGTTGAACCAAAGCTGAAACCTATTTTAAATGGGTGCTTCACTATTTTAATTTGGAATTAAAAACTAAAATTAATGATTAAGCTTAAATTTTCATAGAAAAGGGGGTTTTATGCTAGGTAGGAGAAGTGATGAAAGTATTTAAGAAATACAAAATTAGAAAATATAGGTGAGAATTTGAAATTTGAACCAAAAATTAAAGAAATAAGATTTGACCCAAAACTTGAAAGAAAAATATACGAAGAATGGAAAAAAGAAAGAATTTACAAATTTAGCTTAACAACTAAAAAGAAAATATTCTCAATAGATACACCCCCGCCTTATCCTTCAGGTGCAATCTGGCATATTGGAGCAGTAGCGCACTATTCTCAAATAGACATGATAGCAAGAACTGCAAGGATGCTTGGATTTAGTGTTTTCTTCCCAATAGGAATTGATAGAAATGGAATTGGTGTTGAAAGATATGCAGAAAAAAGGTTTAATATAAGCATGCATCAAATGGGAAGGGAAGAATTTTTATCTTACTGTAAAAAAGCCTTAGATGAGCTTGAAAAAAAGATGATAAATATAATGGTTTCAATCGGAATTTCAGGAGATTTTGAAAATTATTATCAAACTGATTCAGAAGAATATAGAAAACTTACTCAATCAACTTTCATAGACCTATGGAATAAAAACCTTATTTACATAGATACAAGACCCAACAATTTTTGTCCGAATTGCAAAACAACTATAGCAGATGCTGAAGTAATTTATGAGGAAATACCCTCAGAGCTTGTTTATATAAAATTCAAGGTAGAGAATGAGGATTTGATAATAGCAACTACAAGACCAGAATTAATTTGCGCTTGCCAAGCAGTTTTAGTTCATCCTGAAGATGAAAGATATAAAAAGTTTGTTGGGAAAAAGGCTGTATTACCTATTTATGGAAGGGAAGTTCCTATAATTGCTCATCCTTCTGTTAATAAAGAATTTGGTAGCGGTGTTGTTATGATTTGCAGTTATGGTGATTCAGAAGATGTAAGGCTTTTTAGAGAACTTAAGCTTAAAGAAATAATTAGCATAGATTCTCAAGGAAAAATGACTGAAAATGCAGGAATTTATGCTGGCTTGTCCACAAAAGATGCTAGGAGAAAAATAATTGAAGATTTGGACAAGAATGGGCTTATTTTGAAAAAGGAAAGCATAATACACAGAACTCCTGTTTGTGAAAAGTGCAGAACTCCTATAGAGATAATTCCGATGGAAGATTTTTACTTAAAGCAAATTCCTTTTTTGAATAAGATAAAGGAGCATGCAAAAAAATTAACTTTCTATCCAGAAATGCACAGACAAATTTTAATTAATTGGATTAATTCGATTACCATAGATTGGCCCATTAGCAGAAGAAGGTATTATGCTACAGAAATTCCTGTTTGGTATTGTAAGAATTGTGGCGAAATACATGTTCCTAAGCCTGGAAAATATTACAAACCTTGGAAAGAAAAGGCTCCGTTTAAAAAATGCAAAAAGTGCGGTGGAAAAGAATTTGAAGGTGAAGAAAAGACTTTTGATACTTGGTTTGATTCTAGCATTACTCCTTTATTCATTTCAAAATTTCAGAAAAATGAAAAGTTATTCAAAAAACTTTATCCTATAAGCATAAGGCCTCAGGGTAAAGATATAGTTAGGACATGGCTCTATTATACTTTGCTAAGATGCTACTTAGCTACTGGAAAATTCCCATTCAAGTCTGCCTGGATTTCTGGGTATTGTGTAGATGAAAAAGGAGAAAAAATGAGTAAAAGTAAAGGGAATGTTATAGATCCTGTGCCGATTATCGAAAAGTATGGAGCAGATGCTTTTAGATTTTGGTCTGCTCAAGAAGCAAGCTTAGGTTTTGACTTTCGCGCTTCCGAAGAAAGAGTAAAAAATTCAAGCAAATTCTTAACAAAATTCTGGAATATAGCAAGGTTTATTTCACAATTTCCTTTCCCAAAAAAAGTTAAGCTTCAGGCTTCTGATAAGTGGATTCTTTCTGAACTAAATAAATTAATTAAGGAATGCTTAAAGGGCTATAGAAGTTTCAACTTTTTCATTCCATCAACAAAAATAAGAGAATTTGTTTGGAATTTGTTTGCTTCTCATTACATAGAAATGGTTAAGCCAAGAGCTTATGGAAAAGGATTTAACAGAGAAGAGCAAAAGGCTGCTTGGTTCACTTTAAACTTTTGCCTTAAAAACTTTTTGCTTTTGCTAGCTCCTATCACTCCATTCATTTCAGAATATTTATGGCTTAAGTTATACAGCAAAAAAAGCATATGCTTAGAAAAGTTTCCTAGGATAAGATTTGAAAGCAAGCTTAGAAATTTAACTGAAAAAATAGTTGAATTTAATTCCAAAGTTTGGGAGGAAAAGAAAAAGAGGGGAATAAGTCTAAAAGATAAAATAGAAATTGAAATACCAGAAGAACTTAAAATTTTTGAAAAAGATTTAAAGGCTATGCACAATATAGTTTAAGGAGGGATTGGAATTTAAGGAAGAAGCTATTTTAAAATTGAAAAAACTTATAAAGGAGTTAAAGTCATATAAAGGAAGGCATACAGAGCTTGTTTCTGTTTATATCCCTGCTGACTATAATATTACTGAAATTATAAATCAGTTAACTCAAGAAAAGTCTACTGCTATGAACATAAAATCAAAAACTACAAGAAAAAATGTTTTGGATGCTCTTGAAAAAATCATTCAACACTTGAGGCTTTTTAAGAAAACACCAGAAAATGGATTGGTTGTTTTTTGCGGAAATGTTTCGCAGGAAGAAGGAAAACCTGATATCAAACTATGGAGTTTTGAACCTCCTGAAAAATTGAAAACAAAAATTTATTGGTGCGACCAAGTTTTTGTTTTAGAGCCGTTAGAAGAAATGATTGAAGAAAAAGAGGTTTATGGTTTGATTGTTTTGGATGCAAGAGAAGCTAATATAGGATTGTTAAAGGGGAAAAGTATAATTCCTCTTAAACATTTTGAATCAACAGTTCCTTCAAAAAGTGTTAAAGGAGGGATGTCCCAAAAAAGGTATGATAGGATTAGAGAAGATGCTTTGCATGAATTTCTAAAAAAAGTTGGAGAAAGTGCTTCACAACTCTTCCTAGAGCAAAAAAATTTGAAAGGTATAATAATAGGTGGTCCTGGTCCTACAAAAGAAAATTTTGCAGAAAGAGATTATTTGCACTATCAGCTTAAGAAAAAAGTTTTGGGAGTAAAAGATGTAAGTTATACAGGAGAATATGGATTAGAAGAATTAGTTGAAAGATCTCAGGATTTATTAAAGGAAGCTAGTATAAGCAAAGAAAGAGAATTGCTAATAAACTTTTTCAGCGAGCTTAAAAATAACGGAAAAGCTGTTTATGGATTAGAAGATACATTAAATGCTTTGAACTCAAATGCTGTTGATATCTTGCTAATTTCAGAGGATTTTGACTGGGTTAGAGCTAAGTTAAAATGCTCTCAGTGTAATTATTTTTTAGAAAAAGATTTACCCGAAAGAATAGCTTCTAATCAAGTTTGTCCAAAATGCAAGAAGAATTTAGCTTTAGAAGAAAGCAAGAATTTAGCTGATATTTTAAAGGAAATGGCCGAAAATCTTGGAGTAAGAGTAGAGTTTATTTCAACAACTTCTAAAGAAGGAATTCAATTTAAGCAAATAGGTGGAGTAGGAGCTTTACTTAAATATAAAATTGAAAAGTAATTATTGCTTAAAAATAAATTTCATCAGTTTTTTTCCTGTAATTAAACCAAGCCCTCCTTTTTTTACTGAAAACTCATCAAATTTCGTTACATTATCTCTACCCTTTCCATAAACTAACAAAGGAACAGGCCCATATTCATGCTTTCTCGTTTTACAAGAAGTTATATGGTCACATGTAACTACCAAAATTCCATCAAAATTTCTAAACATTTCTAAATATTTGTCTATTGCTTCTATGAACATCCTTTTCTTATGAAAATCACCATCATGAGCTGGCTCATCAGGTCCTTTAATGTGAGCAAATATGAAATCGTAAGCAGCCAAAGCTTCCCTTATAGAAGAAAATATAAATTTTAATGTAGGATCAAACTTAAGTTCAGGTACTGTTAAGGCATTCATTCCAGCTATTAAACAAATTCCTTTTATACAACCATTTTCAGCTATGCATAAAGCACTTCCAAGCTTATACTTTTTTAAAAAATTCTCAAGTTTGGGCAATTTGTTTCCAGCTTCTCTAGTTAAAATACAGTTAGCTGGCGGTAAACCAAGCTTCATCCTTTCTTCATTTGCAGGATGGAAATCTATTACTTGCTTTGCACTTTCTAAAAATTCTTGAACTATCTTTGCAGCTTTTTCTGCTTCTGGCTCTAAAGCTTCGACTTTTTTAACTTTCTCTCCTGCATAAAAAGGGTCAGAATCGCTAATTTTATCACTTAACTTTTCTTTTATAATCAAAACTCCTCTGTGCTCGTAAGTTCTCATGAAGATGAATTTTGCTGGTAAAATTACATGCTCATTTATACTTCTTGCCAATTCATCCAATCCAAAAGAGTTTCTTCCAACTCTTCTATCTATAACTACCATATCCTTATCAACAGTTGCAAAATTACATCTTAGAGCAAGATGTCCTGGCGTATATGGCAAATTTGTTCCAATCGCTTCTAAAGGGCCACGCTTAAAATAGTATTTCTCAGGATCATAGCCCAAAAGCGAAGCAACAGCTAAATGGCTTACACTGCTTCTAGTTAATTCGTTCCAAAACTTTTTCTTTACTGGTATTATTTCGCCCGTTAAACCTAAGGAAGCTAAGTAATCTAGATTTGGTTTTTTCGCCTCGCTTAAAGGTGTTTTTCCGCTTAGTGGTAAATCAGCTAAACCATCTATTACAAGAAAAACAACCTTTTTTTTAAGTTTTGTTTCTGCTCTTTTAATTCTAGGCTTTTTTTCCCTCTTTCTCCTTCTTCCCATAATTAAAAATTAGTTTTCAAAAAAATAAATTAAGCCAAATTGATTAAAAATAAATAAATTGAATTCAAATTTTTACCTATGAGTTTTCCTACAGTTATTACGCATGGAGATGCAGACGGAGTAATTTCTTTATCCTTGTTTTTAAAAAGCTTGGGAAATGCAAAAGCCAGAATTTACTTTACCTCAACGCATAGATTAATTCCTACTTTGTGCAAGGCAATAGAAAGCGATGAAGAGTTAAAGAATCTCTATATTTTTGATTTATCAGGAAGTGAAAAAGTTTTAAGGCTAGCCTCTGTTTTTGATAAAGTTGTTTGGATTGACCATCATAAATGGTCGTTTGAAAAAAAGCCGGAGAATGTTGAATTAAAATTAAACAGCTCTTCGCCCAGCGCTTCCAGGCTTATTGCTGAATATTTTGGAATAGAATCGCCACTCGTTAAAATTGCAGATGAAATTGATGTTAATTCAACAAGAAGCGAAGAAGCAATTTTTCTAAGAGATTTGATAGCCAGTATAAAGTGGAAATTCTCTGGAAGACTACTCGCAAACAAACTAAAAAATATTTCAATATCCTTAGCCTTCTCTGGTTTAGAAGAATTTGAAAAAAGCCATCAAGTAGCTGAGCTTTTAAGCGAATACAGAAAATGGGTTGAAGAAATTGAAGAAAGTTTATTCTCTAAAGTAAGAGTTTTTAGCATAGATAATAAAAAAGTTGCAGTTTTGGAAACTTTTGAGTCTATACCAATTCATACTATAAGCAACAAGCTTTTGGAGCATGAGGAGGCTCCGTTTGACTTAATAGCTGTAATAATGCATAGGCTTAATTCTAAAACAAAAAATATCTGGACAAAAATTGAGTTAAGAACACAAACAGATAAAAATATATTCCAAATAGCAGAAAGCTTGGGTGGAGGCGGGCACATAAAGGCATGTGCAGCAACCCTAAAAGGATTTATGAACACAGAAAAATTTGTTGAATTTCTAAAGGAGAATTTTAAAACTTAAATTCTCTTAATATCTCCTCTGCATAATCTGCTAGCTTTTTTGCCAAGTTTGCTTTTGCTATAATAAGCTTTTCCCTTACTTTCTGGTCCTTTCCCTTAAGATTTTCTATGCTCCAAAGGGCCAAATAAGCAGATTGAAGCTCAAGCCAGAAAAAGGCTTTTTTCATGAATTTTTTTGCCTCTTCCAAACTCTTTGAAGAATTTGCTAACTTTTTCCATTTTTTATAGTAATATGCACAAAGCTCTAATTGTTCTTGCAAGTTCATATTTACTATCTTGAAGTGATAAATATTTAAATGTTACTACTAATAGGTTAATATGGTCTGTGAAATATGTAAGAAAGAGCTGAACGGAGAAGACCCTCAAGTATTTATGAAAGGCAAGTTCTTTTGTATAAACTGCTTTAAAAATAGTCACCACTAATATATAGTAACAAAGAGAAATGCTTAAATATAAGATTTTTTAACTATTTTTTGGTGGTGACATGGAAAAAATTATGAGAAAAATAGGAAGAAGAGAAGTTGGAATATACATAGGAGGAAATGGAGATCTAGTGCCAAAAATTATAGTTGGGCCAACAACTGCAATTCCATACAGTAGCGATAACATAGAAAAAATGAGAAGGTTTTTGTACGAGAAATAATTTTTTTCTTTTCTTATCTTTTGTTATCTTCAGTTAACTTTAAATTTTTTACTACTTATAAGTAGTTTTACCAAAGGTGAGAAAATGAAAAGGCCATTTGATATTTACAAAATCCCTTACAGAATATCTCTTGAAAAGGAGCTTTACGAAGAAAAGGAAGAGGAAAAAGGATATACAGTTAAAAAAGTTGGGAATTTAAGGAAAATTGAAGTTGAAAAAGAAAAGATTATAGAGAAAGAAAAAGTTAAAACCATCCCTCCAGTATTTTTAAGTTCAGAACAAGAAGCTATTGACCTTGAATCTGTCGGCTTAAAAATAGTTGGAAATATTTTTGACAGAGTTAAGTTTTTAAAGCAAAGAATAGAAGAGCTTACAGAAGCCATAGAAGAAAGGAAATTGATGAACAAAAAGTTTAACGAAGAAATAGAAAGAGAAATAGCTGAACTTGAAAGGATTTTACCCTCAATATCAAACAAGGAAGAGCTAAGAGAATTTAAGCTAAACTTAATGATGCTAAGGATGGAAAGAAGAAAGGAAAATACAAACTTCTGGAAAGATTTGGTCTCACTTAAAAAACAGTTGAGAGAGTTAATTGAGGAATATGAAGTAGAAAGCAAAATTTCTAAGATTTTAGGTGATGGAAATGGAAGAATTCAAAATTTCTGAAGAACTTAAAAGGTTAACACCTTTCCTTGGAAAAGAAAAAGTCTCTAAGTTAGAAGCAGCCTATTATCTTGGAAATGAAAATTATAGAAAAAAGATAATAGAGTTAATAGACGGAATAAAAGCCTTAGCTCTTTCTGATAGAAGTTTAAGGGAAGGTATATTAATTGAACCGCCTCCAAGGGAAATAGCTTCAAAAGGTGAAATAGAGTTTGGTAAAGTTTTGTATGGAAAAAGAGAGCTTTATAATTTTTATATAAGCAAAAAGGATTTAATCACACACATCGGAATTTTTGGGTCCTCTGGCTCAGGAAAAACTAACATAATCCATTATTTAGTTAAAAAGCTTGCTGAAAATAATATTCCTGTTTTAATATTCGATTTTTCAAAAAGGAATTATCGCGATCTCTTAACAACTGAACTTAAAGATAAAATAACTGTTTATACTGTAGGAAGAAATGTTGTTCCTTTCAGGTTTAATCCCTTAATTCCTCCTGAAGGTGTTCAAGCTTCTCAGTGGATTAAAGAATTTGCCGAAATTTTTGACCATGCTTATTGGCTTTTAGGAGGAGGAAGACATATAATTTTAAAAGTTCTGGACGAAATTTATTCCCAAAAAACTTGCCCAAAAATTCTTGATGTTAAAGAATATTTAGAAAAACTTTCTTATTCTCAGCTTTCGCCAAGAGAAAAAAATTGGATTGCAACTGCAAAAAGGCCTTTAGAATCTTTATGTTTTAGGGAAACAGGTGAAATATTTAACTGCGATCAAGGGATTAAGCCATCAAGCTTTTTTGAAAACGGAAAAATAACTGTTTTAGAGCTTGATTCTTTAGCTAGCGATGATAAAACTTTCTTAATAGAAATTTTGCTACAGTGGATAAGAGATTGGCTTTTAGTGAGTAATAAAAGGGAAAAGCTAATTGGAGTTATAGTTTTGGAAGAAGCTCATCATGTTTTAAACAGAGAAAAATCAAAGAAGTTTGGAGTAGAATCTGTAACTGATTTAATATTCAGAGAAATAAGGGAGTTGGGAATAGGGATGGTTTATACAGATCAGCATCCTTCCTTAGTGAGCTATCCTGCTCTGGGAAATACTTCTACTCATGTTTACCTGAACTTGGGTTTAGATACTAAGCATTCCTCTGATATAGAGGATGCGGCAAACATGCTTGGATTAAAAGAAGAGGATTCAGGATATCTTAGAAGGTTGCCAGTAGGAACTGGTTTTATTTTATTGAGAAAATCAGAATTTCCAAATCCATTTTTAGTAAAGTTTCCTCTTGTTATTCCTGAAAGAGGGAAGGTTGATGATGAAATTCTTAGAAAATTTATGGAAAAAAGAGTTTTAAAAATTATCGAGGAAAAGGAAGATAAACAAGAATTTGAGGTTGAAGAAGATTTTAAAAAAGTATCAAGCATAGGATGGAAAATAATAGAGGTTTTAGGAAATTGTGAGGCTTGCTTAACTTCTGAGATTTATAAAAAGTTAAAAATTTCTGGAAAAACTTTTAGACAAGAAGTCGAAAAGTTGGCAAAGCTTGACTTAATTTCATGGAAAAAAGCAAAAGTTTATAGACAAAAAGCAATAGTTCATTTCTTAACAAAAAAAGGTGAGCTCGCATTTATTTTTAAGTTTAAAAAAATCCCAGAGGAAAAAAAAGATATTTCAAAGGAGAAAGTTTTAGGGTTGATTGAAAAAAACGGATTAAGAATTGTGAAGATGGGAAGAGAGAAAATAATTTGTGAAAATGGGGGAAGAGAAATTAGTATATTCTTAGAAACTTCTTTAAGTAAAAGTAAAATTTCAAATGATGTAAAAGAGGCTTTAACAAGATTGGAAGGCTATTTTATTTGTTCCTCTGAAAAAATTAAAAATTTTGTTTTACAAGAAGCAGGAAAGCAAAGTTTTTACTCAAGATCAAATTTTGTTCTATTTATTTCTCAGCTTGACAGCTCTGAATTTGAAAAAATAGAGCTTCTAGCTTGAAAAAGTAAAATTTAAATACTTTTCTTTCTATAATATTACTACTGCTAAATGACAAAAAATCTCTTTAAAGTGGTGCCTAGTAGCTTCAACTTACAATTTAACTTAAATTTAAGTTCAAACAAGAACAGAAAAAAAAGAAAAATAATTTAAAAGTTTGAGGAAAATAGAAAAAAGATTTTTTGAGTTCTTTCTATACTTCTTATTCTTTCTTCCATCTATCGAAATCTTCAGTTGTCTTTCGTCTACTTTTTAAATCTCAATTTAGTCGAGGAGAAAGGAGAGTTACTAGTCATTGGGGGGAACCCCGTGACAGATTTCCCGAGATGAAGGGAAGAAATAAAAAAGGAGGAAAATAAGAAAAATGGAAAAAAGAATAATAGCAACAATAGGAATAGTAATAACTCTGCTAATTGCAGAATCTTGCAATGCTACTCTAATAACACCACCTCAACAATTGAGATTAGAAGGAGGATCAGAAGATAGCTCAGGAAAATGGAAAGGTGGCTTTTGGATTTTTAGCGTCGCAGTAGATCAATTAGATGAAATAGAGGGAAGAATAATTCTACCAGCAAACACTACTCAGAAATTAAACGAAACTACAGAAATAAAAACCAAAAAGAGTGTGGAAATTGTAATTAAGCCAATTAAAGCATATTACCGAAGAGAGTTAAAGTTAGCACCAATAGAAGATAGAATTGTTTGTCCAGCTGTTTACAGAGGATGCGGCAATGACTGGTGGGGAAATGTTTGGTTCGAAAAAGATGTTAAAATTTCACCAACAGTAGTGGAATTTTATGAATGGGCAAAACCATATTGGGAGAAGTACACTGTTTTCCAAGTAAAAGTATTCGTTGACGGGAAGCTTCTAGGAAACACTACTATGAATACCGAATGCGGAGAAAATACAGTAACAGTAGAAACACCAAAGGGTCAAGTGCTAATTAAAAACTTAGGAAGACTTGAAGGAGATTTTAGCGAGCCCCATACTCAAGATGTAGTGATTTTCAGCGAAAAGTACATTTTTTCCTCAGAAGTCATAAGATTTATTCGTTATGACCATGGAGCAAAGTATGTTTACTATCCAAATGAAAAATGTGTTCTATGCTATGTAGAAAATACAGAAGCATATTCAACTTATTGGTTCGGATACGTGCGTTGGAATCCTAAGGCTGTGAGCGATAAAGATGTGGCAGGAACTCCAGCTCCTTTCGAAAAACCACAACTAGCTTATTCTATAATAGCGCCAGGAAAAGGATGGAGCGAAGAAAGAGGTGGATGGTTCAATGAAATTTCAATAAGAAATCCTGTGAAGCCGCCTATATTTCCTGAAGAAGGAGAAGGAAGCCTTATTTGGTATTTACACAAAATGTCTTCCCAAGGCAACATAGCAGATACTTGGCTTTCTGGATATGAATGGAAAATAGAAAAGGATGAAAAAGGCACTCCAAAAGCAGTTATAGTCCAAATACCATGGGGTAAATTCTCTGGTTTGCCAATAGTGACCTTTTTCATTCCAGCAGAATTGGCTGATACTTTTGTATACAGAATTCCATTAGCTGACATAAAAATCCAAAGTATAAAATGGGTAAAAGATTCGAAAATAAGAGATAAAGCACAATGCATAGTAGAGTTAAAACAGTTTGCTACTATCGAAAGTTCAGCTATAATTTCTGCTGAAGTTTCAACAGGAAGAGCATCCATAAGTCCTACAAGCATTACTTTAACCATGAAACCTAATGAGGTAAAAAATGTTACATTTGAAGTTTTAAACTTAGGAGTTTCTGAGGATACAGAAGGGACAATTTTCTTCACAGTGAGGAGAAGCTTTGATAATATGGTAACTTCTACTGCCTCTACTACATTTACACTTTTAGCACCACCTCCTGTAACTCCAGAAAACATAACACCTGAAGAAATAGTTAACAGGACAACACCTGACATACAGCCGAACCCTAAGCCTAATCAAAAAGAAAATGAAACTACTATAATAATCAAAAGTGGGTTGGAATGGTGGCAAGCTTTGATTATATCTCTTGGAGTTTCTCTACTTATCTTGGCAATTTCTAAACTACCAATAAGAAAAAGAAGTAACTCCAGGAAAATCAAAAAGTTAGTGAAAAAAGGTATAGCGAAAACAAACAAAGTTGCAAAAACAGTAGCACAGCCTGTTTGGAAAAGATATGGTCCACAAATATGTTTAATTATTTGCGGAATCTTTGCTTTTCTATTGTGCTACATATTTTTCACCTACCATCCCCTTGGATTTTTTAAGATAGGTGTTTGGGAAATAAGTCTGCTATGGTGGCATAAAGCTTCGATTCCCTTCATTGACATTCTCCTATCGATCTCCTCTTTGATCCTAGGAATAGCATTTTTCTATCGAGGCATAGTAGAACTATTCAGACCAAT
>CAZDLC010000012.1:0-15060 GCA_964506615.1 uncultured archaeon
ATTTAATTTTGATTTTCATCAATCTAATTTTGAAATTGAAAGAGTTTAGAGTTTGAAAAAGAATTTGAAGTTTTGCTACGAAAAAATGATAAATTTAAATTTTTTTTGCTAATTTTTCAGAAAAGTTGAAAAATCTTTCTACAATAAGAATAAAAAGCTTAAAGTTTCTTATAAAATAAGGAAAAAAACATGGACTTCAAAAAATTAGCTTTGGCATTAGTATTTTCATTTTTGTTAATAGCTCTAGCAAAACTCTCGATTGCACCATTAGCTTACAGAAGTTTTGAGATAATACTTCCGGAAGAAGTTTCAGTTTATCCTGGAGAAGAAGTTGAAATAAAGGGAGGAATTTTAAATACAGGAATGTACTCACTACATTGGTTTAACTTAACATTAACAGGATTGCCAGAAAATTTTGAGTACGAAATTAATCCAAACTACTGGGAGCACTTGATGATTTTAAGAGACTGGAATCCAAAAGTAGGAGTTTATAGAGTTCCTCACAACTTTACTTTAAAGATAAAGGTTCCAAAAGGAGCTTCTGGCTTGTTTTTAATTAACGTAACTGGACAAGAATTTTTGTCATGGAGAAAAGTTTCAAACTCTTCTTTAATGATACTTAAAGTATTGCCAGAAGCAAACTTTACTCTAACAAATATTTCTATACCAGAAGAAGTAAAAGAATTTGAGCCTTTCAACATAAGCATGGTAGTAAATAACATAGGAGAAACTAGAGGTGATATAAACATTTCCTTCGAACTACCTGCAGAATGGAACATAAGCGAGAAATCTGTTTTAGTTACGCTCAATCCAAATGAATCAAGAGAATTAACTTTTGAAATAATTCCATCGAATACAAGCGGAGAAATTAAAATTCTAGCGCAATATCCTTACAGGAGAGAAGTAATCAAAATAGAAAAGGTTGGACCTTACTTAATTCCAAAGCCAAGGGAAATTGAGGAATTACCAGAATTTAAACTTCCAACAGGTTTCTGGGCTTTAGTAGAATCAATAAAGACATTGCCGGATTACATAAAAGGAGTAATAATAATCCTGATAATAATAATCGTCTACAACATTTTGAGCATAGTAAAAGCAAGAAGGGAAAAGAAAAAACCAGAAGAAATGAAGAAAGAAAAGAAGAAAGGGGAAGCAGAGATTTAAACTTCTTTTTTCAATTTTATTTAAATGGCTTTGATAGAACTGCAGAATGTAAGCAAAATTTATAAGCTTGGGAAAACTGAAATTCAAGCTTTAAAAAACATTTCCTTAAAAATAGAAAGAGGAGAAGCTATAGCTATAATAGGTCCTTCTGGCTGCGGAAAATCAACCTTACTCCATTTAATAGGTTGCTTGGACAAACCTACTTCAGGTAAAATTTTAATAGATGGAAAAGACGTATCTAAGATGAATGAAAATGAACTAGCAAAAATAAGAAGAGAAAAAATTGGCTTTGTATTTCAGTTTTTCCATTTAATTCCAACTCTGAATGCTTTGGAAAATGTTGTTTTACCCATGATATTCGCAAAAGTTCCAGAAAGAGAAAGAAATAAAAGAGCATTAGAATTGCTTAGGCTTGTGGGTTTGGAAAAGAGAATTTATCATAAAAGAAGTGAGCTTTCAGGAGGGGAAATACAAAGAGTAGCTATAGCAAGGGCCTTAGCAAACAATCCTGAAATAATTTTAGCAGATGAACCAACAGGAAATTTAGATTCAAAATCAGGAAAAGAGATAATGGAATACCTTTTGAAATTAAACCAAGAGAGAAATGCTACTTTAATAGTTGTAACTCACAATTTAGCTATGGTGAAAAATTTCAGGAGGAAAATTTATTTAAGAGATGGAAAAATAATTAAAGAGGAGATAAGATGAAAAAATTTCTTTTGCTGATTTTTTTATTAGCTTTACCTCAAATTTGTTTTGCTCAGCCTTACTTAACACTCTCTTTTCAAGTTTTAGACCCTTTTATAAGGCCTGGAGGAGAAACAGTTGTTTTTGTATCTTTAACAAATCCTGGAACTAAAGATATTGGAAGAATAAGGATTTATGCATATCCAGGACCTTATTTGAATTTATCTTCCAACTACTTTGAAATTTCTGGGCTTAGTCCAGGCTCTTCTCAGCAAATTTCCTTTAACTTGAAAGCCTCAAGTTCTGCTTTTCCTCAAAATTCTTACATAACAATTAAAGCAAAATACTTAGTAGAATCTGTTGAAAAGGAAACTAGCACAGCAATTCCAATTGCTATAAGGGCAGAGCCGTTGCTTCAAATAGAAAATATAAGTTTATTTCCTGAGCCAGAGCCTGGTAAAGAAGTTGAGTTAAGCTTTTTAATATATAACTTTGGCCAGGGAAGCGCAAAAGATTTAAACATAAGAATTTCTCAGTCAGAAGCTTTTGGTGTTTTGAGCGAAAATGAAAAGTTTTTAAATGAAATAAAGCCGAATGAGTTTAAACAAGTTTCATTTAAACTTATAATTAAGCCTTCTACAACTTCTGGAATATACTCAATTCCAATTTACTTAAGCTACAAGGATGAGCTTAAAGTTATAAATTATTCCACAACAAAATCCATAGATCTTAAAATTTCTGGAAGCTATAGGTTTTTGGTTTACTTGAAAAGTCAAGACTTTTTAACTCCAAACTCAAAGGGAAATGTTGAAATTAAAATAGTTAATGCAGGAAATCAAGAAGCAAAATACTTAACTTTGGAAATAATACCTTCACATCCCTTCCTAGAAATATTTCCTTCTCAAATTTATGTTGGAAGCTTAAATAAAGACGATTATGATACGGAAAAAATTGGTTTAAAAGTTGGCAATGCTTTACCAAATATATATCCGCTTAAAATTAAGATAAGCTACGAGGATGCTTTTGGAAAATCATTCGAAGAAGAGAAAACAGTTTATGTCAAAGTTTATTCTTTAGATGAAGTTAAAAAGCTTGACACAATCTCTCCACTTGCTTTAATTTTGATAATTTTCATAGTTGCAATTTCCCTTTACTTCTGGAGAAAAAGGAAAGGAAAATGATAGAATTAGCTATTCTTGCTTTTAAAAATCTCTCCCAAAGAAAGTTGAGAACCTTTTTAACTTTGCTCGGAATAATAATAGGGGTTACTTCTATAGTTGGAATAATTTCTTTGGGCTCTAGCATGGAGCTAAGCGTTTCAAAGCAATTAGAAAGGTTAAGTAGCGATACGATAAACATAATTCCTGGTAACATAAGGCCTGGAAGGGCTTTATCAATAATTGGTGCAGCAAGATTGGAGAAAAAAGATTTGGAAGTTATTTCAAGAGTAGATGGTATAGAAAGCGTTTATGCCTCTCTTAGAGATACGGCAAAAGTAAAATATGGAAATGAAGAAATAAGCTTAAGTGTAGTTGGAATTGAAAATCCTGAGAATTGGGCAGAAATAGAAGCAGAGAGGCTTGGACTTGAAGAAGGAAAATTTATTTCTAGTGATGAAAAGTTTTCTGTTGTTCTAGGATATTCTTCAGCTTATGAAATTTTTTCAAAAAATTTGGAAGTTGGAAAAAGGATTGAAATAGAAGGAAAAAGTTTTAAAATTGTTGGAATTTTGAAGAAAGCTGGTGGAGTTCTAGCTACTCTAGACAGACAAATTTATATTCCAATAGATTCTGCGAGAGAAATTTTTGGTGAAAAGTTTAAGGAAAATGAATATTCCATAATAGTAGCAAAAGTTTCTAAGGGTTATGACGTTGAAAATGTTGCAAAAGAAATAGAAGAAGCTCTTTTAAAAGAAAGGAAGGAAAATGAAGAAACAAAAAGTTTTACAGTAGTAAGCCCAAAATTTTTCCAGGAAACTGTTGGAAGTGTTTTGGGAACTTTAACTTTATTTTTATCTGCAATAGCTGGAATTTCTTTGCTAGTTGGTGGTATAGGAATAGCTAATATAATGTATGTTTCTGTAATGGAGAGGACAAGAGATATAGGGATAATGAAAGCGATAGGAGCAACAAACAACTCTATTCTATTGCTTTTCTTATTAGAATCCGGACTAATAGGGCTTTTGGGAGGAATTTTGGGTAGCATTTTTGGAATAATTTTCTCTTATGTTTTAAGTTTTGTTGTTTCTTTTGCTTTTGCTACAGAAAGGTTGGCAATGAGCATAATAATTCAACCTCAAACAATTTTGCTTGGATGCTTTTTCGGATTTTTAGTAGGGATAATCGCAGGCTTCTTACCGGCTAGAAAAGCTTCTAAGCTTAATCCTGTCGATGCTTTAAGATACGAATAGTTTATTTTAAACAACTCTCATTTTAAGGAAAGCTAGTGTGATAAAAACAAAGTAGAAGGGAATAAAAAGAAGAGAAATTAAAAAGTAGAGGTAAAACAGAAAAGTGAAAAATTTAAGGATTATCAGCCTTAGAAAAATCCAAACAATAATGTAAATTAGAACTAAGAGTAAAACTCTTTTCCAATGTACTTTTGTTATTTTCCAGCTTTTCTTAAACGAATAAAAAATCCCTTTTTCTTCTGTAATTATTATCGTTTGATAAAAAAAGAGTTTTGTCATCAAAATTATTCCTGGAATTATAAAAGCCAAAAAGCCTATACTGCAAATTAAAGCATAACATATAAAACCGAAAAATGCGTTGAAATACTGCTTTAAAACCTTTTTGATACATCTTCTTATTTTCATCTTTCCTGTTTTTTTCTCATAAGTTAATCTTATTATTAAGCTGGTTAGAAAGGTGTTTAAAGCTATGGAAATAAAAATTGTTGGAAGTGAATTTAAAATTTTTGAAAATAAATTTTGGAAGTTTAGCTCAACTAATTCAAAAGAAAAGATCAAAAGAAGTAAAGATATAATCAGTGATGAAAAAATACCAGTGATTAGAATTAAAGGTTCTTTAGAAATTATGTAAAAAGTTTCTTTCACAGATTTCCTTAATATCATTTGAAATAAACTTTAATTTTTCACGACTTATTTTTTACTCTGAATCTTAAAATTTTCATTAAAACTTGGACAAAATTTTTTAATTGGGCAAACTTCGCATTTAGGTTTAACACTTTTACAAACATCCTTTCCAAACTCTACCATGAGCAAATTAAAAATTCTTCTGTATTTTTCAGGAATTTTAGCATGCAAATCTTCCCTAATTTTTTCAGGATCTTTGGATTCTGTAAGCTTAAGCCTTCTTGAAATAGTTGCAACATGAGTATCCACAGGAATTACATTTTTACCAAAACCATAGCATAGAACAACATCTGCAGTCTTAAACCCAACACCAGGCAGCTTTAACAATTCCTCCCTTGAATCAGGAACTTTTCCTTTATATTTTTTCAAAATAATTTCAGCAACTTTCTTAATCCTTTTCGCTTTTTGGTTAAAAAATCCTACTGGCTTTATAGCTTTTTTTATTTCACTTTCACTCAACTTCAAAATTTTTTCTGGCTTGTTGGCTAACCTAAAAAGCCTTTTTGCTGCTTCTCTTGTAACTTCATCCTTTGTTCTTTGAGAAAGTATTGTGGTAATTAAAATTTTGAAAGGATTTTCTTTCCATATTTTAATCTTATACCTTTTCTGAAGAATTTCAATTATTTTTTCTGTATTCATCAAATTTTTATTTGCATGCTTAATTTAAATTAAACCAATAGCATCAGCTAGAATTCAAAATATTTCTAATTTCTTGGTACTTAGAAATGAATTTCTTGCCCTTTTGTGTAATTTTGTATTTTTTACTTCTTTCTTCAAGCAAATTCGCGGAAATTGCTAATTTAAGATATTCTCTACATTGGGAATAACTTAAATTTGCTTTATGCATTATTTGTGTTATTCCTTTAGGTTCTAAGCTACATCTAAGTATATCATCAATTATGTCAAATGTTCCTCTCCTCTTCCCGTTCCATTCTCTGTAGAGCATTCTTTAATTATGGTAGAAATCATTTTTAAATCTTTCTGTTTGGTATTACATTTAAATTACAAAAAACTATTTAGTTTTCTTAAATCAATCTTAAATTGATTCGTAACTTAAAACTTTGGTGGTTAGCATGGTTTTTGAGCTATTAAATCCAGAAATTCAGAAAATTGTAAAGAAAAGGTTTAAGGAGCCAACACTACCTCAAAAATTAGCCATACCTTTAATCTTACAAGGAAAAAATGTTTTGCTTGAAGCTCCTGTCGGAACAGGCAAAACAGAAGGGGCTTTCCTTCCTATTCTACACTTTATTTTAGAGCAAAAGTCAAAGCCTATAAGCTTTTTGTACATAACTCCATTAAGAGCTTTGAATAGGGATATGATAAACCGTTTAATTTGGTGGTGCAATGAATTAGGAGTGGAAATTTCTTTGAGGCATGGTGATACTAGCAGTTATGAAAGAAGGATGCAAACAGAATTCCCTCCTCAAATTCTTATAACAACGCCAGAAACTTTGCAAGCAATTTTAACAGGAAAAAAAATTAGGGAGTATTTGAAGAATGTGAAGTGGATTGTTGTAGATGAAGTTCATGAAATTGCTGACTCTAAGCGAGGAGTTCAATTAAGCTTGGCTTTAGAAAGAATAAGGGAGCTTTGTGGAGATTTCCAAATTATAGGTCTTAGCGCTACAATAGGCTCTCCAGAAAGTGTTGCAAAATTTATTTCTCCGAATAAAGAAATTGAAATAGTAAAGGCCGTTTCTCCAAAAGAAATGAAGATTGAAGTTATACATCCTGAACCTATTTTAAAGGATAAAAAAATTGCAGAAAAGATTTTTTCTTCAGAAGATACTGCAGCAAGGCTAAGGAGTATTATGGATTTAATAAAAAACTCAAGCTCATCGCTAGTATTCACAAACACGAGAGAATTTGCTGAAATTCTTGCTTCAAGAATTAAAATTTTGGATAAAAAATTTCCTGTTTCAATCCATCACTCAAGCTTAAGCAAGCAAGTTAGAATTAAAGCAGAAAAGGAATTAAAAGAAGGGAAAATAAAGGGTGTGATTTGTACTTCCAGCTTACAGCTTGGGATAGATATAGGAAGTGTTGATTTAGTATTACAATACCAATCTCCAAGGCAAGTAACGCAATTAATTCAAAGAGTTGGAAGAAGTGGCCATAAAATTGAAGAAGTAAGTAAAGGGATTATAATAACAAGCAATGAAGATGATATATTTGAATCAGCAGTAATAGCGAGGAAAGCTTTAAATGAAGAATTAGAAGAGTTAAAGTTTCACTTTAATTCTTTGGATGTTTTAGCTCATCAAATAGTAGGTTTAAGTTTAGAATATGGAAGTATAGATGTAAAAAAAGCTTATGAAATTTTTAAAAGGTCTTACTTCTACAAAAACTTGAGCTATAAAGAATTTTTAGATACTTGCGAGCAACTAAAGCAGCTTGGTTTAATTTTCTTAAATTCTTCTATAAGGAAAAAGAGAAGGGGTTTTGAGTATTATTTTTCCCAACTTTCAACAATACCAAGCTTAAAACAGTTCAAAATATTCAATATACTTGACAATTCGTTTGTTGGAGTTTTAGATGAAGAATTTGTTGCTTTACACGGAGAAATAGGATCAACTTTTATAGTTAAAGGCGAAGCCTGGAGGATTTTGGATATTACTGAAGATAAAGTTTTAGTAGAGCCTACGATAGATTTTGAAGCTTCGATACCAGCATGGGAAGGTGAGTTAATTCCTGTTCCCTTTGAAGTTGCTTATGAGGTTGGAAAATTGAGAAGCTATATAGCAAAACTTTTAACTTCTAAAAGCGAGGAAGAAATTTTAAACATTCTAACACAAGCTTATCCTATAGATAGAAATTGCGCTAAAAAAATGGTTGATTTAATTAAAAAGCAGTTTAAGTTTGGAATTCCCGATGAAAAAAATATTTTAATAGAAAGCTATGAAGATTTAACGATAATTCATGCATGTTTTGGCTCCTTAGTAAATGAAACTTTGGGCAGATTTATATCAGCTCTTTTAACTTCTAGAATAGGTCCTGTGGCTTTAAGAACAGATCCTTATAGGATAATAATAAAAGCTCCAGTTAAAATTGAGGAATATGTGAAAGAAATTTTGTTAAAAACAAATCCTAAGCTCCTTAGAACTTACATTGAATTGAGCATAGCAAAAAGCAATTTATTCGAGTGGAAGTTTGTTCATGTAGCTAAGAGGTTTGGAGCGATAAGTAAGGATGCAGAATATGGAAAAATAACTCTGAAAAAAATAATAGAAGAATATTCAAACTCTCCAATATACAGAGAAACTTTGAAAGAACTGGAAGTAGAAAAACTTGACATAGAAAAAGCAGAAGAGATTTTGGAAAAAATCCAAAGTAAAGAAATAAAGATAAGTTTTGTTCAGGGTATTTCACCTCTTGGAAAACTTGGTATAATTCATAGCTTTTTAGAAGTTGTAGGTCCAGGAAAACCTGAGAAGGAAGTTTTTTCAATTTTCAAAAAAAGGTTGCTCGACACAAAAGTTAAGCTAATCTGCTTGAATTGCGGGAGATGGGGAGCTTCTTTTAAAGTTAGAGATATTCCTGAGAATTTGAAATGTAGTTTATGCGAAGCAAGGCTTCTTGGAATAATAAACCCAAAGAATAGAGAAGCAGAAAAAATAGTTAAGAAAAAATTGAGGGATCTTGGATTAACAAAAGAAGAAGAGAAGAAATTTGAAAGAATAAGAAAAAGCGCGGATTTATTTTTAACTTATGGGAAAAAAGCAGCTTATTGTTTAGCAGCAAAAGGTGTAGGACCTGACACTGCTTTAAGAATTTTGTCCAGATTCCATAAAGATGAAAACGAATTTATAAAAGATATTTTAGAAGCAGAAAAGCAGTATTTAAAAACAAAAAGATTCTGGAAAATTTAAAATTTTTTAACTCTCGAATTCTTAATTTAATTTATGAACTTAGAATTGGAGCTTTCGATGATAGGGAAGCTTTTGCTTTCAGCATTTTTAGCAGGTATAATAGGATATGAAAGAGAGAAATTAAAAAAACCAGCCGGTCTAAGAACTCACATATTAGTAGCATTGGGCTCAACCTTATTTACATTACTTTCATACACTTCTTTCCCGCAAGACCCTGCAAGAATTGCTTCTTATGTTGTAATGGGAATTGGGTTTATAGGTGCAGGTACTGTTTTGCAAGTTAAAGAAAAGATTACTGGATTAACTACTGCAGCCTCATTGTGGGTTATAGCAGCTGTTGGAATGTGTGTTGCTTTGGAATATTATGTAGTTAGCGTAGTAATAACTGTTCTTTGTTATTTAATTCTTAAGCTAGCAGTTATAGAGAAAAAATCAAGCAAATAATTTTTAAATACAGAGTTACAAAACTAAATTATGTTTTTGGTAATTGAAGGTATAGATGGAGCAGGAGGCTCAACACAATCAAGAATTTTAAAAAAATTTCTCGAAGAAAAAAATTTCAAAGTTGAGCTAATAAGCTATCCTGATTACTCTAACTCTATAGGAAAGGTTGTAAGAAAATTTTTAAACAAAGAGTTTGAAATTTCTGCTGAAGCTCAATTTTTCCTTTATGCCTTGGATATGGTCAAAGACAGGGAAAAAATTTTAAAAAATTTGAAAGAAGGGAAAATAGTTTTGGCAGATAGGTATGTTTTTTCAACTTTAGCATACCAATGCTTTGCTAAAAAATTTTCATTTAAAAAAGGGTTAAAGCTTATAGAAATTTTTGAATTACCGAAGCCTGATTTAGTTTTTCTCCTAGATATAAAGCCAGAAACTTCTATAAGAAGGAAAATGAAGGAAAATAATAAGCTTGATAGACATGAAGAAGACCTCAAACTTTTAGAAAAGGTTAGGAAAGGTTATTTGAAACTTGCAAAGGAAAATGTTTTTTCTAAGGAGTGGGTAATTTTGAACGGAGAAAATAAAATAGAAGAGGTGAGCAAAGAAATTAGAGAAATTGTTAGCAAAAGGCTTGGTGAATAGCTTGATTTTTGGAAATGAAGAAATTCTTAAAATTTTAAAAAAGTTTGAAAATTTGGATTTAAGAAGCATTCAACCAGCAGGAATTGATTTGAGAGTTAAAAGAGTTTTTAAAGTTAAAGGGAATGCTTTTCTAGGGAAAGAAAAAAGAAAAATGCCTGAAATAGAAAAAGTTTTTGAGAAAGGAAAAGTTTTGCTGAAGAAAAATGAATTTGTTCTTGTTGAAACAGAAGAAAAGGTTAAGATGAGTAAAAAGCTGGCTGGAATAATACTGCCGAGAAGTAGTTTGTCCAGAAGCGGGATAGCCTTGCTCACAAGCTTTGTAGATCCAGGATTTAAGGGAAGTTTAACCGTAGGGATGAAGAATTTGGGAAATGGTGATTTTGAAATAGAAATAGGAGCAAGATTTGCTCAATTAATTTTGTTTGAAGTAAAAGGTTGCTCCAAGCTATATAGGGGAAGATATCAAGGTGGGAAAGTAATTTAGTTCTTTTTTCTAGCCAAAATTTCAAGCAATTCGCTTATATCTTCTATTTCAAAGTCTGCTTTAACTCTACCTTTGAAAACTTGTCCATATTTTGCTAACACTGTTACCATCCCGAGCTTCTTAGCTCCTTTTATATCTCTTTCTGGATCGTCGCCAACCATCATTATTTCTTCAGGCTTAAGGTTTAATTTTTTAAGAGCAAGCTTAAAAGGCAACTCATGAGGTTTTTTAACTTTTGTTTCTTCAAAAGCTATCACAAAATCAAAGAAGTGCTGCAACTTCATTCCTGCAAGCCTAGACCAAGCCTGAAATGAAGGAGCATCGGAAATTATACAAAGAGTATAACCTCTTCTTATCAATTCAATTAAAGTTGGAATTACATTCGGATAAGGCTCGACATAACCTTCTTTAATCTTTCTGTAAGCAACTACACCAGAAGCAAGAATTTTCTTATCAACTTTTCCTGAAACTTCCTTTAAAAATTTATCAAAAATTTTTTGGTACTCTATTCCATACTTTTTATAAAGCTTATTAATTATTCTAATTCCTTCTTCCTTCTTAATTTTCAACCCAGCATCTATCATAGCCTCTATAGCAGCCTCTGTTGCTTGAGTTTTCATCTTCATAAAATCTATAAGCGTATTATCTAAATCAAAAATTATAGCCTTAACTTTTGAAACATCTTTCATAAAATCAAATTAAATTTAAAAGAATAAGAAGCATATCCCCAAAGTAAAGCGTAAATATTAAAGCTAGAGGAAAAGCCGGAGCAAACCTTACTCCTTCTTTTATCACAACATATTTTTTTCCAGATCTTTTAATTTTCTCCACTTCCTTTTGAGTTAGTCCTTCCCACAATTTACTATTTTCCAGAACATCACCAACTTTAAGTTTTGATACAGGAATTCTCTGCCTAAAGCCAAATTTTTCTACAGTTTTAGCGAACTTCCATAGAAGAAAAATTAAACTTGTAAATGCTATTGTGAGCAAAGAATATTTTATACTACCAATAAGCTCAAACCTAACTTTAAGATAAAGCGAAAGGATAAAGCTAATTAGAACAAAAGAAAAAAATAAAAGAAGTGAGCCCAAAGTAAAAATCTTATAACTAGCTTTTACATCTTCAAAAAATCTGAGCAAAATTTTTCTTTTTATTAAGGCAAGTACAAAAGCATAAAATATCATGTAAGCTGCTCCAACTAAGAATAAATTGAAAAGAAAACTTACAGGAAATGGTAAAACAGATTTTGAAAGATTAGTTGGTAAGCTTGGAAGAAGGAAACCTATTGCTGACAAAAGTTTTGCATCACCTCCTCCCCATTGGCCTGTATAATACATTAAAAAACCGAAGCCCAAAAAGCCAAGGCCTATTATTATGCTGTTTAAAATTATTGAAAAATTCCACTGAACTAAAGATTCGAAGCTATTTAAAATTATTCCAACAAGTATCATGAGATAAGGAATCCAATCAGGTATTTCTGTAGTTTTTAAATCATACGCTCCTGCAATACAAGAACCAAACAAAGCAACAATTAAACAAAAGATTTCAAACATAATTTTAATTTGTTTTTAGAAAAATTTATCTTACTATTCTTCCAAAGTTTGGAGTTATAAGTATGTAGCCATCCTCTGTTCCAGCTATGTCCCAGTTGAATTGACTGCAAATCCTTTTAAGTTTTTTGATCGAATTTTGGAATTCTCCTAAATCCTTTTTTTGTAATTCCTTTGTGTTTAGGAATACTATATTCCCTTCTTTAACTAATCTAGATATCCTTTCAACATCTCCAAAACCGCCTAAGTGCTCTATTCTTATTGTTATTTGCTTCTTTTCCTCCTCTTCTGGCTCAATTTCTACTACTTCTTCACTTTTACTTTTTAACTTATCAAAAATGCCCATCTTTACACCTTAATAGATTATTTAAAGTTTAATAAATTTAAAGTTGAGGAATAAGCTTCTTATAATTTTTCGAATTTATCTACGGAATTTTTTAAACTTGAAGAAATTTCTTGATTAGGAGCTATTAAAACAGTTTTCTTTCCGTATTCTCTTGCCTTCTGTACTACAGGAAGAAAGTCTGTATCTCTCGTAGCTAAAACAATTACATCAACATCTTTCTTAAAAATTATTTCCATAGCAGAAACTGCCAAGCTTACATCAACATCGCTTTCCTCCCTTTCGGACAAAACAGTTACACATTCAAAACCTTCATTTATTATAGCTTCTATAAGCTTTTCTGGAGCAAATTGATTGATAAAAACTTTTGCTATCAAAATTTTTCCGTATTTTTCAGCTCTTTTTTTCAATTCTCTCAAATCTACAGAAAACTCTTTTCTAAGAAGATTTGGTCCATCTACTAACAAAGCTACTTTATTTTCTTTTTTGAAAAAATTCAGCCTCATCAACTTTCACTCAAAGTAAACCCATTCCCTTTTACCAAATTTGTTATTCCACTTAGCTTTATTTCTTCTTTCGATATTATCGCACTTCCAACAAAGTTGTTTATTTCAACACTACTATTCTTCAAGTTTATTATATCTGCTTTATCATCCCTTATCCTTCTTAGTTCGCCGTTAGAATTTATAAAAATAATTTTATCAGCTTTCATGTTAAAAAGCGATATTTCAGAAGGTATAACTTCAATTTCAACATTTAAAATCTTTTCAGAAGAAAAAATTAAGTTGTTTACTTCAAAATTTTTACAATTTCCAACTATTTTGAAATTATTTTCTTTCTTCTCCACACTCCCCGAAAAATCCTTTAAATTTATACTTTCTATTTTTCCCTCCTTTGGTAAGATTTTTTGCTCGGATATTTTTGCTAAAAGGAAATCGCCAGCTACAATTACAGTTGAATTTGGCAATTCGAACTTAAAGTCTTGAATAGAATCCCTATTTACGTTTAAACTTATTTCAAAAAACTTTCCTTGAGGTTTTTGCTGGAATATTGAAAGAAATTCACCTAGCTTTGACCTAAAGAATTGTGTATAGTCTTTTGTAGCCTTACTGAAAAAAAGCAAGTATACTATACCTATTACTATGAAAAGAGTTAGCCAAAGTTTCCAGCGCATTCTCCCTAAAAAATTTATAAGCATACAAGAATATATTTATGCATGGCAATTTCACAACTATTTGGAGATAGCATAACTAATATAGTTTGGTTCCTTCTTTTCATACTTTTAGCATTTCTCTATCCTAGACTTATGATTGCTCAAATGCTTTTTAAGCTCGAGCAAACTGCTCAAATGCTTGAAGATTTTACTTTAAAAGCAAAAGGAATAGTTATTAGAAAAATAAGCAAAAAACCAAAAAAGGAGTTGAAAGATGCAATAAGCAATTTTTTAGAATTTTTCATGATAGAGCCTGTTAGTTTAGACCCTTTTGGGATAATTAAAAAGATAGAGCATATTATAAATCTTTCAGAAAAGAAGTTCAAATACTTTGTTTCAAGAATAGCACCCAAGTTAAATTCAGAAGAAAAGGCTAATTTGGTTATGGGCTTGTCAGGAGCCATTTCATTAAACCAAATTGCAAAAATAGTTAGGCACTATGTTGAATTGATAAGGAAAACTAAGAACCTACAACTTGCTTTCATTTTACAGATGCAACTTCCTTTAATTGAAAGGATTTCTAAGGCTTTGCTTAAGGGCACAGAAGCTTTAACTAATGGATGGCCAGTTGGTGATGGAGCAGGAGCTTTAGTTGCCGCCCACTTAATAGGAAAAGAAAAAGTTAGGGAAATAGAAGAAGATACTGTGATAGCCAAAAGGAAGATAAAGAATAAACAAGTCTACATTTTAAAAGCAAAAGGTCCTGGTGGAAGGCTGGGAAAAATTGGAAGAGCTGTTGAAAAAATTGTTAAAAGGGAAAGAATAGCGAAAATAATAACTATAGATGCTGCATTAAAGCTTGAAGGAGAAAAAACAGGGGAAATAGCTGAAGGAATTGGAGTTGCAATAGGAGGGATAGGAGTTGATAGGGCTTACATTGAAGAAATAGCTTCTAAGAAAAACATTCCATTAGATTCTATAATAATAAAGATGAGCCAGGAAGAAGCTATTCAGCCTATAAGAAAAGAGATTTTAGCATCAATTCCAAAAGTTTTAGAAATTGTTGAAAGAAATATTGAGGAAACAAAGGAAAAGGGTAAGATTTTAATAGTAGGCGTAGGTAATACAGCTGGAATTGGAAATAGTAAAAAGGAAGCAGAGGAAGCAGAAATTTTAGCAAAAAAAGTTTTGGTAAAGGAAAAATTAGAGGAGAAAAAAGAGAAAAGGAAATTTAGCTTTTTTAAATTCAAAGAATTAAAATAAATTGGATGAAAAAAAGTTTGAGTAAACTTAAATCAAAAGAAAGTTTGTATCGTCTCTTGGCTTTAACTTTTTTTGTTGTAGGAGAATTTTTGATTGCAACCTTTTTTATTATAATTATTTTCTTCTTTAATCTTTTCATCAGCTCTTTTATTTCCTTTTCTCTAATAATTTTTTTAGCAATTTTATGTGGCGCTCTTTCATACTTTTATGGATCTCTTACAAGAATATTATCCCTTCTTGAATGTTTAAAAGAAATCGCGAAGGATGAGATTGAAATTTCATTTAAAAATTTTAAAAGACTATTATTCCTTAAATTTCCGTCTAAAGCTGGCATAAGTTTTTCTCTTAATGTTAGCGCTAAAA
>CAZDLC010000013.1:0-14159 GCA_964506615.1 uncultured archaeon
TCTAGAGTTATTAGATCAACATCTTTTTCATCAATACCTTTTGTTATATCCTTTTGCTTCAATTTTATGAATTTCGAAAGACCAGAATCTTTAATGTTTTCTTTTGCAACTTTTATGAACTTTTTATTATTTTCATAAGTTACAACTCTTCCGGGCTTAATGTAATTTGCAATAAAAATTGCTAAAAATCCAGAGCCAGTTCCAGCGTCTACAACTAAACTTCCTTGCTCAATTCCAGTATATGCAAGGATTAAAGCAGCATCTTTCGGCATGACTATTTGGGGCAATCTTTTCATTCTTTTCTCGAGAATGTCTGTTATGTTTGGTTTCGCTATAATAAATTCCTTACCCAAATGTGTTTTAATCCTATCTCCAAAATTTTTTTGCTTGAGTAAACTTAAATCAAAAATACCATCTTTTGTGTTAATTTTTTTAGAGGAAACTTCTACTAAGTAAGAACTTTCCTTTGAAATTAAAAGAACCAACTCTTTTTCTCTCATAATTTTGAAGTCTATTTCATAAATTTTAAATTTAACTTATTCACTTGAACTTTAAGAATTACATGCTCCTTAGAATTCTTATGCGCTCCTCTATTGGAGGATGGGTTGCATACAACTTATCCAAAGGACTTTTATTAGGATCTACGAAAAATAAGTGGCTAACTGCTTCGCTAACATCCATCTTCCCCTTATTAATTTTCATGATTTTCTCTAAAGCAGAAGCCAATCCTTCAGGATATCTTGTTAATTCTACTGAACTTGCATCTGCAAGAAATTCTCTTCTTCTTGAAATTGCAAACTGTATTAGCCTTACAACAATTGGAGAAATTAAAGCTAATAGTAAGCCGAGAAGCAAAATCAAACCTCCTCTTCTTCTTTCTTCTTTTTTTGAACCTAAAAAGAAACCTCTTAAAAAAAGATGGCTTAAAATAGCAACAAGTCCAACCATTGCTGCTACCAAAGTCATAAACCTTATGTCATAATTTTTTATGTGAGAGATTTCGTGTCCTATAACCCCTTCTATTTCACTTCTATTTAAATTTTTGAGCAAGCCTGTTGTTACCGCTATCGAAGAATTTTCTGGATTTTTACCTGTTGCAAAGGCATTTATTTCTTCACTTTCTATAACATAAATTCTTGGCTTAGGTATACCGGCAGCAATGCTGAGTCCTTCAACTGTATTAACTAGATGCAAATACCTTGGATCACTTTCGTTTATTGGCTTAGCGTTCGTCGCTGAAAGAACTATTTTATCCCCATATTTGTAAGTTCCGTAAGTATAGAGAGAAACAAAAAATAAACCAAAAATAAGAAAAAATAAAGAAAGTTCTGGAAGAAGGATTTCTCCTATTAAATAAATTAATAGAACAAGAAAGGAAAAAACAAGAATAGCTAATAAAAAAGAATTTCTTTTATTTCTAGCTATTTGATCGTAAAAGCTAATCCTTTCCATCAGAACTCCACTTTAACTGGCTTTCTCTCTTCTTCCCCTATTTCAAAGTATTCTCTTGGCTTATCCTTTCCTATAATTTTTGCAAACCAAACTCCAGGTATTGTAGATATAGCAGTATTAAACCTTAGAACAGAATCGTTGTAAAATTGCCTTGCATATGCTATTTTATTTTCTATTCCTTCCAACTGCTCTTGTAAAAGTTTGAAATTCTCGCTTGCTTTAAGCTGAGGATAATTTTCTGCCAAAGCAAAAATTGTTTTTAATGCCTGAGTTAACTCTTTTTCGGCTGCAGCTTTTTCTTTTAAGCTAGTTGCTCCCATCATTTTTTCTCTTGCTTCAGTAACCATTTTTATAACATCTTTCTCGTGCTTCATATAGCCTTTTACTGTTTCAACCAAGTTTGGAACTAGGTCAGATCTTTTTTTAAGCTGAACATCTATCTGGCTCCAGGCATTGTCTATTCTATTTGAAAGAACTATTATTTTGTTCACGTAGTATATTACAATTCCAATTATTCCAAGCAAAACTATTGCAACTATTATCCATATCATTTTATCAATAAATTAAGTAGTAAAATTGAGAATATAAATATTCCAGAAATGATAAGCAAAAGGTAAATTATAAATTTATCTGTACCGCCAAAAATTGGAAATGGCCCTATCCAAAGGATAAAACCTCCCTCAGCTTTAAACCTTTTATTTGAAGTAATGCCGAAAAATATTAAAATAAAACCTAGGAGAATGAATAAACTTCCCATTAAAATTAGCTCTTCCTTCATCTTATCTTAAATTTTTCCATTGAACTTAAATGTTTTATTATCTTAAACTTATAGAAATATTTATGAAATGCTACTTAGTCACAACTTTCATAGGAGTTTTTGCTTTGGATGAAAATAATAAAATAATTTCTTTTAAACCTTTTCCTAAGGATCCTGAAAAAATTTCTGAAAAAATCAAAAGCGAAAAAATAATAAAGGAAGAAGCTGAGCTCATAGAAGAGCTTAAGAAAAAGGGATTTGATGATTTTGTTTTTTCTGTCCAAAGGGAAGGAGTAAAGTTTGAAAAGGAAAATAAGGCAGAAAATTTTGTTAGAGAGAATTTTAGTAATTTAGCTTTACAATATAAATTTGTAGAAAGTCAAGCAGAGTTAAATCAGCTTTTAACTAAAGTTGGAATAGAGTTAGCAAAAGAAAAAATAAAAAAGGCAGTAGAAAGGGATAAGCTTGTAATTCAGGCAATAAATGCGGTAGATGAAATTAATAAGTGCTTGAATATTTTTATCGAAAGGTTAAGGGAATGGTATTCCCTTCATTTTCCAGAAATGGATAGAATTGTAAAAGATCATGAGAAATTTGCAAAGATTGTTAAGGAATTTGGCTCAAGAGATAGGATAAAGGAATTGAAAGATTTTGCTGAAAAAAGCATGGGAGCAGAGTTAAAGGAAGAAGATATAAAAATTATTCAAGAGCTTTCATCCCAAATTGTAAACCTTTATTCGTTAAAGGAAAAAATCGAAAAATACTTAGAAAAAGTTTTGAAGGAAATTGCCCCTAATCTTACAGAATTGTTAGGAGCAACACTTACTGCTAAGCTTATAGCAAAGGCTGGAGGACTTGAAAAACTGGCAAGAATGACTTCAAGCACAATTCAACTTTTGGGAGCAGAAAAAGCATTATTTAAGTACTTGCACGGAAAAGGTAAGCTTCCTAAGCATGGGCTAATTTTCATGAGTAGTTATGTTCAAAAAGTTCCTGAAAAGTATAGGGGAAAGGTTGCTAGAGCTCTGGCTTCAAAATTAAGTATGGCAGCAAAGATCGATTGCTACTCTAAGGAAAATAGAAGCGAAAAAATTAAGAAAGAGTTAGAGGAAAGAATAAAAGAAATTTTGAGCAAGAAATGAGAGCATGGAAGTAAAAGAAACTAAGTTTGAAGGTATATTCAAAATCAACGGAAAAATTGCTACGATAAACCTTACTCCTGGAGAAAAGGTTTATGGTGAAGAGCTAATTCAAATTAAAGGTATAGAATATAGAGTCTGGGATCCTTGGAGAAGCAAGCCAAGTGCTGCGATTAAGAAAGGTCTAAAAATTTTTCCTATTAAAAAAGGAATGAAAATCCTTTATCTTGGGATTGCTTCTGGCACAACATCCTCACATTTTTCTGATATTTTGGGAAAAAATGGAATTATTTATGGTGTGGAAATAAGCGAAAGGGTTTTAAGGGAATTAATACCCCATGCTGAAAAAAGGGGAAATATAATTCCAATTTTAGCAGATGCAAGAATGCCGGAAAAATATGAAAATTTAATTTTCGGAAAGGTTGATGTTGTTTATTGTGATGTTGCTGATCCACAAGAAGTTGAAATTTTTATGAGAAATTGTGAAAAGTTTTTGAAAAATAATGGGCATGGAATGATTGCTGTTAAAAGTAGAAGCATAGATGTGCTTAAAAAGCCAGAAGAAATTTATAAAGAAGTAAAAGAAAAGTTAAAAAAGAATGGATTTGAAATTTTGGATTTTGTTAAATTAGATCCTTTTGAAAAGGACCATGCATTTTTTGTAGTTCAAAAATAAAATTAGCTTAATCTATTGGCTTAATAAAACCAAAAATCTTATTCTTTCCTATCCAGTTAACTCTGTACTTAATTATGTTTCTGTCTTTAAACAAACCTATATTTATTTCCCCAATTTTCTCCATTTATACCAACCTTTAATCCAAATTGATTGAGATTTTTTTGAAATTCAAGCTTTAAGCTATTTTCTGGCGCACTAAACCAACAATCTTTACAAAAAGCTCTCTTTACACCAAATCCATCTATAAACCTCAAAATTCTTGGTGAATTGCACCTTAAGCATCTCATCTTTCCACTTATTAAAATTAGGAATAAAAAATAACTTCGCTTTCGAGACACCTCATTTCCCCTAAAAATTAAAAATAAGTAAAAATTTGATTTTATTTAAGCTAAAAAGAAAAAATTTTTAATTTATTTCGGATTTTTCTCAATTTCTTCCTTAGCAATTCTTTCCACAACATCTTTTAGCATTTCTTCATCAAAAAGAATTAATTTAACACCTTCCTCTGCTTTCTTTTTCATTTGAAATTCAATCATGGAAAGAAAAGAATCGCAATAATGTAGTATTACAGCTTCTAGGGTTCTGGGTGGCGTAGGCCCTGCTTCTCCAAAATGGGAAGCAACTATGTGTATAACTTCTTCTGGAAATTTTCTAGCATAAAGTTCTGCTACTCCAAGAAAAGTATGGTCGAGCAAAATTCCTGTATGCTCAACTCCTCCTTTTCCTTTTTTCCATTCAAATATTTTTGGTATATCATGTAATAAGCCTGCTGCTATTAAATAATCTTTTTTTACCTTTAACCCATACCTTTTTTCTAAAACTTCTGAAACTTTTAGGCAAAGATCAGTAACTGCTATTGTATGATTTAGTATTTCTCTCTCAACTGTAATTTGACCAGAAGGCGAGGAAACTGTAAAGAGGGAAACTGCCTCTTCTATTTTCATTTTTGGATATTTCCTAAAATCTTCGTGCGATAGTTTTGGATTTTTAAGAAAATTTATAACTTTTTCCCTCAAATTTTCATCTTCTATTTTCTTAGCTAATTCAATGAGTTTTTCCATAAATTTCACTAATTAGCCGAATAAGCTGCTCAAGCCAGCAACTGCTTCCTCAGCTTTCTTTTCCTCTTCCTTCTTTTCTTCCTCTTTCTTTTCTTCAACTTTAGCTGCAACTTGAACAGTTGAAGCTTCCTTTATTATTTCATCTATATTTTTGCCCTCTAAGCTTGCTACCAAAGCCTTTAGTTTTCCTTCATCTGGCTGAACACCTGCTGCTTGTAAAACTTTTGCTAGATTTTCTATTGTTATGGGTTGCTTACTTTCATTCAAAAGCAATGCAGCATAAACCTCTTGCACTTTACTCACCTCTATTTTCATTAATCAAACACACTTAAATACTTTAAGTTTTTATTAATTTTTCAAGAGTTTTTGCTATGTTAAATGCTTTGCCCAACAAAAATCCAATATTTTCTTTTGTTGGGTAACAAATTCCAATGGATAAACTTAAAGCTTTTGAAAAGCCTTCTTTAATTTTTTCTGGATAAGTATTTATGAGCTCTAAAACATCTTTCCTATAAATTGCTCCGTCAGAATAAATCGAAACTATGTTCAAACCAACTTTAATTGGCTGTATATTAAGCTTTCTTAAAATGTTTGCTAAGGGAGCAGAAATTACTTCACCTTTTTTTGCAACCAAAACATCTTTTTTAATTGCAATTTTTCCGCCTTCAACACCTGCAGGAATTTTTGCTTTTGAAAATTCGCTTATAACAGGCCCTGGTAATAAGTTTGTCGGACCTGCTCTGACCCAAATGTCTTCTGGTGCTACATCACCTTCCTTTGCAAAAACAAAAGATTTAAGCTCGCTTATTTTTTTGTAAATTGTAAAAGGATCTAAATTTGTTAAAATTAAGCCAGGTTGATTCGGTACTTCACCTTCAAATTCTTTCAAATTTTTTTTCTCAACTTTTTCCATAGCTTTTTTAAGCAAATTCTTCTTTACGATTTTAATTAGTGCTTCACTTCTAATTTTTTTCCTTATTTCTTGTAGCTGTTTTGAAGGTAATTTTGTTATATCTATCAAGCATATAGTTTTATAATTTTCCAATAAATTCTTCAATTCTTCAACAAGCCTTATTTTTTCCTCCCTAACCATCCTTACACCTCAATTTTAACAGGCTTGCTCATCGTAAGTTTTAAAAGAACTTCTGCTATATTTTTTTCTCCCTTGGGAAGCTTTCCGATTAAAAATTCAATAACTGCCTTTATATTTTCTGCAACTTTTTCGTCTTCCATTTCTTCATTCCCTACAGGACACTGAATTACAGGCGAATCCTTAATCCTAATCCTTACTGCTTTTTTATAATCTTCTATCATTTTCTTTACATCTTCAGAAATTATCTTAGGCATTTTTCCCCTTGGCGCTAAAAATTGGCCTAGTAGTTTACCTATGGTAGGCATAAGCTTCGGTTCAGCAAGGAAAAAATCAGTTCTCCTTGCAAGCTTCTTTGCCTCTCTTTTATTTTTTGCTAGAATTTCTATATCAGAACTTTTTAAAACAGGACAATTAACTTCTTCCTCTTTTATTACATCGCTGAATATAACAATTTTTGCTTCCTTTCCTCTTCCATTCGGCAAAATTAAATCTTCGACGAACTTATTCTCTGGTTTTTTTAAATCTATCTCCTTTAAATTAACGATTAAGTCAAAAGTTTGGACAAAATTTCTTTTCTTTGAGTTTTCTCTTAACTCTTTAATTGCCTTCAAAATTTTCTCGGTCATGAAGACCTCCTGCCTAAGCAGTTAAAAGTTAATTAAAAGTTTATGCTTATAAGATTATCTATACCTTCTCTTAAATCCTTTTTTGTAAACTCTTCTACCTTTTTTCCTCTTTTCTTCAGGCTCGATTTCGTCCAAATCTATTTCCATAATAAACATTTAATCTTTGCTATAGAAATTTAACAAAAAGATTTAAATGCTCGAGCAAATTTATTTAAGGAGAAAATGAAAGTTTACATGGATTATGCAGCAACTACTCCTGTGGACCCAAGAGTTTTAAAAGTCATGCTCCCTTATTTTTCTAAAAAATTTGGAAATAGTATGAGTTTATATTCTCTTGGAAGAGAAGCAAAAAAAGCATTAGAAGATTCTAGAGAAAAAATTGCAAATTTGATAAATGCTAATTCAAATGAGATAATTTTTACTGGAAGCGCAACTGAAAGCAATAACTTGGCTATAAAAGGAGTTGCTTTTGCAAATAGGGAAAAAGGAAAGCACATAATAGTTTCTTCGATAGAGCACCATTGCATTCTAAATTCTGTTGAATGGCTTAAAAAACAAGGGTTCGAAGTAACTTACTTAAGAGTAGATAAGTTTGGAATGGTTGACCTAAATGAACTTGAAAATTCTATTAGAAAAGATACAATTTTAGTTTCAGTTATGCACGCAAATAATGAAATAGGAACGATTGAGCCAATAAAAGAAATAGGAGAAATTTGCAAAGAGCATGGGGTTTATTTCCATACAGATGCTGCTCAGAGTTTTGGGAAAATTTTAGTAGATGTTGAAAAATTTAATGTTGATTTATTAACAGCAAGCTCCCATAAAATTTACGGTCCAAAGGGGGTTGGTTGTTTGTTTGTAAGAGAAGGAGTAAAAATTGAGCCCTTGTTGCATGGTGGGGGACATGAATTTGGTTTGCGCTCTTCAACTGTAAATGTAGCTGGGATAGTTGGCTTTGCAGAAGCAGCTGAAATTGCAAAAAAAGAAATGAAAAGAGAAGGTAAAAGACTTGAAAAGTTGAGAAGAAAGCTTGAAAAGGGAATTTTAAAAATTGAAAATTCTCATCTAAACGGGCATCCTGAAAAAAGATTGCCAAATATTTCAAATTTCTGGTTTGATTTTATAGAAGGTGAAGCTTTAGTTATGTATTTAGACCAAAAAGGTATAGCTGCTTCAACAGGCTCAGCTTGCTCTTCAGAAAGCTTAGAGCCAAGCCATGTTTTACTTGCAATAGGTTTAAAGCCGCATCAAGCTCAAGGAAGTTTAAGGTTAAGCATAGGAAGGTTTACAAAAGATAAAGAAGTAAATTATGTTTTGAAAGTTTTACCTGAAGTTGTGGAAAAACTGAGAAAAATTTCTCCTTTCAAAGGAAAGTGGAGTTAATGAAAAAAGAATTTTTCCCATATCCAGAAGAGATAATAAAGCATTTTAAAAACCCGAAAGGATTAGGCAAGCTAAAAAATGCAGATGCTGTAGGAAAAGCCGGAAATATATTGTGCGGCGATACTCTTTGGTGCTACATTAAAGTTAGTGAAAAAAAAGGAAAAGAAATAATTAAGGATATAAAAATGGAAGTTTTTGGATGCTTAGTTGCAATAGGAATTTCTTCTTTATTAACTCAAATGGTTAAAGGAAAAACTATAGATGAAGTTTTAGAAATAAAGAAGGAAGATATTCTTAAAAAAACAGGTCCTTTGCCACCAATTAAAGTTCACTGCTCAGTTTTAGCTTTGGATGCTTTACATGAAGCAATTTACAATTACTTTTTAAAGAAGGGAAAGAAAGTTCCTGATAAGCTGAATAAAATCCATGAAAGGGTGATTAAAACTTTAAAGGAGATAGAGAAAAGACATAGAGAATTTTTGAAATTGGAAGAAAAGTTAAGATGATTTTGCTTTTCTTATTCCTAAATCAAAAGCTTTTAAGTTCTCGTTTAAATATTTCTCCGGAATTACTTCTCTTATAGCTTCTTCTAAATTTTTCCTTTCTAACGGGATTAAGCCAAGTCCAAAAGCATAGCCCAAAAGTAAAATATTTGAATAAATTCCATTTCCTATTTCCTTCTTTGCTATTTCTGTAGCTTCTAAGGGATAAACCTTGTTAGAAAATTCTTTTAGAATTTTTTCTGTTTCTTCTAAGCTTGGATATTTTTCTTTAAAAACAGAAACTAAAATAGGAACTACTGAAAAAGTGTCAAAAACTATGGCTGTTCCATTTTCTTTGGAAGAATAATAGCAAGCCCTTAAAGTCTCTAATCTTTCTAAACCAATTATTAAGTTAGCTTCGCACTCCATTATCAAAGAAGAATAAATTTTTTTGCCAAATCTTACATGAGAGGAAACTGCCCCTCCTCTTTGAGCTAAGCCATGGAGCTCAGAAGTTTTCACATCATAGCCTTGCTTTAAAGCTGCTTCAGCTAGTATAAAAGCTAAAGTTAAAACTCCTTGGCCACCTATTCCTGCTATTACAATATTAAATTCATTTAACTTTTTCATTCTCTCACCCTTATCGCCTTTACTGGGCAAATTTGAAAACAAACTGCGCAACCAGTACAAACTTCAGGATTTATCTTATATTCACCATTTTCCTCATAAATTGCTGGGCAAGCAAACTCATTCAAGCAAAAACCACATTTGTTGCATTTGCTTTGATCAACCTCAAACTTTGGTATTTTCAAACCTTCCTTTTTCTTCCTTCTTACAGCCATTAATTGGCATTCTCTTTTTGCAATTATAACACAAACTCCATCTTTCATTAAAAATTCTTTTATCGCTAAAACCATTTCATTAACGTTAAAAGGATCTATAACTTTTACATTCTCTATGCCGCATGCTTTAACCAAATCCTCTATTTTAATAGCTTTTGTTTCTTCCCCAAAACCAGTAATGCCCGTTCCTGGATGAGGTTGATGCCCAGTCATAGAAGTATACCTATTATCTAAAATTATTACTAGTGTATTCGATTTGTTAAAAACCATGTTTATTAGAGCAGGAATTCCTGCATGGAAAAAAGTAGAATCTCCTATGAAGGCTATTGCCTTTTGCTTTGTTGACTTGCTTATTCCATGAATTATTCCTTCTCCGGCTCCCATGGAAACAAGGAAATCTTCTACTTCAAGTGGAGGATAAACTCCTAGCATATAACAACCTATATCGCCACCACAAGCAACTTCAATTCCAAGCTCCTTCATAGCTCTTTTAGTTGCAAAAAAAGTTGCTCTATGAGGGCACCCAGCACACATCAAAGGAGGTCTTTTTGGAATTTCAACCTCTTTATATCTTTTTTTATAAACTTCTAGGCTTGCATGATTCAACTTAAACTTTATTCCAGCAATTTTTTCTATTGCAGAAATTACAATTTCTTCGTTAATTTCGCCAACTCTTGGAATAACATCTTTTCCGTAAATTTTAATTCTTGGATTGCAATCCTTTGCTATAGCTTTAACTCTTTCTTCCAATATAGGCTCAAGCTCTTCCAAAATTAGCAACTTCTTCAAACCTTTTATAAAAATTTTAATTTTATTTTCTGGCAAAGGGTTTGTTATACCTAATTTTAAAACTGGGAATTTAATTTTTAAATCGCTCATAGCTTCCATCAAGTAATTGAAAGAAACTCCGCTTGCAATAATTCCAAAATCACCTTTACCTTTTAAAACAAAGTTTGCTTTAGATTTTTCAGAAAATTCCTTAATTTTTTCCATTTTTTCCAAAACTTTTTCATGCATTTTTAAGATGTTTGGCAAGAGATTAAAAAACTTTTGCTTGTCCTTTTTAAAAACTCCTTTTTTTATTCCTTCAATTATTTTTCCCAATTTTACTAAACCTCTTGTATGGCTTACTCTTGTTGTTAACCTAAGCAAAACCGGAATTTCAAACTTTTCAGATATTTCAAATGCCAATTTTGTTAAATCTTTGCATTCCTGCGGATCGCTTGGTTCAAGCATAGGAATGTTTGCAATGTAAGAGTAAAGCCTTGAATCCTGCTCGCTTTGAGCAGAGCTCCAGCAATTAACATCGTCTGAAACAACAATTACCAAATTTTTAACTCCTAAGTATGGCAAAGGGAAAAGACTATCTGAAGCAACATTCAACCCAAAATTTTTAAAAGCAACTAAAGCTTTTAGGCCTGAAAGGGCAGCACCAGCAGCAGCTTCCAAAGCAACTTTCTCGTTTGTGGAATATTCAAAATAAATCCCAAAATTTTTTGAAATTTGGAAAAAAGTATCGCCAATTTCGCTTGCAGGAGTTCCAGGATAAGTTGAAACAAAGGCTACGCCGCTTTCTAATGCCCCTCTTACAACAGCTTCATTTCCAAGCAAAATAACTTTTTTACCTTCCTTTTCAAGAACTTTCATAAAAAGTATTTTAAAAATTTAGAATAAAAATTATTCCTTTAAAATTGAATCCCATTTTCCTTCATCAATTTCTCTTATAACTTCCTTTGCTCTTTTTCCTTCAACTGTAATCGGCATGCTAACTATAGAGCCAAGCACAACTTTAACTGCATCCTTTAAAGTTTTTGCAAGCAGGCTATTCCTTTTAATTTTAGCTATCTTAATTACTTGCTCCATTTTCAAGTCGCCAACAGAAGTTTTGCCCTTAGCTTTTTCTTCCTCGCTAATTTTTGCCTTTTCTATTCCTAATTCTTTTTTGATTAAAGAAGAAATAGGAGGAGGAATAACTTCTACTTCAAAACTTTTCTTTTCCTTATCTATTATTAGCTTTACTGAAACTTCTATTCCTTCAAATTCCCTAGTTTTCTCGTTTATTTTCTCTATAACTTCGTTAACATTCAATTTGTAAGGTGCAATTTTGGATGCAATAGCTCCAGAAGCCTTTCCTCCCTCAACTAAAAATTGAATTTCCTCCTTCACTTAAATCACTTTGCTTTTTCTACAACTTTTACAAATTCAACTGAAACTGTAACAGGAATTGGAACAGCAACTTCAAGAAGTTCTACAACCACTTCCCTCTTTATACTTTCATACCTAACTACCTTTCCCCTTTCTCCCTTAAATGGCCCACCAATTATTTCAACTATATCTCCTTTATTTAGCTCTATTTCTGCCTTTTTTGGCTCTAAGAATCTTTGTATTTCCCTAATTTCTATCGGCCTTTTAATTATTCCTCTTACATGAGGGATTGCTTTAACCACACTTTCAATATCCCTAATTTCGCCCTCAACAAAAATATAACCTTTTATTTCTTCTGGATGTACTAATGCCCTTATATCCAAATTTTCTGATTTTGCTTTTGCAGCTATAGCATTTAAAACAACTTCCTCCCTTCCCACAACAGTTTTAACCGTGAATATCATATTACCACTAAATAAGTTCTTTTATGTTTGCAATTAAAAAAATTAAAAATCCTATTAAGCCTACTATAAGCAAACCGATTGCGCAAATTCTTGAAACTGAATAAAATTCTTTGAAGTCCGGCTTTTTTGTCATTGCAATTATTCTTTTACAATTCTCTATTTTTTCTCTTATTCTCAAGAAGATCTACCTTACAAACTCTACTCCAAGTATTTTTTCTATTTCCCTTCTATCTATCTTAGGCTTTTCCAAAAGCTTTTCATAAAAACCTTCTGTCTCTATTCCCGTTACTATAAGCAAAGTTCTTATAGAATTTTCTAACTCAGGATATATCTGAGCTCCCCAGATTATTTTTGCATCAGGCGAAAGTTTGGATGAAACTGCCTCAACAATTTGATGCGCTTCCTTAACTGTTATTTCAGGCCCTCCCATCACATTTATTAAAGCACCCTTTGCTCCATCGATTTTTAAATTTATTAAAGGATTGCTCAAAGCTTTTTCAACAGCTTCTATTGCCCTATTTTCAGTATTACTTTCACCCATTCCTATAATTGCTAAACCTCCATTTTGCATAACAGCCTTAACATCAGCAAAATCAAGATTAACCAAACCAGGTTTTGTGACAAGCTCTGTTATTCCTTTAACAGCATTCACAAGAATTTCGTCGCAAATTTTAAATGCTGTTAAAAGCGAAACATTCGGGACAACCTCTAAAAGTCTATCATTCGGAATTACTATTAAAGTATCTACAAATTCCTCTAAATTCTTAAGTCCAAACTTTGCATTTTCCATCCTTTGCTTCCCTTCCATTGAAAATGGAAGAGTAACTATAGCAACAGTTAAAGCTCCTAGCTTTTTTGAAATTTCTGCTATCACAGGTAAACTTCCGCTTCCTGTACCTCCACCTAAGCCACAAGTTAAGAATACCATATCAGCTCCTTTCAAAACTTCCTTTATTTCTTCCTTACTTTCTTTCGCAGCTTCCATCCCTATTTTTGGGTCAGCACCTGCTCCCAACCCACCTGTAAGTTTTTTCCCTATCAAAACCTTTTTGTTTGCATCTGTAAAAACAAGGTCTTGCGCATCTGTATTTACAGCAATAGTTTCCGCTCCATAAATTCCAACTTCCATTAAACGAGAAATTGTATTATTTCCAGCTCCCCCTGCCCCAACAATTTTTATTTTAGTCTTGCATCTTTCAAGGACTTTCCTTATTTCTTTATCATCTTTGCTAACTTTTTCTTTTCTTCCTTTTAACTGCTTCATTCCCATAAAAGCACCTAATTTTTATAAAAGATTTGAAGGTTAAATTCTTAAGTTTTTTTAAAAATTTCCACAAATTTTAACTCTTCAATACCATCAATCCACTCAAATATTTTCTTAGATATCAGATCTTTTAATCTGTGCGGTAATTCTACAGTAGTTTTAAAGGATACTTCTGCAATTTTTCCCTCAATTTTCAAATCTATTTCATTTTCATCCAGCCCAGTAAAATAACAAACAATAGATTTTACCTTTCCTTCCTTATCCTTAACTTCCCTTACTATTTCTATTTCATATTCAAGGGTTTTTCCTGCTAAAGGATGATTAAAATCAACCTTAACTCTTCCACCAGAAACGCTAACTATTCTTCCTCTTATTCCTCCTATATTCACAAAATATCCAGGAATTGGCTGCACGTTTTGCTCCTTGAAGATCGATTCGGGCACTATTTTAACCAATTCTTCCTTCCTTTCGCCAAAGGCATCACTTGCGCTAATTTCAACCTTCCTTTTTTCTCCAACCTTCATTTCTTTCAGAACTTTATTCAAACCTTTTATTAAAAAGTCAGAACCTACTATAACTGGAATGGGCTTATACTTGAACTTAGGGTCGTATATTCCTTCCTTTCTCGCAACATCTTCTTTTGTTAAATCAAATATTTCTCCTGTTTCTTTCACTCTTCCAACATAATCAATGTAAACGAAATCTCCGCTTTCCATAACATACAATAAGGCTGCGAAGATTTAAAAGTATTAGTTTAAAGTAAAAGCATTAATTT
>CAZDLC010000014.1:0-12658 GCA_964506615.1 uncultured archaeon
CTTCCCAATCCCTTTGCTTTTTTGTCAGTATTTCAACCAAATCTTTTCTCTCCTCTACTTTCAAATTTTTTCTACATTTTTCACGAACTTGAAATTCAACTTTTTCTTTTGTAAATCTTTTTCAATTTCAAATCCACATTCATATCTTAATTTAGCTTTAACCAATCGAACCCTCTGAAATTAAAAGAGTATCAACTGCTCCAGCTTCAAAGCCAAAGTAGCATTTCTTTTTTTTAACTCTAAGAAAAATTTTTAAATTATTTCCCCATCTCTCATGATTGAGCTTTTTCAAGCCAATATTCGCTTCTCTTACGTCCAAACAATTAAACTATAAACTTCCTTCTCTTTTACCAAATCCTTTAAAGGATCAAGAACAAAAACTTGATCGCACCAATAAACTTTTACATTTATCCTTTCATGAGGCTCAAAACTTACGCTTAATATCTTCATTTCCCTCTACAGGCGAGACATTTCCGCCCAAAAAACTACTAAGCCGTTAGGAGGATTTCTTTAAAGAGTTTTAAGTGTTGAAAAATAATTTCTTATTTTAATCCTGTAACTTTAGTGTTATGCATTAAGACAAATTTTTATTAGAATCTCTCATTTTCATTTTTTTACGGACATTTTGGATTCTGTTAATTTCCTTAAAATTGCCGTTAGAAATTCCGTTAATGATGGCACAGCGAAAGCTTTAAATACTTGAAGTGCATGCAGGGGGTGGGATTTGAACCCACGAAGGCACTAAGCCACCAGGTCCTAAGCCTGGCGCCCTTGACCAGACTAGGCGACCCCTGCTCGAATAATATTTAAATTTTAAATATTAAACTCTACTGGAGCTTTCTCTACTAGCTTTTTAATTTATCAAGCTATGCTTGAATTTTTTTAAATCAAAAAAATTAAATGTGAATGAAGTTAGGCAAGCTTATAGAAAGCTCCTTTACGACTTGTATTTTTCCATAGATTTCAAGCCTACCTTTCTTTATTCCTTGGTAGTTCAAAATTCTCATGGGAAAATTTCTTACGGAGGAAAATTTCCAGGAGCTAAAAGAAAACTTTTTGTTTCAGACGTAGATGGAGTTTTGAATGAAAAAAGTTCGCCTTCTCTTTTCGAGTGCTATCTAAAAAACCATTTTAATCTTAAAGTAAGAAAAGATTCTGAAAAGTTATGCGATATAGCAAGAAAAATTGGGGAGGCAACAAGAAAAGGGGAAAAATTTGAGATAGAAAATTCTGTTAAAGAGCTGGAAAAGGAAATGAGAAATTATAACATAACTCTTAAAGAGCACATAAACTCTTGCATAGCTACAGCAAAAAATTTTAGGCCTGAAAGAAAGTTAATTGAGAGTTTTTACGAAATAAAAAGGTTGGGCTATAAGATAATTTTGAATTCAGGCTCACCTGAAGATTGTTTGAATTTTTTGGTTAAAGTTAAAAGCTTGCCCGTTGACATTTCTTTTGGCTCTAAATGGTATTTTAAAGACGAAAAGTTTTTTGCCATCGAGCCGAATTTAGCTTGCAAGAAATTAGAAGTTATGGAAAGAGCTCTTGAGGAAGAAAAAGATTTGTTCAAGAAATCTGTTTTCATAACAGATGATTTAAGCTCTGATAAGGAAATTTGCTTAGCTCTTGGTATGGCAATAAAGCTAGGTGAAAGAGAAGAAATTTTCCATCCTTTTAAAATAGAGTGCAATACAATAAAAGATTTGGTTGATGTAGTGAAAAAGTGGGAAATTTTGCATATTCACTATTTTACTCGGCATCCTAGAACTGAATTAAAAATTGTTGAAGAAGTAAAGAATTTAAAAAACTCATTCGATAGCCTTGACAAAAACAATTTTATTAGGGCTTTGAACGAAATTTTAAGGTTTGCTTTTCCAGCTTACAAGGATAAAATAAGGAAGAAGGCTTTTGATCTTAAAATTTCAAAGGAAAAAATTAAAGAAAAGATGAGCAAAATTTTAATTGAAATGGAAAAGTATGAGCCTTTGATAAAAGCTCCTTACGATAAACTAGAAAAATTTGAGGAAAGGCTCAGAGAAATTGTTGAATTGTGGTGTTGATGGAAAGAGATGTTGAATTTTACGTTGAAAGCGGTTTTAATTTTGCAAAAGGAATGCTTGAAAAACTTTTCGATAAAACTTCCATTTCTATTAGCATAAACGAGGAGGAATTTCAAGAAGGAGCGAATGCGTTAAAAAGAATTGAAAAGGATTTTTCAGAAAAAAATCTAAGAGCTTACATGAGAGAAGATGATTTGAAAATTAGATTGAACAAAAAAGTTTTGGAAAAGGAATATGAATCTTTTTCTCTTCCTTTAAAAGAATTTTATTATACTTGGTCTGCTTACATAACAAGTTATTTTTATCCTTATTCCTTTTTCCTTGAATTTACAAATTACGGAAAAAACTTGAGAGAAAAAATAAGAAGTTCTTACTTGAAAGGAAAAATGGAAGAAGATGTTAAAAGAGAAGTTGAAAGTATAAGGAGATGGTTTTCTGGCATAGGATTTTGGGCAGAAACTAAAATAGAAGAAAACCTTCCTTCTGCAAGCATATTCTCAGAAATAATAAGGGTTGTTAAGGAAGGGGAAAAAGTGCTTGAATATCTGGAGGATTCAGATGGATTTAAATTTTGCAATATTCTTGAAAGAAAGGCAAAAGAATCTTTTATCGAAGAATACAAGAAAAAAGCGATTGTTGCAGAAGCGATAAAGTATGCTGATAAAATGGAGGAAAATTTCCCCTTTGGTTTAGAAAAGTTAATGATTAAAATTAAAAAGGGTGAAATGGGTGTAGAGGAAATATTTTCTCCTGGAATAAAACTTTTTATCGTAGAGCCGCAAGTCGATGAAATTTATAAGAATTACTTAGAACTTACGAAGAATATTTTGACAAGAAACTGGAGTATTTTTAAGAGGGATATGGAAAAGGTTTGCTCTAATTTGGAAAAAATGGGCGAAGACGAGCTTTCTGAAAGAGGTTTAGAAATAATTTTTTTAATAGAAAAAGAATTTAGCGAAGCAATGGGTTTGGAAAGCGGAAAAATGTATATAGAAGACCTTTTAAAAAATCAAGAAAGTAAACCGATTTATCTTGGTTTAAGGGAATGGCTACTTGATGTTGAAAGTTTTTGTAGAAAATTTGGAGAATGGAGAATTAAAGAGCTTTAACTTGGGTAGTTAAAATTCTTTTAATTTTAACTTTTGAAGTACGTTGAAGATTTTTTCTCCTTTTTTCAACTTAGCTTCATGTCAAGATATGAAAGAAAAAGCACTCTTGAAAATTTTAAAAATTTCTTGAAAAAATACATACCAAAGCCTGGGCTTGCAGGAGGTATTGGTGCAATAATAGGTTCTGGTGTTGGCTTTACAGTAGGTTTTCTTGGTTCTTCTATTCGCTACTTTGCTAAGGAAGGAATTTGGTATTTGATGAACGGTGGAGGAATTGATGTTATAGCAAAAGCGTATGAGCAGGGAATAAAAAACGGAGGAGAATTAGCTTTGGTTGGTAGTTTAGGTGGACTAATAATCTTTGCAAAATGTAGGGATTATGTGCTTGATTTTCTTGGATTAAGGGGTGAGTAAATGAGTGAGGAAAAGTTTAAAAAAGGGTATTTGATAGCTGCCTTGTTTGGAGCAATAGGAGGAGGCGTACTTGTTTATGGAATTACAAAGTGGCTTCCTGAGCAGCAAGAAAAAATTGCAGCCAGACAGGCAGAAATTATTGAAGAGAGAATTACAAAAAAGCTTGAAAATTTGGAAAGAGTTTTGAGAGAGTACAGGGGTGCTTAAGTTGAGTAAAGAAAGCTTAGATCGCTTAGCCTATGCTCTATACAAAGGTTTAAGTTCATTTAACCAAGCCTTAGAAGAATATGAAAATAAGAAGGAAAGCTTGGATAAGGATTTTTTGTTAAGAGAGGTTAGTATAAGTTTAAATAATGCTATGGTAAAGTACAATGTTTCTTTTGACACAATTTTAGATTTGTTTTTTCCAGAAGAATATAAGCCAATTTTAAAAATTGTGAAGAAGATAAGAGTAGATCAGTTAATGGATATAGTTTCTGAAGTAGTTAAGGAGTATGCAAAAGATGAGGAAGGAAATTATAAAAGCTTGGATGAAACTCTAACAAAAGTTGCAGGGAAAATTTTTTTAAAGAAAATTTTTGGAGGTCAAGATGGAGGAGCTTAGAAATTATTTAAAGCTTTACTCAAAATGGAAGGACATAAAAAAGGATAGTTATTCCATAGAGCTTTTAAAAAAGAATGGCAAGCTAAAGGAGCATTTAAAAGATGTGGAAGAATATGAGAAAGAAGTTATGAACGGGGAAATTTATGAAAGTGAGAAAAAAATTCTTTTGAATTTAATTGAGAATTACAAGAAAAGTTTAACAGACAAAAGTTTTGTTGAAAATTTGGATGCTCTTGAAATCCTTTTTTTCCTTTCTTCCTTCAGCGCAGTAGGCGTTATTTCCCTTGCTCTCCAAAAGTATTTTGAAAAGGTGAATAGAAATGAACTTATCAAAGCAGTTTGAACTTTTGGTTGGGGAGCTCTATAAAAGGAAAGGCTATAGAGTTGAGTTGAATAAAATTCTACGAGGAAAAAGCGGTGCAAGGCATGAGTTTGATGGATATTGCACTAAAGGAAAGAAAGTTCTTGCCTTCGAGGCAAAATATTCTTACTTACCCATTAGCTTAGATGATTTTTCTCGTTTCCTTATGGCTGTTGATGATTGTAAAATAGAAGAAGCTCACATGGTAACAAACTCCTATTTTTCTGAAAATATTTTGAGTTTAGCTCTAAGATACAGAATAAAGTTAATAGATGGTAACATCTTAAGAAAGGAGTTGATAAAATATAACCTTGATTCATTCATAGCAAAAAACGATTCCCCTTTTTCATATTTTGCAAAAATTTTTCTAGATTCTTTAGATAGATCAAAAACCTTGAGTAAAATTTTAATTCCAAGTAGCCAAATACTTCACCTTAAGCTTGATTCAATAGATTTAACGAAAAAGTTCGAAATTTAATTTTAACCACTTTAGTTGGAGAAAATCGATTTATTAAAAATTTTTTCCAAATTTAAGCATGAAACTTAAAGTTTCTGATACAGAATATTACGATGTAAGGAAAAGGAAAAATAAAGACGGAACTTATTTTATTTTATCACCTTACTCTTGCATGAAACCGATCTCAGTTTATATTTCATCCGAAGGAGCAGTTTCAATTTATCTCAGGGACAATTTGCTTTATAAAGGAATTGGGGATTTGGCAAAAATAAAGGAAGAATTGAGAAATTGTAAAAGGCTTAATTCCTTAGAAATTTCTACCTTGCTCTTTCTTTTGGAAAGGGAATATGAAGCTAGAAAATACTTGATTGGAGAAATTTCTCCTATAGATAAACTGATTTTTTCACTAGCTTATGAGAACTTAAAGGATTTTAAGGAAAGGATGGAAAAAGCTTCAAGAGAGGCAGATTTTGGGAAATTAATCAAGCTACTTGAAAAAATAGTTGAAGAACTTCCTGAGCCGTTAAGAGTGCCTATGTATAGCAAGCTCGAGCCTTACAGGAAAAAGGAAGAGGAAGATGAATGGGAGATTTTGATAAAAAAGAAGAAAAGGAAGAAAAAGGGTCTTATATGCTTGAGCTCTTGAGTGAAAAAAATTTCAGAATTTTGTCAAATATTTATGAAGTAGAGCTGAATAAAACTAAGGAGGAGCTCATTAATTCTCTATATAAGCTCAGCGAAACTCTTCATCCAAAGCTACTTTTTACTACAGGCTCTTCAGGAACTTTAAACGACATCAACTGGTTAATTAAACATAAGGAAGATTTTAAGAAGCAAGATAAATACAATAGATTTAGATACAGGCTTCAAGTACTTTCTGAAAAATTTTCAGAAATTTTATTTGGGGAATATTTAAGCGGAGCATTCGAAAATGAATTAATTTATTTAATATCCTCTTCCTCTTTCAAAAAAATGGGGATAAATAGTAGCGTAAACAACAAGGAATTGGAGCTTGATTTTCAGGGAAAAATTAATTACAAATTCGTGCCTTTGACGTATGGAATAGAAAAAGAAGCAGGGAAAGTTTTGGATGAATATTATTTGGGTGATAAGCTAAACGTTAAAATAGGGTTAAAGCCATCTGCATTTAGATCTATTTCCTCAGTTACAATACCAACTCATGAAATAATTCATCATCTTTCAAGCTTGTATAACCCTGGCGCTTACGAATCTGCTTTGTATAAGGCTTTCAAGGAATCTTTTGACGAGCTAAATTTTAGATTATCTTTAGATAGAGGAATGCTTTTTGGTTCTGTAAGTGAAAATTTAAGAAAAAAATTAAATGAAATAGGGATTGATTTAAGCGGAAAAGACCTTTTAGATCCTTTTGTTTTCTGGGAAATTGTAAAAAGGCATGGAAATAAAATTTCTTCTGCTTCTGAAATTCCTCTTCAAAAGCTTGAGGAATCAAGTTTAAACTATATTTCAAAATCTTTACCTTTTAGAATTTTAGAAGAAGGATTAGCATGCTGTTTATCTATAGAAAATACTGATATAGAAAAGCCTCCACAAAATTTTTCTGGACTTGAAAATTCTTTAAAAGAAATTGTTAATTTCGGCTCTAAGCTTAAAAAGCTTGAATATCTTGAAGCTGGAATAAGCTTTTATACTGAAGAAAAAATTTTTTCACCCTATTTAATCCCAGAACTTCAGGTTTATCCGCTTTCTTATTTATCCTGCTCAGAAATTTTTAGAGGGAAAAAACTTAAGGATTGCTTAGATATTTTGAAAAATTATTACGTTGAAAATAAAATACAATTCTCTCCTAGGAATATAAGAAGGAAAGAAAAGGAAAAATCTGATCCTTTAATTGAAGAAATTAACTCAACTTTAAATGAATATAGAAAAAGAATTGAAGAATTGGATAAAGTTTTAAACGAATATAGAAGGCTTACGAGAAGAGAAGATTTTAACAGGAATTTAGTTGTTCAAAATTTTAGGAATAATGAAGAATTTTTATATTTAGTTTTCGCTGGAATTTTCGCTTATACTCTTGCTAAAACTTTTGAATCCATCTGGTAATTTTTCCAAATTAACCGGCTTGGAAAATTTCCAAGCATACTTTAAGTAAGAATCTATAATTTTTACAAAAGATTCTTCTCTTGACCAGAGCGAAGTAAAGGGAAAATTTTTTCTGTTCAGAGATTTTTCAAATCTAAGTAAAATCTCTTTTCCATCTATATCGATAAGGCTCGGATACTTTTCTTCTTTTAACATCCTTATTTCTACTCCATTCTCACTAAACCACTTAGCTCTATAGTAACTATTTTCATCTATTTCCCTTAATGCTATTGTTCTTATTTTTACTCCTCTTCTAATGCAAAGCTTAACCATCCTTGCCAGTTTTGAAGACCAGGAAAAGTACTTGCTCATAACAAAAATATAATTTTCTGCTCTACCAAACATTTCGCAAACTTTATCCATAAAAGTTTTCCAGCCTTTTTCTGTTGATGCCCAAATTCCTTCAAAAACTTCTGTGTTCATAGAATTTAAAGAAGATATAAGCTCTTCAACTCTTTCCTTTGTTTCTTTAATTTTTCTTTCCTCCTCTTCTATAAAATTTTTTAGGACTATTGCAGGCGAAACAGCTTTGAATTCCTTAGGTCTTACAGTATAAACTTCAACCAAATTTTTTTCAAGGAGTCTTTCAAGAACTTCGTATATTTTTGATTGCGGAACTCCAGAAACTTTGCTTATTTCCCTTGCTTTTGAGTGACCAAGCAAAAGCAGAGCATAATATGCCTTTGCTTCATAATCAGTAAACCCAAAATTTTTAAGTATATTCTCTATTTCCTCCCTTTTCATGTTTAAAATTTATAAATTTTTTAATTTGTATTTTTTCACTTCTAAGGTGGTTAAAAATGAAAAATTGAACAGGAAAATAATTTGAGGTTATGGATGAAGATGCCAGGCAAGCAAGGAAAGTTTATAACTTGTACGGAGAGGCTTTTGTTAAAAAGGATGAAAAAAATAAGGACAAGAAAAAAATTTCATCCATTGTTTTATCCTACCTTAAAAAAGTAAAAAATAAAAAAATTCTGGATGCTGGCTGCGGGGCTGGAAGGGAGTGCGAAATTTTAGCAAAAAGAGGAGCAAAGGTTTTTGGTATAGATGTTAGCGAAGTTATGCTTAAAATTGCTAAGAAAAGGTGTAGCAAGTTAGGGGTTAAATTTTTTCAAAGGGATATGGAAAGAACAGGATTTGAGGAAGAATCCTTTGACTTTATTTTATCAATTCTTTCAGCTCAATATAAAAGGGATATTAAAAAAGTTTTCAGAGAATTTTGGAGAATTTTAAAATTTGGAGGAGAAATTTTTGTAGTAGTTCCGCATCCGATTAAAAAAATGATAGAGCATACGAAGAATTATTTTGAAAGGGGGCTTCATTGGGAAGAGCATGGCGAAGTAAAATATTTTAACTACTATTGGACTTTGGAAGATTACTTTAATGCAATTTCTCAATTCTTTAGAATTTGTGAAATTAGGGAAATAGGTTCTTTAAAGGAAAAGAATTATCCTCACTTCTTATTTATTAGAGCTAAAAAAACCTAAACCATTCCAAGCTTTGCAGCTATATCAGAAGCTTTGAATTCTGGCTTTAACTTAATTATTGCTTTTTTCTCGCCAGTAGGCATTATTTGTGTATTTACACTTTCAACCTTTACTTCAAAAAGTTTTTCAAAAGCCTCTTTTATTTCCTTTTTCTTAGCTTTTCTATCCACTATAAAAACTATTTTGTTTTCTTTTTCAACCAAGCTAATAGACTTTTCTGTTAAGTAAGGGTAGCGCAATATTTTATAAACATCCATTTTTCTCCCTCAATTTTTCAATTGCAGATCTAGTAAATATTGTTATTCTGCCTGGAACTCCTCCAGGAGCAAGCTTCTCAACGCTTAAATTTTCAACTTTACAAACGCTAAATCCAGGCAAGTTCTTTACAGCTTTGCTTATTCCTTTATCTTCAGCTATAACTATCAAAGGTCCAACTCTCCTTTTATATTTTCTTCCTCTTGCTTTTCCTTTCCCTGCCCTTATTTTTTTCCTCTTTGCCCTTTCAATTTCTTCCTTTAGTCCTATTACTTCCAAAAATTTAACTAAATCTTTTGTCTTTGAAATTTCTTCTAGCTTATCTTCAACAATTATTGGCAACTCCTCTATTTTTTCAACTTTATGTCCTCTTTTTAAAACAAGTTCTTTTAATGCTGTTGCAGCTATTGCTGACTTAATAGCCTTTTTTCTCTCTTTTTTGTTTATCTTTTGCTCCCAAACTTTTTCTGGTTTTGGGGGATGAGCTCTTCTCCCGCCTCTTGCACCTGGCACAAACCTTGCTTGCCAAATCATTTGTAATGGAGCTCCTTTGCCATGTATTCTAGGCAACCTTGCCATTTCTCTATTCATCATAGTCCATCTATACCTTCTTAAGCCATGGTAATGGGCAGAAGTTCTTTTGCCAGCAAGCTTATCAGTTCCATAAGGTTGTCTCTTTTTGCTCATAGTAGCTAAAAAAGCTCTCAAAATTAAATCCTCTCTAACTTTTTCTTTAAAAACTTCTGGCAATTCTATTTTTCCTACTCTATTTCCGTTTAAATCAAGAACACTTACTTCCATTTCAACCACTAATTTCTTTTATTTCAACAGGTAAAAACTTAATTTTTCCAGGCCTTATAGCAGGCCTAAGCATTATTAACCTTTTCTTTGGTCCTGGAACAGAGCCTTCTAGTATAACATAGTTTGATTTTACTATTCCATATCTTACAAAACCACCTTTTGGAGTTATATCCTTTCCGCTTTCGCCTATTTTTAAAATTCTCTTGTTTAATTCAGTCCTAGTTTGAAAGCCCAATTGGCCAGCCATTGGTACAGTATGCCTAACTTTCCCAGGCCTTTCTTGTCCCAATGTTCCAACATGCCTTTCTTTTCCATGTGCTTTTCTTCTCTGTATTTTAACTCCAAACCTTTTTACAGGTCCTGCAGTTCCCTTACCCTTTGTTACAGCAATTACATCTACAAATTCACCTTCTCTAAAAACATCTTTTAAGCTTACTTCCTTTCCTAGCAATGATTTCGCGAACTCAAACTTCTCTTTTGAATCTTTCCCCCCAACTTCTACTTCAAAAACTTCTGGCTTCTTTTTTCCTATACCAGAAATTCTTGGTTGAGTGCAAACTATTAATCTTATCTTAGAAATTTTTTTCAAGTTTTCTTCAATTTTTTTCAAATTCTCCTCGTTTGGCTTGAGTTTAACTTTTCTTTCAAGATCTTTTGGTAAATTTTTTGACCAGCATTCAGTAAAAACTCTTAGTCCTTTTTTTGTTTCTTCATAAGCTCTTATCCCAACAATTTTTAATGGTGGGCAATCCAAAACTGTTGCAGGAACTGCTATTTCCTGCCCAAAAGTAGGGGAATTTTTTCTATTGTCAACTAGTATGACAGAAACCATTCCAGCCTTATAACCTGCAAATCCTAATACTCTAGGCTTTTCTGATTCAGGATAAGTTTTAATTCTTGGATAAATTCTTCTAGCTCTTTTTCTTGGGTAAAAGGCTAAGCTTCCTGCCTTTGGCTTACTTGCTTTAACCATTCAAACCACTTAATTCAAAATTTTGGTAGGGATAAAATAAAAGGTTTATTTAAAAACTTAAATCTTTCCCTTTCAAATTCTTATCATGGAATGCATATTTTGTGAAATTGTTAAGGGAAACGTAAAGTCAAAAATTGTTCATGAAGATGAGATTTCGCTTGCCTTTTTAGATATCAATCCAAGAAGTAAAGGAATGACTATAGTTATACCAAAGCAACATTATGAAAAATTCGATGAAAATTTTGAGGTTTGTGCAAGAGTTTTCCTTTCAGCTTTAATAGTTGGAGAAAAAATTAAGCAGGCTTTAAATCCGAAAGAAATTATTTTTTCCATCATACCTTCGGAAATAGTAAAGCATTTCCACATTCGCATTTATCCTGTTTTCGATGAAATTCCATTGAAAGAAGCAAAGCCTTTAATTGTTAGTGAAGAGGAACTTGAAAGTATTGCTGAAAAAATTAGAAGTATAAGGATTGAATTAAAAGAAGAAAAGGAAGAGAAAATCGAAGAAAAAAAGGAGGAAAGAGAAAGAAGTGAAGAAGAAGTTTATTGGATAAAAAGAGATTTTGAAATTCCTTAGAGAAAAATTAAGTTGAGATCGCTTAATTTTATTGGAAAGGATTCTGTAAGTTTTTCTATTTCATACTCGTTTGCTTCCGGAAATAAATTGTGAAGGATTTCATGTTTAAGTACTTTTTCTCTTAAGTAGCCATACAACCTTTTAATCCAAATTTTTCCCTTGCAATCAGTCATTCCTAAAACATTGGGTGGCAAGTAATCTGTAAGTATGATGTAAAATCTTTTGTAATAATTTTGTTTGTACTTTAATAACTTCGAATCTAGCATAATTTTTATTTTTTGCAGTAAGATTTTAATTCATGCTGCTTGTTAAAATGGGAGATATAACTGAAGAGGATTGTGATGCAATAGTAAATCCTGCAAATTCTCTTGGAATAATGGGTGGAGGAGTTGCCTTAGCTATTAAGAAAAAGGGAGGAGAGGAAATAGAAAAAGAAGCTAGAGCAAAAGCTCCTATTAAATTGGGGCAAGCTATTGCAACAAAAGCAGGAAAGCTTAAGTGCAAATATGTTATTCATTCTCCGACGATGGAAAAACCTGCTCAAAAAATTCCCTTGGAAAATGTAAGAATTGCAACTAGAGCTGCTTTGGATTTAGCCAAGAAATTGAATTTAAGAAGCGTAGCACTTCCAGGAATGGGAACAGGGGTAGGGGGAATAAGCTATGAGGATGCTGCAAAGGTTATGGTAGAAGAGTGTAGAAAATTTAAGGATTTGGAAATAAGGTTGGTTGCTTTTGATCCAACTTTTTACAAAATTCTTAAAAAATTGGTCGAGAAAAATGGATAAGGAAAAAATTTTAGAAGAAATTGCTGAAGAAATAAGAAGATGTGAAGAATGTAAGAAGAATAAATTTGGTTTGGCTGTTCCTGGAAAAGGAAATGCAAATGCAAAAATCCTTTTTCTAGGGGAGGCTCCAGGGCCGCAAGAAAGCAAAAAGGGTGAGCCATTCATTGGACCTTCAGGAAAATTTCTCGATTTCTTGTTAGATTTAGCTGGGATAAAAAGGGAAGAAGTTTTTATAACTTCGCCAGTTAAATATTATCCCGGAAAAAGAGCTCCTACAGAAGAAGAAATAAGGCATGGCATGCTCCACACTTCAAAACAAATTGAAGCAATTAATCCAAAGCTTATTGTTGTTTTAGGAAATGTTGCTCTAAAAGCTTTATTCCCAGATAAAAAACTTAAAATTTCTGAAATTCATGGTAGTGTAATTAAAAAGGATAAAAGAATTTATTTTCTAACATTCCATCCTTCTGCAGGAAGAAGATTTCCGCAAATAAAAAAGAAGATGGTTGAGGATTTTAAAAAATTGAGAAAGATTAAAAAGGTTATAAGTTTAAAATGAGGTTTAATGCATTTCCTAAATTTTTCAACTTTTTTAAGAACGCATAAAGAATTAAGACAACTTTCAAGCTGCGAATAAACTTAATTC
>CAZDLC010000014.1:12668-14087 GCA_964506615.1 uncultured archaeon
AATTAATACAATTCAGAAATTTTAAGTTAAAAAATTTTTACATAAAATTTTTAAATATCAAGATATAAATAAATTTTATGAAAACTACGATTACGCTTGAAGACGAACTTTACAAGAAACTTGTGAGAGAAGCTCTAGAAAAATACGGTTCTACTAGAAAGCTCTCCTACCTAATAAATCAAAAACTAAAAATGATAGAATCTCTAGAAAGAAAACCGACAAAAAGAATTACGTTTAAACTAGGGAAAAAATTGACTTTTAAAAAAGCAGAAGAAATTATAGAAAAAGGACTAGAAGAGGCCGCAGGATGATTATAGATACGAATGTTTTAATTTTTGACACTTTTGTAGATTCAGAAAAGCATGAAGAAGCGAAAGAATTGCTAGATTCTTTGCATGAGTGGTATATACCTACTGTTGTTCTGATCGAATTTATAGCATTTTTAAATAAAAGTGGGATAAAGAGGGAAGATATATTAGCTAAAGTAGAAGAGTTGATTAAAAACCCGAAATTCGTTTTAGTAGGAATAGAGAGCGAGGATGTGATTAAAGCTATTGAAACTATAAGGAAAGAAAAATTATCAACTCTTAAGCTAAACGACAAAATCATCTTAAACATCTCAAAAAGGTTAAGAAAGCCACTACTAACTTTCGATAAGGATTTAGAGCTACAAGCTAAAATATGAGCTACTTTTAAAAGTTTTTAAGACAAAACTTCTGTTGAGACTATTCCTATAATTCCGTCAGGACCTTTTTTTTTGCATTTATTATTCCTGCCCTTATCGCTTTTATTTTCTACCTTTGGAAGAAGAATAACTAATATTTTACTCGCGCTGGTAAGATGAAAGTTTAAATCCTACTTCATTAAATATTTTTAAAAAATTTTTATTAGAATTAATGAGAAAATGTCCTAATTGTGGAAATAAAAGCTTAATTAAAATTTTAGGCGAGTGGGTTTGTTTTGAGTGCGAATATCATTCAAAAAAATTAAGAAAGGAGCCTCAAGCTACCTTCAGATAACTTTGTTCTTTAGCAGGAAATTTGCTAAATCACTTTTATCTAAAACCATCACATTCTTGGGATAAGCTCTATGTGGCTTGCCTGCTTTTACTTCAACCTTTAGTTCATTGGCAATGCAATCTATTTCATACTTATTTTTGTAAAAGTAAACTTCTACCATGGATTTAGTTCTTCTAGCATGATAATTTGCTGTCAAGATATATATAAATATTTGACAGTTAGCTGTCAAACTATGAGAAATTCTAGAGCTAAATTTAAAATAAGTTCGATCCTGTACTAGAAGCTTGCAAAATTCTTGGTTAAGACACAAGAAAAGTTTGCAAGCGAGTTTACTTCAGCTCAAGCCTTTCTTGAAAAGATTAGCCCTACGCTTCAATTCAAAAGAAATTATAAGAAAATA